>JAISET010000036.1 GCA_031264015.1 Deltaproteobacteria bacterium | reverse complement strand
TCAAAAGACTTTAGTTTTGATTAGCCGCAAACGTATGCGGGACGTAGGGTTGGCGCGATCGGAAATTAACGGCGCCTAATTGTGCTGGGCCGGGCATATTAAAGACAATCATGCAGGCCAGAATATTTTTATAAATATAGGTATGATTACTTTAGACACTGTAAAATATTTATTATTTGCATAAATATTATAAATATTGTAAATTATATATTTATAATAAAATTTAAATTTGATAGAAATATTTTTGCGGAATCTGTCTTCCGAAGGATAAGATTTAGCGCGACGGCCACCGTCCGCTCCGCCGCCCCGCCGTCATGACGGCAACCTTCATCCTGCTCCCTCTCCTTTCCCCTCCCGTCCTTCCTTCCCCTCCCGCCGACGAAAGAAGGCGTCCGGACTCCCCGGGGCCGGGGAGGGGAGTCGAGGGAGGCGACGGTGGCGGCGGCGATGATGACGGGGTGATGACCGCGGCGACGGCGACTGTGACGGCGGCGACGGCGATGATGACAGCGGATGACAGCGGATGACAGCGGATGACAGCGATGGTGACGGCGATGGCGACGGCGATGATGACAGCGGATGACAGCGATGGTGACGGCGATGGCGACGGCGATGATAATGACGGTATTGGCGAACCCGTCCCCGACTGCGGCGTCGGCGTCGGCGGGGGCGGCGAGTCTCAGTCGTTTGCGGCCAGGAGCCTGTCGAGGTGGGTCAGGAGGGGGTGGTCCCGCTCTTGGGCCCGGCGTCGGGAGGCGAGGTCGACCGCCTCGGCCTCGACCGGCCTGAGCCGCCAGACGGCCGCCAGGTCGCTTTCCGGGTCCCGGGCCCGCAGTTCCCGGTAGCGTTTGAGGTACTCCGCCCCCGAGATGACGCAGCGGACGGGGACGGCGGAGATCCGGGTGACGTTTTTGCCGGGGTCTATGACGGTCGCGGCCACCGGCCGGTCGAACCAGAGCGCCCTGGTCATGTTTTTGTTGGTCTCGGACGTCTCCAACAGCTCGTCGTATTCCAGGAGCCCGTCGGCGAGCAGACGCAGGGAGTCCTTGAGCGCCGTCCGGGGGAGGCCGTCGGGCCCGACGGTGGAAATCAATTTGACCGACCCGGGGTCGGCCAGGGCGGCGACGGTCTTGTCGGGAAGCCTGAGGGGCATTGGTTTTTTCCGGGCCGCGCGGGCCGAATATAAAATGGTCGCGTTCGGGGACATATGAAAAAGTCCCGCGTCCTTGAGTCTTAAATCCTGGCCAGGTCGGTGTCGCCGTGGTTGCCGCAGCGCCGGTAGTTGTCCATGTCGGCGGGCAGCCGGTTGAGGCGTCTGATAGCGTCGAGGCCGGCGGACAGTTTGAGGTAGTACCGCAGGCTGGGGGGGCGCTGGTTTTGGAAGACCGAGCCCCTGAGGACCCGCCAGACGCAGGCGACCGCGAAGACGCCTTTTTCGGCCAGGCGCCCGGCCTCGGCCAGGGTCGACTCCAGGGCCTCCTCCTCGCTGGCGAGGCCCCGCGGCCTGGCCAGCTCCACCCCGCCGACGATGCCGGTGTTGACGTTGCCGCGGCCGAAGACGGAGACGGCGTCGCAAAGCCGTCGCTTCCAGCCCTCGTAGCCTATCAGCCTGCTTTTGCCGGGGCAGATCCAGGGGAAAAGGTCCTTGTTTAAAACCTCCAGGTCGGCCGTGTAGCTCATGAGGAAGGTGGAGTCGGCCAGCCTCTCCAGCTGCCTGGCGGTGAAGGCCGTGCCGATCAGCTGGCTGGGGACTTTTTTGGCCGAGAACAGGGGGGCCAGGGCCCGCAGAATATCGACGTACTGGTCCACCTCGTCGTCCAGGGGCTCGGCCCCGCCCAAGATCGACCCGCCGGTCATGAAAAACGACTGGCAGAGCCCGGGCTCTTTCAGTGCCTCGGCCACTGTCTCGACGATGTCCCGGACGGCGAGCCTCTCCTCCTTCCTCCCCTCTTTGGCCCCCTTCTTAAACGTGCTGGCCATGACGCAGAACTTGCATCCCTCGCCGGGGTTCCGCCAGAAGTCGCAGAACTGGTTGGGGTGGACGGTCAGCCTCTGGGGCCTGGCCGAGACGATCTGCCACATGGGCTTGCCGCTGGAGGTCAGCTTGTCGTAATAGGCGGGCTTCTCCCAGTACCAGACCGGCTCCGGAACGATCCCGCCGCCCGGGCCCGAGGCGTCTTTGTCCGGGCCCGGGTCCGTCAGATGCGGCGCCCCGTCCACCAGGTCGACCACGTAGGGTTTCAGGCCCGTCTCCGACAAAAACCCCTCGGTGAAGATAGTCGTGCCGTCCCGCAGGACCAGGGAGACGGGCGTCAGGTCCTCCTTGTCGTAATAGTCGCTCCTGACCGCGGTCATGTGGACGGCCGGGTCCAGAACGGAGAGGGCCTCCGGCGTGTAGGCCACCCCCCGGCGCTGGGCGTCCAGCTTGAGCAGAACCAGATACGGGAAGTCCGGGAAACTGGCCCGCAGCTCGCTGACGGAAAACTCGGGGCCGCGCCGGCCGCTGTCGGTTTCGAGGCTCACTTGGTTTGCTTTTCCCCCGCCGGTCGTCTCGACGGACGACTTTTATGACGACGACGTCCGCGGCTTATTTCGACTTGCGGACGGCGGTCTTTCCGGGCCCGACCGGTCCGGCCGCGGCCGGGCCCTTTGGCAGCAGGCTCGGGGGCGCGGTTTTGAAGAGCTCGGGATAGCTGAAGATGGCCGCCGACCCGCCCGTGTGCAGGAAGAGGACCGGCTCGCCCGCGTCGAAAACGCGCTCCTTTCTGGTGAAGTCGACGAGGCCGGCCAGGGCCTTGCCGGTGTAGACGGGGTCGACGATGATGGACTCCGTTTTGGCCAGAAGCTCGATGGCCTCCAGGGTCGACTTGTCGGGCTTGGAGTAGAACGGCCCCAGATAGTCCGGGAAACAGCTGACCTTGTCCGGGTTGAAGGGCCGGTCGTGTTCGAGAAGTTTCAGGGTGTCGACGGTCAGCTTGGCGACGATCTCCTTCTGCGCCTCCGCCGTCGGCCTGCGGACGTTGATCCCCATGACTTCCAGCGGGGTGCCGGTGGCCTCGAGTCCCGCCAGCAGACCCGCGTGGGTGCCGCCGCTTCCGGTGGCCGTAATGATGTAATTGAAGCCGGGGTCGTTCTCCAGCAGCTGTCCGGCTATCTCCTGGGCGCAGGCGGCGTAGCCCAGGGCCCCCAGCGGGTCGGCCGCGCCCCCGGGGACGACATAAGGCCTCTCGCCGTTTTTTTTCAGCCTGGCGGCCAGCTCGCTCATGATGCCGCCCACGTCCGCTCCGCCCGGGACCACCGTGATCGAGGCCGCCCCCAGGAGGTTGAAGAGCAGGTTGTTGCCGCTGCCGCCGGGGTGGTAGCTGCCCTCGACCCTCTCCTCCAAAACCAGGTGGCATTTGAGACCCTCGACGTTGGCCCAGGCCAGGGCCAGGCGGCAGTGGTTGGACTGCACGGCCCCGCAGGTGACGATCGAGGTGGCCTTCTGTCTGACCGCCTCGCCCAGGACGAAGTCGAGCTTGCGGGTCTTGTTGCCGCCCAGGCATCCCGGCAGCAGGTCGTCTCGTTTAATGAAAATGTCGTTTCTGCCGCCCAGGGCCTCGGTGAGGCGGGGGAGATACTGGATGGGCGTCGGCCGGTCCACGTAGCCGCGTCTGGGAAATTTGTGGAGGTTCATGGCGTTTCTTCCAAGCCGGAGGCCGGCTTTTGCAGGAGGGTTGGCGGCTGGCTCTTGTTCCGGCGACGGTCGGGGCCGCCGGCCGGCAGTCATGGCCTGCGCGTCGGCGGGCGAAAAAATATGTGGGAGCCAGGTGACTTTATACCTTATTTAAGCAAATTACGAGCAAAAACTAAATAAATCAAAGCGCGGACAAAAACTAACCCGACTAAAACTGGCGCGGGCCGGCCAATTGAAATTTGTTTTTTGGCGGCTTTGGAAAACCGAGCCCGACTTTCAGGGCACTACTTTCAGGGCCCTACTTTCCGGGCCCGCCCGTCAGATGACCCAGTCCGGCTGGCGCATGGCCAGCAGAATCTCCCTTTTCAACCGGGCGTGGACGGGGTCGACGACCAGGCTCTCGTAGGTCCGGGGCCTGGGCAGGGGGGAGGGGACGTCCAGGGCCAGGCGTCCCGGGCGCGGGCTGATGATCAGGATCCTGTCCGCCAGAAACAACGCCTCGTCGACGTCGTGGGTGACGAACAAGATGGTCGAGCCCGTCTTCTCCCAGATGGAGACCAGAAGCTCCTGCATGGTGATGCGCGTCTGGGCGTCCAGGGCCCCGAAGGGCTCGTCCATGACCAGGATGGGCGGCTCGGAGATCCAGGCCCTGGCCAGGGCCACCCTCTGCCTCATGCCCCCGGAGAGCTCGTAGGGGGCGTGGTTTTCGAAGCCCTCGAGGCCGGTCAGCTCCAGGTAGCGTCTGGCGGCGGCCAGGGTCCCGGCCTTGCTTTTGCCGGCCAAGTCCGGCCCCAGGGTGATGTTCTCGACCACCCGCCTCCAGGGCAGCAGGTTGGGCTCCTGGAAGACCACGCCCCTGTCCGGCCCGGGTCCCGCCACCTCCCTGCCCCCCACCAGGACGCGGCCTTTGGTGGGCCTCTCGAAGCCGGCCAGGATGTTCAGGATGGTGGACTTGCCGCAGCCCGAGGGCCCCAGCAGGCAGACCAGGGAGCCGGGGGCCAGGCTGGCCGAAAAATCCTGCACGGCCTCCGTCCCCCTCCCGCGGCCCCGGCCCCGCCCACGGCCGTTTAAGGGGTAGGTGTGGCCGACGTTCTCGAAGACGACGGAGGCCCCGGCGTCGGCGGCTCCGAGCGGGGCGGACAGGGAGCCGTCGTCCAGAAAGCCGTCCCCGGGCCCGGCGGCGGGCCCCGGCCGGCTTGGCCAGGAGGCATCCCCTCCGGCCGGGGAGGGCGGGTCCGGGGACGACGCCGCCGACGAGCCGTCCGGGCCCGCTTCACTAGTCGCGGACATTCCTACTCCTTTCCCGCCCAGGGGACGGCCAGGCGCTCCAGAAGCACCAGCAGAAGGTCCAGCAGATAGCCGGTGCAGCCCAGGAGGATGATGCCCAGCATGACCAGGTCGGTGCGCATGTAGGCGCTGGCGTTCATGACCATCCAGCCCATGCCGGACTGGGCGGCCACCATCTCGGCGGCGATCAGAGTCGTCCAGCCGACCCCCACGGCCAGCCGGACGCTCGTGAATATCCCCGGCAGGGAGGCCGGGAGGATGAAGTGGCGGACCAGCTGGAAGTTGGTGGCCCCCAGGGCCCTGCCCAGCCTGATCTTGCCCTCGCCCACGCCGCCGACGGCGGCGGCGGCGCCCACCACCACGGTGAACAGGGTCGAGAGATAGATGAGAAATATTTTCGAGACCTCG
The DNA here is from genome assembly GCA_031264015.1 of Deltaproteobacteria bacterium. Lineage (GTDB taxonomy): Bacteria > Desulfobacterota > Desulfarculia > Adiutricales > Adiutricaceae > JAIRNQ01. The sequence continues at coordinate 3,621 of JAISET010000036.1, read as the reverse complement.
CCGATGCCCAGCCAGAGGATGGCCAGGGGGATGAGGGCTATCTTGGGGAGGGGCCTCAGAAACTGGACGAAGGGCTCCAGGGCCGAGGAGAGGACGGGAAAGAGCCCCATGGCCAGCCCCAGGGGCACGCCCGAGCCGACGGCCAAAACGAAGGCGGCCGCGGCCCGGGCGAGGCTCACGCCCACGTGTTTCCACAGGGGCGTCTTGTGGTAGCCGAGGTCCAAAAGCTCCAGGGTCGAGTCCCAGATCTCCTCGGGCGGGGGCAGGATGAGGGGGCTCAGCAGCTCCAGGCGTCCGGCCAGCGACCAGGCGAGGACGAAGAGGGTGACCGAGGCCGCCCCCACCGCCGCCGTCCCGGGTTTGGAGAGCCCCCGCCCCAGCCTGCTCATCGGCCGACGGCCCGCTTGATGAAAGAGACGTCAATAAACGGGGCGAAGCTGGCCGGCACGTCCCTGGCCCGCAGGTCCCCCTGCTCCACCAGGAAGTTGGACTGGTCCAGGAAGCTCTTGGCGATGCCGGAGTCTGCCGTGTTGGTCCCGTCGCCCAGCCACTCGATTTTCAGCTGGTCCCGGAGCGGGACGTAGTTGAGGCCGGCCAGGGTCTGGGCCGCCCCCTCGGGGTCCTGGGCGAGCTCCTGGGCGATCAGCCTGGCCGAGCCCTCGGGGTCGGCCTTGTAGCGGTCGACGGTCTCCTGGAAGGCCCCCAGGAACTTGCCGACCAAGTCCGGGTATTTCTTGGCGAAATCCTCGGAGACGACGTAGGCGTTAAAGAGATAGTAGCCGTGCTGGTTGAGCTCGCCGGAGCTCAGGATGATCTTGCCGCCCTCCCGGGCCAGTTCGTGCCAGAAGGGCCCCCAGATGTAGGAGGCGTCGATGTCGCCCCTCTTCCAGGCGGCCAGCTGGTCGGCGGGGTTCAGGGCCACCAGTTTCACCTTGCTTTGGTCCACCCCGAAGACCTTGAAGGCGGCCAGGAGGGCGTAGTGGGCCGTGGAGCCGAAGACCGTGGCCACGGTGCGGCCTTCCAGGGCCCTGACGTCGGCCACGTCGTTCTTGGCGGCCAGACGCTCGCTGGTGTCGATGACCCCGGAGAGGGCGATGACCCTGAAGGGCACCTTTTTAATCAAAGACGAGGTGACCGGCACGCAGCCGACCCTGACGATGTCGACCTCGCCCGCCGCCAGCGCGGCCAGGGCCGGGGGGCCGCTGGGGAAGCCGATCCATTCGACCGGGACGCCCAGGGCCTTGTCGAAGGACCCGTCGATCTTGCCCAGGATCCAGGGCCTGGGGCCGTTTAAAAACCCCAGCCGGACCCCGGAGGGCAGGTCCTGGGCCAGCGCCCGGGAGGCCGCGGGGAGGAGTAAAAAGGCCAGTAGAAACAATGCGATTGACCAGCGTTTCATTTCGAACTCCTTAAAAAGAGTGAAGTTTAGCGACCCGCGGGACGACGCCCGGCGGGGACGACGGCCTTCAGGTGCTGCTGATCGGCGGCGAAATAAAAATCGGTCCGTCCCGTCGTTCCCCGACCCTTAAACCGTCAGGGCGCGAGGAGGCCGGCCGCCTTCGGTTGCAACTCCCGGAGGAGGCGGGAAGAGAAAATCGACGGAAAGAAAAAATATTATATGTAAACGTGAAATATTTAATCAGTAAGTATATGTCATATGATAAATAATGATTCTTTAAAGAATAATTATCATAACGTCATTAACAAAAGCCAAATTTAAAACGCTGGACAACAATTAATAAAACAGGAAAAAATCAGAAAAAAAATTTGAGGAAATCTCAAGCCCGCCTGGCCGGAGTCCGCCGCCCCGGAGTCCGCCGCCCGCCGGGACCAAAAAAAAGAAGGTCGAAAAACCCTTCTTGGCAAGAGCTTTTCGACCTTCAGAATCAAGCCTGATCGGCCGGCATATTCCTATAAATTATGGTCAATCAGACCTAATTTAGGTGAGCTTGTCGGGAGGAAGCAAAATAACAAGGATGGGTCGGAATTCGCATGGCCGCAATCCTTTTTCCCTTTACACGCACAATGGCGCGCGGTGTGGTAAGAAAAATTATAGCATGACGGCGGGTCTTGTCAAGAATTTTTCGCCGGTCGTCGGCGGGTTGGAAAATCAAGGCCAGGGAGGGGAGAAATATGTCTCCCGGCCTATAAGGGAGCTGGTTTGAGACAAATAAACGTTTGCCTTGGCGTCAGACGCGTTTTCGGGCCCGTCGTCAAAGATCCGTCGAAAGCCCCGCCCCCGCGCAGCCTGGAAACAGGGGGCGCTGACAAGTTTTTTCGGGTGCGAGGAAGGCGACGTCGCCTGAGACCACGTCGCTTCACAATATGTCGCGGCATGCGTCCGCGCAAGCTCGCGATTTAGCGCTTGACGAGGGTAAGGCGAGGGTGGCTTTCGCCATATTGGACGGACGGTCGGTCCAGTATGCAGGGCAAGGAGGAACCCATGCGGGTGACAAAAAAACATGACGCGCGCCTGGGCGAGATTCTGGACGCGGCGGAGACTCTGTTTATCCAAAAGGGCTACGATGCGGCGGCCGTGAACGATATTTTGAACAAGGTCGAGATCGGCAAGGGGGCCTTCTATCATTACTTCAAATCGAAAGAGGGCGTGATGGCCTCCGTGATCGTCGGCGCGCTGTTGGTCGGCGTGTTCTCAAGACGGATGTCAATAAAAACCTTGTGACGCTGGATACTCGGCATCGCCGTAAGGAATAATAAATTATTTAACAGCCCACAATGTGGACGATAATATCATTGGGCAAATTCTCGGTCTTCCAGGTTATTTTTTCGGACCAGGGTTTCTTGGAATCTCTGTCAAAAACGACCAGCCAACCCTCTTTGGCCTGGCATCTGTCCATGTAGTCTAGGAGCTGTTCCAGGCTGGCCGGTTTTGAATAGCTATCCCACTTCATCTTCAGCTCAATGGGAAAACGGCTATTTTTAAAATTGGCGCAGAGATCCACGAAGCCTGTTCCTGAAGCGAATTCCTTGACCAGCTGGACAGTTCCGTTAAAAGCCTTCTGCATATACCCGAAAAGAGAAAATTGGGCGTCGCATTCCTTATAGGCAAACCTGTCGGACATCGTGTCGCTGTTTTCGCTCCAAAAAAGCTGAAATTCTTTTAAAAGCTCGGTTATGTTCGGACCATTTGAACTGACAAACCTGCCTGGCAATTTTCTGGAGAGATTTCGTTGAAACTTATAGGTTAGCAACCGAACTATCACGTCAGCATAAATGCGGTTGGCCGGGGAATAAGTGTCTTTTTCCGTCTCTTTGATCAGCCCTATGTCCAGGCAATATTGTAAATCTTCCAGAGAGACATTATCATCCAACTCAGAGCCTGTCAAAACCGCCGTCATGACGTTTTTTACCCTGGGTTCCTGCAGACGAGCCATCAGAGAGTCAATATGGACGTTCATGGAAAGTTTTATTTTTTCAGCCGCCTGGTCGATATGGTCACCGGTTATAGGATTGGAATAATCCCAGTTCATTTGATTTTCTATAACATCAGAGGCTAGGGCGTTGACCAACCAGGGTTGTCCGTCAGTCCAGAACATGACCTTATCTATGGCCTCAGGCTCAAATATCTGGCCAGTTTCAGTGGTATGTTGTTCGTAAAGA
>JAISET010000247.1 GCA_031264015.1 Deltaproteobacteria bacterium | reverse complement strand
GGGCGCGGGGACGGAGCCCGGCGCCGGGGAGGAGGCGTCGCCCGGGGCCCGCTCGGACAAAAAGTCGACGGGGTTCTTGTCGAAGTCCCAGTACCAGCCGTCCCAGTCGGGCTCCAGGTCCCAGACGCGCTCGGCGACGGGCGGGTGGGCCGAGAAAATCGACTTCCACCAGGAGGCGTCCGAGGCGGTCCGGGTCTTTTCGTCGGGCTCGGCCATGAAGAAATGATTGTACTCGGGAAATCCGCGCAGAAACCGGCCGCGGGGCGTCTCCTGCCCGCCGATCTTTTTCAAGACGCCGGCCAGGGCCTTCGGGTTCCTGGTGTACTGGGCGGCCGAGGCGTCGGCCAGCTTTTCCCGGCTGCGGGAGAAGGCGGCCTGCAGGACGCGGCCGACCAGGGAGGAGAAGGCCCCCAGGACGATGACGGCCAGGCCCAGGACGAGATGGCCCGGGCGCCTGGACTTCCTGACGACGCCGCGGCCGAGCGACTCCAAGACGTAGAGGCCGCGCAGGTAGCCCGACATGACGCTGTAGTGGACGGTGTCGCCGTTCAAAAGATGGCTGTACTCGTGGGCCAGGAGGGCGGCGAGCTCGTCGCGGTCGAGGTATTTCAAGGCCCCCTTGGTCAGGATGACGGCGTAGTCGTCCCGGCCCATGCCCGCGGCCATGGCGTTGATCCTCTCCTCTCGGTCCAGAATGAAGATCTCCGGCTCGGGGATCGAGGCGGCCAGGGCCATCTCGGCGACGACGTCCGCGAGCAGCTTTTCCCGCCTTTTCCCCGCCTCCCCCGGGAAGAGCCCGCCGTCGCCCAGGGGGGCGGCCCGGATGACCGAGGCCAGGTAGGTGCTCCCGCCTTTTTTGATGGCGGCGACCCTGACGACGGCCGCGACCGCCACCAGGCCCACCGCCAGAAGGCCGAGCCCGTCGCCGGTGGCGGCCTTGCGCATGAGGACGGCCATGGCGGGGGGGTGGTCCATGTCCGCCCGGCGGCGGTGCTGGAGGCCCGGGCCCGGACCGGACAGGCGGTCGAGGGGGAGTCCGAAGACAAATTTGACCAGGAAAAACAGCATGGCCAGGCTCAGAAGAAAGCCCAGGCCGAACAGAAAGCTCCAGCGGCGGCTCCGGGTCTGGGCGTCGAAGAAATTATAGCTGCCGTCTGACATGGGGCGCCTCGGGTTCCGACATTAGGTCCGCCGTCTTTCCTCATTGGCCGGCCTCGTCCCCGCCGGGCGGGGTCCGCCGCCCGGTCAGGGCTTGCCGGACGGGGGCGGGGCCAGGCTGATGCGCACCGCGGCGCCCTCGGCGGGGTCGGCCAGGGTCCAGAGCCGCGTCTCCTTAAAGCCCATGATCCCGGACAAAAGGACGTTGGGGAAGACCTGGGTTGTCTGGTTGTACCGCCGGGCGGCGTCGTTGTAGGAGGACCTGGCGCCGCCGACGAGGTTCTCGGTGTTGCTCAGGTCGGCCATCAGCCGGCTGACGGTGCCGTCGGCCTTCAGGTCGGGATAATTCTCCGCGACCATCATCAGGCGCCCCAGCATGGAGGTCAGGGCCCCGTCGGCGGCGGTCAGGCGGCCCAGGGCCTCGGGCCCCGGCGCGGCGGCGGCCGCCTCCCTGGCCTGGGAGGCCTGGTTGCGGGCCCTGACGACCTCCTCCAGGGTGGAGCTCTCGTGGGCCAGATAGGCTCTGGCGCTCTCCACCAGGTTGGGGATCAGGTCGTAGCGCCGCTTCAGCTGGACGTCTATCTGGGCCAGGGCCTGCTTGCACTCGTTGGAGGACTTGACCAGCTTGTTGTAAATGCCGGCGCCCAGTCCGATAAGCAGGGCCAGGATCACCAATACGATCAGCGGAGCAGTCATGCGCGGCCTCTTTTTTTGGGGTGACGCGCCGGCCCCTGGCCGGCGGCGTGGGTTTTGGCGGGATGTCTCAGCCCGCTTTTTTCCTTTTTCAGTCTTCGACGTCCTTTTTTCGGTCGCGGACGCCCTTATTTTTTCGCCGCGGCCGGGGCCTCCGCCCGGGCCGGGCCGGCCTTGGGGACGACGCGCGACTCCGGCCCGGCCCACCAGAGGTCGGCGGGGCCGAAGCCGAACGCGGGCCCGAAGACCAGGGAGGGGAAGGACTCCAGGGTGGTGTTGTATTCCATGACGGCGTCGTTGTAGGCCTGGCGGGCGTAGCCGACCCGGTTTTCCGTGCTTTTCAGGTCCTCCGTCAGCGTCTGGATGGTCCGGTCGGCCTTCAGCGCCGGGTACTGCTCGGCGGCGGCGATCAGCCTGCCGGTCAGCCCCGCGACGGCCTGGTCGGCCCGGCTCAGCTCGCCCACGGCCGGCACCTTGCTTTTGGCCGCCCTGGCCGCCTCCAGGAGCCCCGCGGCCAGGCTTCTGGCTTTGACCACGCTCTCCAGGGTGCTTCTCTCGTGCTCCAGGTAGGCCCGGGCGCTCTCGACCAGGTTGGGCAGCAGCTCGAAGCGGCGCTTGAGCTGGACGTCGATCTGCGAGAAGGCGTTGGCGCAGCGGTTCCTGAGGACCACCAGGCGGTTGTAGACC
>JAISET010000218.1 GCA_031264015.1 Deltaproteobacteria bacterium | reverse complement strand
CAAAAAGGAGCTCGACAGGCTCTTCGCCGAGGCCGCCGGCTGCCCCCCGCCGACGGTGGAGTGATTACGGGGCTTTGGACTTCATGTTTTTTCATTGACGGTCGTTCCACTTCTTGTTTTTTTGAATGACGGTCGTTTGACTTCATGCGTTGAGATTTTTGATTTTTGATTTTTGATTTTTGATTTTTGATTTTTGATTTTTTCATTTTGTATTTTGTATTTTGTATTTTGATTTTTGCTTTTCGTTTTTTTCTTTTTTGATGGTCCGACGCGTTTTTTCTTACTTTTTTAATATTTATTTTCATGTTCTTAAAAGATAATCGTTTGATTTTTTGTATAAATTCTTATAAGCTGTTCATTGACGACTGACAGGCCGCCGATATTTTGGCGGCGACACTATAATATTTTCCCGGGGGACTCCAAAAACCGCAGTCCCCGACGAACCCTCTCGCGCCTCCCTCCACCGCAAATTTCGTCTTTTTTTCCCGCGACCGCCAGGGGCCGCCGGCCCCGCGGTCCGCCCGCCGCACACCCGCCCCGGTTCCCCAGGTTCCGGGGCGGGCCCGCCTCCCGGCCGCCGGGCACGTCCCCGGTCGGTCCCGAGTCAGACCAAGGGGCGCGGGGGCCGGCCAGAGCGCGGACCGCGGGATGCTTGTCCGACCATAACGGGCCGGCCCGCATATTTTTCTGTGGCTTGTCGACGACAATGGCGCCCCCGTCACCAAAAAGCGAAACTCTGAGTGGTCTCGTGAATCTCCCCTTTAAAAACCCCTAGTTTTATGGGATAATCATAGGGCCCGACGGTCCTCCGGCCGCCTGGTTCGACCTCGCGGGGAGCCGTCCCCGTGCCCTGGCGCGGATCCGCCCCCCCCCGAACAGGCCGGGGCGGACCCGGACCCGCGATTTTTTTTTCAAGCCACTTATCGAGTCAGTCTCCGGCTTTTTCATGACCACGAAAAAATCAACTTCGCCGCCGCCTCCCCCGAGCGGGCCCTCCAGCTGCCTGAGGGACGAGTCGCGCCTGGAGGGCTTCGCCTCCGAGATCAAAAACCCCGCCGACCACCGGACGTTTTTGGACCTGGCCCGCAAGTGCCTGGCCAGGGGCGAGCCCATGACCTTCCAGGGGGCCCGCACTGGCCTGGCCGGCGGGGCCGTGCCCCAGGGAGGGACGGCGGTGGGCCTGGGCGCCCTGGACCGGCCGGTGGCCCTGGAGAAGGGTCCCGGGGGCTTCGAGCTCCTGGTCCAGCCGGGCTACACCCTGGCGGCGCTGAGAAGGGACTTGGCCAGAAGAAAGTTCGACTTCATCTCCCCCGGCCGCGCCTCCCGGGCCGAGAAGGTCCTCGCCGAGTTTCAAAGGGGCTCGTATTTCTGGCCCCCCGACCCCGGCGAGGCCGCGGCCACCCTGGGGGGCGCCGCCTCCACCAACGCGGCCGGCCCCAACGCCGGCTTCCGCGGCCCGGCCGGCGGGCACATAGCGGGCCTCAACTTCCTCTTCTCCGACGGGGAGGAGCGCCCGGTCCGCCGGGGCGAGCACGTCTTCCGGGAGGGCGCCTTGAGGCTCCCGGACGGCCGGACCCTGGAGGCCGACCCCCGGGCCCTGGGCCTGCCGCCCACGGCCGACCTGACGGACATTTTAATAGGCTCCCAGGGCATGTACGGGGCCGTGACCGGAGTCAGGCTCAGGCTCTCCCCGGCCCCGGCCCACGTCTGGGGCCTGGTCTTCTTCGCCGGGAGCGAGCAAAGGGCCGCCGCCTTCATGGAGCTCTTCCTGGACTCGCCCCCGGAGCCCCTGGTCAGCCTCGACTATCTGGACAAGGCCTCCCTGGACGTGGTCGCGGAGATGCGCGGGAAGGCCTCGAGGCTGGCCGAGATCCCCGACCTCCCCGGGACGGCCCGGGGGGCGGTGCTGGCGGAGTTCCAGTCCATGGACGAGGGCCTGATAGAGCAGGCCTCCCTGGCCGCCCTGCGCTTCTGCCAGGAGGCGGGCCTGGACCCCGACGACTCCTGGGCCCTGACCGACGCCGAGACCGACAAGATGCGCATGCTCAGGCACGCCGTCCCCGAGGGCCTGGGCGGCAGGCTGGACCGGGTCAGGGCCCAGGGCTTCCCGGCCCTGAGGACGTCCACCGACTTCACCGTCCCCGGCCGCGGCCTGGGCGAGCTTTTAAGCGAGTACAGACGCGACCTCGAGGGCGGTGGGCTCCCCGCCGTCGTCTACGGCCACGCCAAGGACAACCACCTGCACGTCAACGTCATCCCCGAGAACGACGGCCAGGTCGCCCGCGCGGGCGAGCTCGCGCGCCACTGGCTCGAGCGGGCCAAAAAAGCCCGGGGCGGGCTGTTCGTCGAGCACGGGGTGGGCAAGCTGAGGCGCGAGCTCTTCCTCGAGGCCGAGTCCCCGGAGAGGATCGCCGCCTTGAGGAGCCTCAAGAAGACCCTGGACCCGAACAACTTGTTCAACCCCGGGAACATGTTCGCCTGACCCGGCCGGCGGCGGGATTGTCCGGCGCCTTTTTCGGGGGGCGTTATTTTGGGAGCCTTTTTTAGGAGGCTTTTTTTGGGGGGGGCTTTTTGGGGGGGGCGTTTTTAGACCATGCCCGGCAAATTGGCGATTTTTGATCATTTTTCTTTTGATTTTCTATGAAATAGCAGAATTAAGCATTTCATCTGTCGAGGCAAGGGGGGCGGCCAACATTATGAACCGTTTTATTCTTTGATTCTTTGTTCCCCGGACGTTTAATTTCTTTTCCGCCCTCGGACGCTTTCTTTAACCGCCAGCCCCCCGCGGCCCCGTCCGCGGCCCCGGCCCGCCCGCCGCCGCCGCCAGTCCGGCGGGCGGCCGCCGACCCAGGGAGTGCCAGCCATCAAAGCTCTTCGCCTAGCCGTCTGCCTCAAGCAGGTCCCGGCCTCGCCCGGCGAGTCGACGGACCCCT
>JAISET010000216.1 GCA_031264015.1 Deltaproteobacteria bacterium | reverse complement strand
CAACTACCGCTTCAGCGGAAGCGGGCAAAACGCCGGCCTGCGCAGCACGCCCAGGGGGTCTTTGGAGAACTCCAAATACAAGTACCGCTCCTACAGCGGCCGGCTGGGCTACGACTGGGACGGCGGCTCGGTCTACGTCAGGGCGGAGGACTATCAAAGCACCATCCACATCCCCACCAACGTCTCGAGCGGCTACATTGTCAGCCCGATGTCAGCCGCGTTTATTTTAGCAAACACGACAAACGTCATTTTGGACCTTCCCAAATGGGACCGCAGGACCTTCGGAGCCGGACTCGAATTAAACGACCCCGTTCCCCACATGGTCAAATTTAAACTGGACCTCTACCACCAGAACATGAAAAAAGATTTTTTCAACACTATCCTGATGCGTAATTTCAACCTGACTACGTCGTCGGACACCATCCAGCGCATGCCCATGCATACCTACAATGACCAGGACAGCTTCGGAGGCATTCTTCAAACCGACTGGCGCCTGGGCGATCATTATGTAATTTTTGGCCTCGACTACAACAAAGACAAGCTCGACGCCGACGACGAGCGCGACGGCACTTTTTTAACGAACGTCCTCACTGGAGTCACCACGCAAATGGCGGGACCGAGCGCCTTTAAATATACGGCCGAGCAAAGCATAATCGGCCTGTTTCTCCAGGACGAATGGAAGCTGCCCTCGGACTTCACGGCGACCCTGGGGGCCAGAAACACCTGGGTGAAATCAAGCATGGGCCCCCACGACAACCCGGACCTTCCTCATCCGCCCGACTCCAGCGACTCCAAGCTGGTGGGCAACGTCGGCCTCGTCTACACCGGCTTCAACAATTTCGCCCTGAGGGCCTCCTGGGCTCAGGGCTACAAGTTCCCTCCTTTGAACGATTTGTATATGGGCACGGTTCACGGTTCCAACAACCCGACCCTCCCCAACCCGGATCTGAAGCCGGAGACCTCCAACAACCTCGAACTGGGCCTCCGTTACAACAACGGGGCGCTGAGTCTCGACTTCGCCGCCTTCTACTCCATGGCCAAGAATTACATCACCACCAGGCCGAGCACCGTTCCGGCCACAGGCGCGCCGGCCACACAATTCTTCAATTCCGACGAGGCCACGACCATGGGCTTCGAGCTGGGCGCCAGCTACGACATAGACTCTCTCGGCCTGACCCCCTACGCGTCCGTGGCTTACATAAGCCGCGAGACCAAGGACAACATCACCGTCCGGTCAAGATTCCCGTTGCCGGCCGGCACCAGAAGGCAGGAAGTCCTGGAGACGAAAAACACCGGGACTCCCCCTTTCACCGGACGCCTCGGCCTGAGGTTTGACAAGGATCTGGATGACAGCTTCATTTTCCATTCCGACGCCTATGTGGAGATGGCCTCCAAGGCCAGGCAGACCTACTTCGACTCCACCGGCGCTCACGACGTCAATGGCACGGGAAACCCCCTGACCTACGACTACGACTTCGCCACCGACGAATACCCGGGCTGGACCACCTTCAACGTGACCGTGGGCCTGGAATGGGGCGAGGAGCACAAGTGGAACGCGGCCCTGGCCGCGAGAAACATCTTTGACCGGGAGTACTTCCGCGCCAACAACGCGAACATGGACCCCGGATTTAACATAATGGCGAGTTTGGGCTTTGAATACTAGCACTTTTTCCTTCGGGTCGGTCTTAAACGGCCGCGGTCTCTTCGAGACCAGGGAGCTGGTGACCATCGGCCTTTTTTCCGCCGCCGCCAAGGCCAGCTCGCTGATGCTGGCCCTGGCCGGGGGCGGGATGAACCCGGTCACCCTGATACTGAAAAGCGCCGTCCACTCGGCCCTCCTGGTCGTCCTGCTGGCCAAGGTCCCCAAAACCGGGACGCTGACCCTGGCCAACCTGGTGGGCATGCTGCTCTCCTTTTTGCTGATGGGGCAGCACATCATCTCGCTCCCGGCCATCCTGTTGGGGACAATTTTGGTGGAGGCGGCCGTCCGCCTTGCGGGCGGGCTGTCCAAACGACCGTGGCTGGCCGTCCCCATGCTGGCGGCGAGCGAGCTTCTGGTCAGGGCGGTCAACGTCCTGGTCTCTTATCTGACCGTCAGGGAGCAGCCCGGCCTGATCGTCATGGTCATAGCCGTCTCGGCGGCCAGCTACGTGGGAATCCTCCTGGGGCTGGCCGGCGGGGTCAGAATGGCCGGGGAGCTGAGGCATGCGGGTCTCATCCAGGATTGACAAATACCGCAAGGACGCCAGGCTGGCGCCCAGGCCGGAGAGCAGGCTTCTTTTGACCGTGCTGGCCTCGGTCTCGTCTTTGGCCCTGAGCGACACCCTGGCCCTTTCCCTGCTGCTGGCCTTCTCGCTTCTGTATCTGGTCGAGGAGTGCGGCGCCAGGCTCATCTTTCTGGCCTACGCCTTTCTGGCCGTCATGATGGCGGTCTGCCTGGGTTTCGTCTGGGTCCTGGGCTTCGTCTTCGAGCCCATGCGCGACGCCCCGATGACCATGGCCACCTCGCCGTTTCTGAGGCTGGGAGTCTCGTTGAACGTCATCCTGCCCCTGGCCATGAACGTCAAGCTGACCAACCTGGCCGCGGCCCTGGGCGGCCTGAGGCTCCCCGGCATCATCAGGCTGCCCCTGATGGTGACCATCCGCTTCATCCCGACCATTTTGAACGACCTGCGGCAGCTCAACGAGGCCGTGGGCATCCGCTTTCGAGGCAAAAAAGGGTTTTTCTTCTGGCTGGCCCGGCCTCTGACCTGGTGGAGGGTCTTCTTCTACCCCCTGGTGGTCCGGCTCATCCGCTCCGCCGACGAGCTGGCCATGGCCGCCGAGCTCAAGGGTCTCGACCCGGGCACCAAGTTCGGGGACCAGAGGGAGCCCTTCTCGGCGGACGACCGGCTGTTGGTCATGCTCGCCGTCCTGGCCGTGGCCCTGGCCGCCGCCGCCCAGCTCGCCGCCCCTCCCGCTCCCCCCGTTTGAAAGGACCGGGACCGCGGGGGGGGGCCAAACCAAGGGGGCCGGGACAAAGACGGCCTGGAGGCGACAAAGAATAGAGCGAAAACTGATGACTCCGACATGCTTTCGGGGATAAAAAAAAGCGGCTTGGAGCTCTTTTCAACCATAAAAATCTGGCGGTTTTTTTCCGTCGGACGACGACTTTTCAGCGTCAAAAAACAAGCCCCGGAGAGTTTCACGGGCGGTTTTGAGAGCGTTTATAAGAGTCGCGTCATGAGGGATGTTAGGAACAGTGTCCCGAGAGGTTTTATGAACATAAAAACATTCGGCCCGGCGGTTTGAGATGCTCGAGGTCCAAGACTTGGGGTACACCCACGCCCACTCCGAGGAGCCGGCTTTAAGGAACGTCAGCTTCAGCCTGGCCAGGGGGGAGTCCCTTCTGCTGACGGGCCGCAGCGGCTCCGGCAAGAGCACCCTGCTGGCCGTTCTGGCCGGGCTGGTCCCCCATTTTTTCAAAGGGAGGATGGTCGGGCGGGCGGCGTTGGACGGGCGGACGGCGGGCGAGAACGAGGTCTCCAAATGGGGGGAGCAGGCCGGGATGATGCTCCAGAACGCCGAGGCCCAGTTCATCGCCGGGACTGTCGAGGAGGAGATCCTGCTGACCTTGCGCTGCCGGGGGGTGACCGGCCAGGAAGCCGAAAAAATCTGCCGGGAGCGCCTCGAGGTCCTGGGGCTCGAGGACATCAGGAACCAGTCCGTCTTCCTCTTAAGCGAGGGCCAGAAGCAGAAGGCCGTCCTGGCCGCCCTGACGGCGTTGAGACCGAAAATCCTCCTGCTGGACGAGCCCAGCGCCAACCTGGACCCGGCCTCCTTGAAAGACCTGGCCGGGGTCTTGAGGAGCCTCCAGGCCGAGGGCCTGTCCCTGATCGTGGCCGACCACCGCCTCTACTGGCTCGGGGGCATGTGCGAGAAACTGCTGGTCCTGGAGCGGGGCGAGGTGGCCTACCGGGGAGATTTCGACGACTTGAAGGACCCCGGGCTCAGAGAGAGGCTGGGGCTGCGCAGCCCCTTCGAGCCCCAAAAACCCGACCTGCCTCCCCCGGACAAACTGGTCCTGCCGAGGCTTGTCAAGGCGGATTCGACGGCCGATCCGAAGACCGGTCCGAAGGCCGGTCCGACGAAAAATCCGCCCGGCGAAATCGTCCGGCAGGCGGGCGAAAACAAGGAGGAATCCGGGAACTATGCCGGGCCGTCGGCAGCGGGCCCGGCCTCCCCGACCGACCCGGGCAGGACGGTTCCTTCGGAAAAACAAGCTCCCGGAACCCACAATGTTTCCTCCGACTCCGAAGACGGACCGTCAGTTGACTCGTCCGCCAAAGAGGCCGTCAGAGTCGATAATTTATGCTTCAGCCACCCCGGGGGAACCGAGTTGTTCGGGGGCTTGAGCCTGGCCGTCGCTCCCGGCAAGGTGACGGCGGTGACGGGTCCAAGCGGCCGGGGCAAGACCACCTTCGCGAGGCTCCTGTGCGGCCTGGAGAAACCCTCCGGCGGGCGGATAACCTACCTGGGAGCCCCGGGAAAAAGCGGCCCGGACGCCCCGGGGAAAAGCGTTCCAAAGGCCCGAAAGGCCCCGGGAACGGGAAGCCCCCCGTCCCTGGAGCTGGGCCAGGTGGTGCTGCAAAACTCCGACCACCAGCTCTACATGGCCAGCGTCATCTCCGAGGCCGTCATGGCCTTCGAGGGCGGAAAAAAGGTCCCGGGAGCCCGGGAAAAAGCCCTGAAACTCCTGGAGGCCTTCGGCCTGGACAAGCTGGCCGACCGTCATCCGCAGTCGCTCTCCGGCGGCGAAAAACAGAGGCTGGTGGTCGCCCTGGGTCTGGCCGGCCCCACCAGGCTCCTGGCCCTGGACGAGCCCACCTCGGGCCTGGACGGCCACAACCTCAGACTCATGGCCTCCCAGATTCGCAAGGCCGCCGGCGGGGGGCCGGCCGTGCTGGTGGTCACCCACGACCTCGAGCTGGTCAACCTGGTCGCCGACTACCACCTGGAGCTGGGCGGAGCCTGGCAGGAAACAGGGTCGGAAACCAAGCCGGAAACCGGGTCGGAAATTAAGCCGGAAACCGGTCGGAAACCAGCGGGACCGACTTGAAAAACGAGGCGGTCAAAACAGGCTGGAATTGAAAAAACGAGTCGGAAAACAAGACCATAAAACCGGGGCCAAAATCCGGCGCCCGGGCGGAAAGCGCGGCTAAAAAATGGCCGCCCCCGTCTCGGAGCCGGCCTTTCCCCAGCCAAGAACATGACCGGCCCGCCCTTGGAAAAGCGGCCGGCCCGACAGCCGACGGCGGCCTGCCGGCGATAATTGGCGGGAAAACATCAGTCGGCAAACAACCGTGGGAAGACATCCGTCGGGAAACATCGCAGGAAGGCCGGGAGCGGGCCAGGCCGCTTTTTCAGCCTTTCCGACGGAAAAATAAAGAGGACGCCAACTCCGCATTCCTGGGATATAATCAGCCGCCATTGGCGGCCAGAGGACTGATTATGGACACACTGATCGTCTATTCGAGCCTGACCGGCAACACCGAAAAGGTGGCCGGGGCGATACATGGGGCCATCGAGGGGTCGACCTTGTGCAAGGTGGGCGAGGCCCCGGACGCGGAGGGATTCGAGCTCGTCGTCGTCGGATTCTGGGTCGACCGGGGCGAGCCCGACGCCAAGACCAAGGCCTTTTTGGAGAAGGTCAAGAACAAGAAGACGGCCTTCTTTTTCACCCTGGGGGCCTACCCGCACTCGGAGCACGCCGACGACGTGGCCAGAGTCACGGGGGAGCTCCTGGCCGGGAACGGCAACACAGTGCTGGGCTCCTACCGCTGCCAGGGCAAGGTCGACCCGGTTCTTTTGGAGAGGATGAAGAAGATGCTGCCCCCCGACCATCCCCACGCCCAGATGACCGACGAGCGCAAGGCCAGGCTCGAGGAGGCGGCCAGGCATCCCAACGAGGACGACTGCAGGGCCGCCGCCGCCTTCGCCGCCGAGACGCTCAAAAAGGCGCTGGAGCCAGGGGGCTCGGAAAGGACGTTACCCTCATGAGAGCGATGACCCACGAGGAGATGGTCATGGTCACCAGGAGGGCCAAGTGGGCGACCATCATCACCGTCAGGCCTGACGGCGTGCCCTACGCCATCGAGGGCACCCCCTTCGAGACGGAGACCGAGATCTGCTTCATGATCAACCCCAACGGCGGGACCAGCAAGAATCTCAAAGGCAGCACCCACGTCCTTTTGAAATACACCTTCGCCTCCGACGACCTGGAGCACTGGATGGGCGTCTCCTGTCTCGGGAGCGGCCGCTTCGTCCGCGACAAAAAAGAGATCGTCGAAGGCTGGAGGCTGCTGGGGGACGTCATCGGCGTCGACTACTCCGAGCAGGGACGGAGGTTCGGGGCGGCCCCGGAGCGCTCCCCGATGATGGCCGTCAAGGTCATCTCCCGGACGGGCCGCTGCAGCTCCAGGCCCGGGGAGTCGCTGCCGCCCATCTACCCTGACGCCAATAAAAAGTCCGCCGGGACCGCCTGAGGCCCCCCTTTCGTCAAGATTCTGGCCGGCCGCCCCCGCCCCCGCCGGGACGGTTCCGCCGGCCATGGCTTCCCCGCCTCAAACCTCCACGCCCCGGCCATCCGTCGGTCCGGCCGGGGAGAGGCGGGGAAGTTTTTTTTGCCCGCGGGCCGCCGGCGGGCGGGCGGGCGGGCGGAAAAATTTTTCAAAATAGGCTCGTAAAAAAAGACGAGGCCGGGGCCGCCCCGCGCGGGGGACGACTCCGGCCTTTTTATGAAGGAAACCGACGGGCTATTTTTAGACGACGTTGACGGGCTTGCCGTCCAGGAAGGCCTTGAGGTTGCCGACGGCGCAGTCCAGCAGCCTCTGGCGGCTGGCCAGGGGCGCCCAGGAAATATGGGGGGTGACGAGGCAGTTTTTGGCCTTCAACAAGGGGTTGGCGGACTTGATCGGCTCCTCGGAGACCACGTCCAGGGCGGCGGCCCCGACCTGGCCGGACTCCAGGGCGGCCGCCAGGTCCTCCTCGACGACCAGCGGGCCGCGGGAGTTGTTGATCAGGACGACCCCCCTCTTCATCTTGGCCAGGGACTCC
>JAISET010000198.1 GCA_031264015.1 Deltaproteobacteria bacterium | reverse complement strand
GAGGAAAGAACGGCTCCGAACTAAGGAAGACTGGCGGAGCGGGGCGAAAGGGGAAGAACGGACAGGCGGTCCCGGAGCCGGGGAGGAGGATGAGGAGGAAACGTGTCATTTAAGAGCTTTTATATTTATAAATTTCTAAGTTAAAATAATCAAATTTGTAAATATATTACGCATTCTTATTAAAATAAAAACCTTGATCTATCTGCAAAATAAACTAATGCCTCTTTGAACGGAGGGTCGAAAACTGGCGCCGGGTCGGCGATGATGATGATGACGATGACGACGACGGCTAAAAAATGGCCGGCCAGGATTGTTCTTCCTTCACAACCCTCTTCCCTTCGAGTCGGGAGAGTCGCCGGAAGCTTTGGAAACGCGGGCGGCGCGGACATGGCGGGGATTCCGGGGTCGTCGGAAGTCCGCCGTGTTTGGCGCTTCCGGCCTCACGCGCTTATTATCGCCCGGGGCGGGCGGGCTACGGCCGCAGGCTGGGGTGGAGGCTGGCCGCCATGATCTCCACGGCGTCGGCCAGCCTGGGGCCGGGGAGCAGGTAGGCCTCGGCGATGTGATAGAGGCGCCCCTCCCGGACGGCGGGCAGCCCGGCGAAGTCGGGGTCGTCTTTCAGGGCGGCCAGCATCACCTCCGGGGGCTCCCGTCCGTCGTCCACCAGAAAGACGGCCTCGGGCTTCCGGCGCCAGGCCTCGCTGAAACGGACCTCCGGTTCCGAGCCCAGGTGTCCCAGGACGTTCTCGGCCCCGGCCAGGGCCAGCAGGCTGGTGGGAAAGTCGGGCCCGCCGTAGGTCCTGACGGTCCCGTCCTGGAGGCGTCTGACGAACAGGACGGGCACCCGGTCCGCCTTGGCCAGGCGCCGGGCGACATCCGCAAGCCTGTCGTTCTGGCTGGCGATGAAGTCCGCGGCCTTTTCCTCGGCGTCCAGGATCCGGGCCAGGTCCCGCACCTCCTGGAAAAACTGGTCCTTGTTTCCGGCCAGGGTGTGGTAGGACTTTAAAAAGGCCGGCTCCCGCAGGTCCGGGGACATCCGCCCGAACAAAAAGTCGGGTCCGTCCGCGGCCAGCTCCAGGTCGGGCAGGTCGTCGAGGGAGACGCTGGGGACCCGGGACAGGGCGGGGGCGTAGCGGGGCAGCGGGGTCTGCCAGGGGGACTGCAGGGCGCAGCCCACGAGCATGTCCGCCAGGCCCAGCTCGGCCAGCAGCTCGGCGGCCTCCAGCCCCAGGGCCAGGACCCTGGCCGGGCGCTCCTCGAAGGTGACCACCCCGCGGCCATTTTGAAAGGCCATCGGGAAGCCCTCCCGTTCCAGGGCCACCCCGTTCTGGGCGAAAAGATCCCCGGGGCGCGGGACAAGGACCAGGAGGACGGCGAGGACGAGCGGCCCGACGAGGCGACGGGCGGGGCGGAGGACCGGCGGGGGGAAATTCATCGGCGCACCAGATTTTCACGTTGACGGCGAAATTCCAGACCGCGTCCGACCGGGGGTTTTCAGAAGCGTCCGCCCGGCGGCGCGTTCGAAGTTGACGGGATCGGCCCCAAACTCGGCCCGCGCGTTTGTTTTCTTTCCTTTTTCCATATCGTCCGGCAAAAGCCCGCTTTCAGGCCATTATATATCAGGGGGGGTTTCGATTGCCAACGGCGCCCGGTCCCGCCGCCGAGGGGCGCCGCCGGCGGGGGGATGGTTTCGCTGGCCCGGGGCTCTCCTCGGACCCATCCCGGCCCCGCCCCGGCCCCGCCCCGGCCCCCCGTCGGGACCTCCCAGGTCCCTTGTCTGGCCCTCAGCCGACCATCCCCGGAGCCCTCCCCGGGCCCGGGCGAGGCCGTCGGAGGGGTCGCGAGGCCGTCGGGTGCCCGGGGTCGGGTGTTTTTGTAAGTGCTGGAAATGGCGGGATTTTATTGTGAGCCGGGGACTTTTAAATTAATTCTTGACCTTGGGCTGAAGTTTATGGTAAAAAAACCAACTGCGAAGAAACGGGCCGCCGTCCTGACTGAGTTCCCGGGGCTGAAAAAAGGCCGCTTTTTAATTTTCGCGGATGAAGGGTCCATCAATGGGGCCCCTCGGCTTTACGTGACGTACGCCTGCTAACCCCGTCAGATCTGGAAGGAAGCAGCGGTCCGTGGAAACGGCGTGTCGTGAAACCCCGGGGGGCTCCATTGACGGACTCTTTTTTTCTGCCGATCAAGGCCTTTTGACCGGCCTTGTCCTCCGGTCGATCCCGCCCCTCCAAAAATTTTTTTTCTTTCGAGCCCGCCTCAGTCTTATCCGGCGGCAGAATCATCATCATCACTACCACTACCACTACCACTACCACTACCACTACCACTACCACTACCACTACCACCACCACTACTACTACTACTACTACTACTACTACTACCACTACTACTACCACTACCACTACTACTACTACTACTACTACTACTACTACCACTACCACTACCACTACCACTACTGCTACTACCACTACTACTACTACTACTACTACTACTACTACCACTACTACTACTACTACTACCACCACCACCACCACCGTCATTGTTGCGGCGTCGTCACGGCCCGTTCCGACGTCGGGCCGGGTCCTCCTATTTTTTTCTCTTTTAAGCCTGACAAATATTTCATTTTTACTTTCTTTCTTTTTTTCATGCTTTCAGTCTTGCCATTCGAGGATGTCGGCCGGACCGCGGGCCGGACCGACGGCCGGTCCGTCAAATTATGAAATGTCGGTCCCGTCCGTTCCGATCCTCCGGGCGAGCCCGGCTTGATTTTATAAACAAACCGCCCGGCCAAATAAAAAGCCGGCCCGTCCCACTTTTTCGGGACGGGCCGGCTTTGTCGGTTGTCGGCTGTCGGTTTTATGCGGTCAGTTGCGAGTCGCGGGCGTTTGTCAGGCCGTCATGGCCGGCCGGCTAGGCCCAGGTGACCAGGCCCAGGACGAACGGGTTGCCCAGCTTGTCGCGGCTGGGGGTGACCCGGACGGTGTAGCCGAAGCGTCCGGGGCGCTCGCAGGGGATCTGGCCGCGGAAGACATAGACGTCGGGCTCGGGCTGCCCGGAGGGCGCGAGGATCATGGTCTCGCGGTTGGCGAACTCGCCCTGGTGGTCCATGGTCCCGAAGTAGGCCTCGACGGTGACGTCCTCGGGGCGCAGGTTGCCGCCCAGCCTGACCCGGGCCTCCAGACAGACGTTCTCGCCGACGGTCTTGGTGTCGCCGCAGTCGCTCTGCAGGTCGGTCACCGAGACCTCGTTCCAGCTGGTCATCAGCTTGCTGCACCAGGCGGCCTGCTCGGCGGCCGGCGCGAAGTTGTTGGCCGTCAGGACCGAGTAGCGGTCGGAGGACTGGCGGTAGAAGCGGTCGTAGTAGTCCTTGACCATGCGGTGGGAGCTGAAGCGGGGGACCAGCTCCTTGATGCTGGAGCGCATCATCTCGCACCAGACCACGGGGATGCCGTCGGCCGTCCTGGTGTAGAAGGAGGGCACCACCTGGCGCTCGAGGAGGTTGTAGAGGGCCTGGCTCTCGGTCATGTCCTGGAGCTCCTGGTTGGGCTCGACCTCGCCGCTGCCGATGGCCCAGCCGTACTTGGGCGAGTAGCCCTCGTCCCACCAGCCGTCAAGAACGGAGAGGTTCAGCACCCCGTTGGCCACGGCCTTCATGCCGCTGGTGCCGCAGGCCTCCAGGGGCCGGCGGGGGTTGTTGAGCCAGACGTCGCAGCCGGCCGTCAGGAGGGAGGCCAGGCGGATGTTGTAGTTCTCGATGAAGATGATGCGGTTGTTGAAGCGCTCCTCCCGGGAGTAGTGGATGATCTGCTTGATGAAGGCCTTGCCCTCGTTGTCCTGGGGGTGGGCCTTGCCGGCGATGATGATCTGCACGGGCTTCTCGGGGTTGTTGAGGATGCGGTCCAGGCGGTCGGGGTCGGAGAACAGGAGGGTCGCCCGCTTGTAGGTGGCGAAGCGGCGGGCGAAGCCGATGGTCAGAGTGTCGGGCCCGAAGAGCTCCATGGACCTCTGCAGGACGTCGGCCGGCTGCCCCTGGCGCTTGAGCTGCCTGAACAAGGCGCGGCGCGCGAAGGCCACCAGGCGCTCCCGGCAGTGGCAGTGTGCCCGCCAGAGCTCCGAGAGGGGGATCTGGCTGACGAACTCCCAGATGCGGGAGGGGTCCGGGTCGTCCTTCCAGTCCTGGCCCAGGTACCTGGTGAAGAGTCTCGAGATCTCCCTCGAGGCCCAGCTCGAGACGTGGATGCCGTTGGTCAGCGAGTCGATGGGGGTGTCCTCCACCGGGGTCTTCGGCCAGATGCCCTGCCACATGTGGCGGCTGACCAGGCCGTGCAGCTTGCTGACCCCGTTGGCGTGGGCGGAAAGCCGCAGCGACAACGGCGTCACGCCGAAGGGCTCGCCGTCGTCCCGGGGGTTGACGCGGCCGTAGCCCAGGAGGACCGGCCAGCTGACGCCCAGCTCCCTGGCGTACTCGTCGAAGTAGGCCCGGGCCAGGTCGGGGGCGAAGGTGTCGTTGCCGGCGGGCACCGGGGTGTGGGTGGTGAAGACGGTGGAGCCCCGGACGACCTCCCTGGCGGCGTCGAACGAGAGGCCGTGGTCCTTGCGCAGCAGGTTGATTCTCTCCAGGGCCGAGAAGGCGCTGTGGCCCTCGTTCATGTGCACCACGGTGGGGGTCAGACCCATGGCCTTGAGGGCGCGTATGCCGCCTATGCCCAGAACGATCTCCTGGCGGATGCGCATCTCCCGGTCGCCGCCGTAGAGCTGGGCCGTGGTCGCCCTGATGTCGGGCGGGTTCTCGTCGAGGTCGGTGTCCAGAAGAAAGAGGGGCACCCGGCCCACCTGGCACTTCCAGACCGAGACGACCGCCTGGCGCTCCTTGAACCCGACGCGCACCTTGACCTGCTGGCCGTCGGCGCCCAGGACCTGGGTCACCGGCATGGTGTCGAAGGAGTTGGCCGGGTAGGACTCCATCTGCCAGCCGTCGTTGTTGAGGTACTGCTGGAAGTAGCCCTCCTGGTAGAGAAGGCCCACGGCCACCAGGGG
Organism: Deltaproteobacteria bacterium; assembly: GCA_031264015.1. Classification (GTDB taxonomy): domain Bacteria; phylum Desulfobacterota; class Desulfarculia; order Adiutricales; family Adiutricaceae; genus JAIRNQ01. The sequence continues at coordinate 77,921 of JAISET010000198.1, read as the reverse complement.
GATGTTGATGTCCGAGGCGGACTTCAGGTGGTCGCCCGAGAGGATGCCCAGGCCGCCGGAGTAGATCGGCACGCAGGTGGTCAGGCCGAACTCGGCGGAGAAGTAGGCTATGCAGGTGTCCCGGGCCGACTCGGCCGGGGCGGAGACGTAGACGTCGAAGCGGTGGGCCACCTCGTCGAGCTGGGAGGTGAAGCCGATGTCGTGGGACAGCTCGTCCAGGCGCTTCTGGTCCACCAGGCCCATGAGGAGGACGGGATTATGACCGGATTCCTCCCACAATTTGGGGTCGATACGCTGGAATATGTCTCTAATCTCGCTGTGCCAGCTGAACATGACGTTGTAGGCCATACGTTTCAGCGGCTGGAGCCGCTCGGGTATCCTGGGGATGACCTTGAATTCCTGCTTGGCTTTCATGGTGTCCTTTCTTGGGCTGTCAGGCTGGGTGAAAAATTAGGGCGCCTGGCCGGCCGGACCGAGGCGGCCGGCGCCGGGGAAACTGTGTCGGGCGGCCGTCTGAAATTAAAGGCTCTAAACGCCAGGTCGCTCCGCTTTATGAGGCCGGTGATATAAGCGCGCGCCTTGCCATCATAAATATTGTAAAATACTAGCACTCCGTTCAGGCCAGGTCAAGACTTGGCCGGACTCTTGGCGGTATGTTTAAGAAAATTAGACTTTTTTTGCAAAAAAAACCGACGTTTTTTCAGGCCGGGGGGCCGGCGAACGCGGCCTGGTAGAATAAGTTCTTAACAAGACTAATAAAAATAGTCAAAGTATGGCCGGGGGACGCCTTCCGGCGGACAATTTCGTTCCCGTCGCGCCCGCCCCGGCCCGCGGGCTCGGGCCGCCGGGCGGCGCCGGCCAGGTCCCCGGGGAGGCCTGGCTGATCGTCCGGGGCCCGGCGAAAAAAGGGGGCGCGGAGGGGGCGGCAGTTTTCCCGGATCCCGCGCGCGAAGCCCGGCGCGGTAATCGTTCACGCGGCGCCGCCGGCGCCGGTGGCGGTGGCGTTGTCGTTGTCGTTGTCGTTGTCGTTGTCGTTATTTTTTCTTCAAATGAAGCCGGCGGCGGAGACGGCTGTGACGGAGGCGGTGGTGACGGAGGTGGCGGTGGCGGCGGTGACGGTGATGGTGATGGTGACGGAGGTGGCGGTGGCGGCGGTGACGGTGATGGTGATGGTGACGGAGGTGGCGGTGGCGGCGGTGACGGTGATGGTGATGGTGACGGTGATGGTGACGGAGGTGGTGGCGGTGACGGCGGTGACGGTGATGGTGACGGAGGTGACGGAGGTGACGGAGGTGACGGAGGTGACGGAGGTGACGGCGGTGACGGCGGTGACGGAGGTGACGGCGGTGGCGGCGGTGGCGGCGGAGACGGTGACGGTGACGGCGGCGGTCGTCGGGGAGAGGGGTCGGGCCCGATTCGATCTCCCCGGTTCCTCAGGCGGGCTGATCGTCCGAAGTCAGGCGGGCCCGGCGGATTGGCAAGTCCTCGGGACCGCGGGCTATCCGCCGATCGGAGTCGGCTCGTTCGTCCCCAGACGGCGCACGGTGGCCCGGTAGTCGAAGTGCAGCCTGAAGTTCAGCTGGCTGAACTCGGCCAGGTCCGGGGAGAAAGGCTCGTAGGGGGCGGCCCCGCGCAGGGCCTCCATGGCCGCGAAGTCCAGGCCGGGGCTGCCCGAGCTCTCCTCGACGACGATCAAAAGCACCTCCCCCCGGCGGCTCAAGGTCATCAGGGCGGTGAAGCGTCCGGGTTGAAAGTTGTCGCGGGCCTCCGGGGGCAGGATCCAGCGGCGGGCCACGGCCGAGCGCACCAGGGCCTGGTAGGACTTGAACTGCGGGGCCGTCTCCTCGAGGCTGACGGCGTTGTCCTGCTCCGCCGGGGCGCCCGCCGGCTCCGCCTCCTGGGAGAGAAGAGGCGAGTTCCGGGGGATCGGCGGGACCAGGAAATCCTCCTCGGTTTGGTCGGAGGTCAGAGTGTCCTCGAGCGTCTCCGACTCGGCGGCGGGGGCCTGCTCCCCGGGGACCGGAACAAGCCGGGCGTCGGGCGGGAGGGCCTGGCCGGCGGGCGCCGGGGTCTCCTCGGGCGGCGGCGCCACCTCCAAAGCCAGCTCCAGATACCTCTCCTCGGGCAGGTTGACGGAGGCCGGGGTCAGGAAGGGGACGACGTCGTAGGCGCCGAACAGAATGAAGGCCAGCAGGTGCGCCCAGGCGGCCATGACGACGAAGAGGGCGAGCCGCTGGCGGTCGGGCCCGAAGAAGGCGTCCGGGGAGTCCTCGCGGACGGATCTCAGGAGGACGGTCACGGCTTTCGACCGCCGCGGCCGGCCGCGGGTCCGCTTTTGACGCTTGCGGGCCCGGCCTTGACGCCTGCGGGCCCGATATTTTTATCGGCGGGCCCGGTGTCTCCGCCTGCGGGCCCGATATTTTCATCGGCGGGCCCGGTGTCCCCGCCTGCGGGCCCGGTGTTTTCCCCGGCGGCGGGCGGGTTTTTGGGGTTGACCCAGAGCTCGTCGCGGCGCTCGAACCACCAGTCGTCGGGGGAGCTCTCGGTGATCTGGCGCAGGAGCTCCCTGCCCTCGTCGGTCTTGAGCCTCCTGACGGCGTAGGCCAGCCAGTCGCCCGCGGGTTTCCAGCCCTGGCTCAGGAGGCGCCAGAGCTCCATGATCATGTCCAGCTGGTCGGCGTCGGCGGCGAGCTTGGCCTCCAGGGTCTCCCCCGCCAGCCACTCGGCCTGGTTGTCCAGAAGCTCGGCCTCGAAGGGAAGATCTTTGGCCGCGGCGGCGAAGGCGGCCCGCTCGTCGGCCAGGCAGAACTGTTTGTTGACATAGTTGAGGTCGCCGGTGCGCGCCTCGGCCAGGTCGTGAAAGAGGGCCAGCATGACCGCGCGGGCGGCGTCGGCCCGGTCGCCCGGCCGGCCGTCAGCCCGGCCGCCCGGCTTGTCGTTGGCCATCCTGGCCAGGACGTAGGCGATGGCCGCCGCCCCGAAGCTGTGCTCGGCCACGCTTTCCCGGCCCGTCCCCAGAAACTGGTAGCCGGTCCTGGGGGTCCTTTTGAGGAAGGCGGCCTCGAAGAGGAACTCGCTGAGCCTGCTCACCTCCCCCCCCTTTTGAGGACGGTTTTTAAGTACCTGCCCGTGTGGGACTTGGGGTTGGCGGCCACCTGCTCCGGGGTGCCCTCGGCCACCACCAGGCCGCCGCCGTCCCCGCCCTCGGGGCCCAGGTCGATGACGTGGTCGGCGTTCTTGACCACGTCGAGGTTGTGCTCGATGACGATGACGGTGTTGCCCTGGCCCACCAGCCGCTGGAGCACCTCCAGAAGCTTCCTGACGTCGTCGAAATGCAGGCCGGTGGTGGGCTCGTCGAGGATGTAGACCGTGCGCCCCGTGTCCCGGCGGCTGAGCTCCTTGCTCAGTTTGACCCGCTGGGCCTCGCCCCCGGACAGGGTGGTGGCCGACTGGCCGAGTCTGACGTAGCCCAGGCCCACCTCCTGGAGGGTCAGGAGCTTGTCGCGCAGGGACGGGATGTTGGTGAAGAAGGCGGCCGCCTCGGCCACGGTCATGTTTAAGACGTCGGCGACGGAGGCCCCGGCGTAGCGGACCTCCAGGGTGTCCCGGTTGTACCTGAGACCCTGGCAGGACTCGCATTTGACGTAGACGTCGGGCAGGAAGTGCATCTCGATTCTTATTATCCCGTCGCCCTGGCACTTCTCGCAGCGGCCGCCCTTGACGTTGAAGGAGAAGCGGCCGGGCGCGTAGCCCCTGGCCCTGGACTCGGGCAGCTGGGCGAAGAGCTCCCGGACGGGGGTGAAGACGCCCGCGTAGGTGGCCGGGTTGGACCGGGGCGTGCGGCCGATGGGGCTCTGGTCGATGTCGACGACCTTGTCGACCAGCCTCAGGCCCGCTATGCCGTCGTGCGGGGCCGGGCGGGCCCTCGAGCGCGAGATCTCCCGGGCCAGGGCCTTGTACAGCGTCTCCAGGACCAGCGTGCTTTTGCCTGAGCCCGAGACCCCCGTCACGCAGGTCAGCACCCCCAGCGGGAAGTCCACGTCGATGTTTTTCAGATTGTGCCCGCGGGCCCCTTTGACCGTGACGACCTGCCCGGCGGGCCTGCGCCTGGCGGGCGTCCCCACCTCGATGAGCCCGGCCAGATACTGCCCGGTCAGGGTCTTGTGCTCGGCCACCAGCCTCTCGGGCGTCCCCTGGAAGACCAGCTCGCCGCCCCGCTCCCCGGCCCCGGGCCCCAGGTCCAGGATGACGTCGGCGGCCATGATGGCCTCGGCGTCGTGCTCCACCACGACGACGGTGTTGCCCAGGTCGCGCATGCGCTTGAGGCTGGCGATCAGCTTTTCGTTGTCGCGCTGGTGCAGGCCTATGGAGGGCTCGTCCAGGACGTACATGACCCCCACCAGCTTGGAGCCGATCTGGGTGGCCAGCCTGATGCGCTGGGACTCCCCCCCGGACAGGGTCGAGGAGCTGCGGCTCAGGGTCAGGTACCCCAGGCCCACGTCGTTCAAAAAGCCCAGGCGCTCCCGAATTTCCTTGACGATCCTGCGGCCTATGGCCTGCTCCCGGTCGGTCAGGTCGATGTGCAGAAAGAAGTCCAGCGAGCCCGCCACGGTCGTCTCGCAGACCTCGCGGATGCTTTTCCCGGCCACCAGGACGGCCAGGGCCTCGGGCTTGAGCCTGGCCCCGCCGCAGGACGGGCAGGGCTGGTAGGTGATGTACTCCTCGAGCTCGTCCTTCATGGAGGCGGAGTCCGTCTCCTTCCAGCGCCGCTCCAGGCAGTTCAGGACCCCCTCGAAGGGCTTTTTGTAGCTGTAGCGCCTGCCGTCGCGCTCGAAGAAAAACTCGATTTGCTGCCTGCCGGTCCCCCGCAGGGTCGCCTCCAGGGCTTTTTCCGGGAGGTTTTTGACCGGCGCCCGGAAGTCCCAGCCGTAGTGGCTGAAGACGCCCTCCAGCTGGCCCAGGTAGTAGCCCCCGGCCGAGCGTCCCCAGGGGGCCACGGCGCCCTCCATCAAGGAGAGGTCCTTGTCGGGGATGACCAGGTCGGGGTCGAAGAAGAGGTCCGCCCCCAGGCCGCCGCAGTGGGGGCAGGCCCCCTGGGGGGCGTTGAAGGAAAACAGCTGCGGGCTCAGCTCCGGAAACGAGACGCCGCAGTGGGAGCAGGCGAAGCGCTCGGAGAAGAAGAGCTCCTCGGCCTCCTTGTTGTTCTCGTCGTAGACGAGCACTTTCAAAGACCCCTCGGACTCCTTGAGCCCGCTCTCCACGGTGTCGGCGAGCCTGCGCTCCAGGCCGTCGCGGATCTGCAGGCGGTCCATGACCACCTCGATCTCGTGCTTGCGCTTCTTGTCCAGGCTGATCTCCTCGGAGAGGTCGACCATCCTGCCGCCGACCCGCGCCCTGGTGTAGCCGCTCTTGCGCAGCCGGTCGAAAAGCTTCTGGTGCTCGCCTTTGCGGGCGTCGACCAGCGGGGCCAGGATGGCGATCCTGGTCCCCTTGGGCAGCCGGGCCAGCCGGTCGACGATCTCCGAGGGCGACTGGGGCCGGATGGGGCGGCCGCACAGGTGGCAGTGGGCCGCGCCCACCCGGGCGTACAGCAGCCTCAGGTAGTCGTAGATCTCCGTCACCGTGCCCACGGTGGAGCGGGGGTTCTTGCTGGTGGTCTTCTGCTCGATGGAGATGGCCGGGGACAGGCCCTCGATCAGGTCGACGTCGGGCTTGTCCATCTGCCCCAGAAACTGGCGGGCGTAGGAGGAGAGCGACTCCACGTAGCGCCGCTGGCCCTCGGCGTAGAGGGTGTCGAAGGCCAGGGAGGACTTCCCGGACCCCGAGAGCCCCGAGATGACGGTCAGGCTGTTGCGGGGGATGTCGACGCTGACGTTTTTCAGGTTGTGCTGCCGGGCCCCGCGGATGGTGATGGCCCCGTCCGCGCGGCTCCCGGACAAGACGTCCCCCGGGGCGGCGGCGCCCCCGGGCGGGGCGGGCGGGGCGGGCGGGGCGGGTCCGAAGTCGGCGGGTCCGAAGTCGGCGGGCCCGGAATCGGCGGGTTTGCGGCCGGGGACGGCCTCGGGCCGGGGGGGCCCGACGACGGCCTCGGGCCCCGGGGCGGGCGCGGGCGTCCCGGCGGCCGAGGGCGCCGCCTTGTTTTTGGACCCCGGGGGTCTGCCGCGCCTGTTCATCTGTCCTCCGTCCCGTCCTCTTCCTCGTCGTCGGGCTCGTCGTCGTCGTCCTCGTACTCGTCGTCCTCGAAGTCGTCCCCGTCGCCGTCCTCGTCGTCGGCCTTCGCCTGAAAGGCGAACCAGTCGACGGCCAGCAGGTAGGAGCCGGGCCCGAAGCCGGCTATGGTGCCGGCGACCACCCCGGCCAGCAGGGAGACATGGCGAAAGTCCTCCCTGGCGGCGGGGTTGGAGAGGTGCACCTCGACCACGGGGACGCCTATGGCCTTGACGGCGTCGCGCAGGGCCACGGAGGTGTGGGTGTAGCCGGCGGCGTTCAGGATCGCCCCGTCGAACTCCTCCCCCGCCCGGTGGAGGGCCTCGACCAGCCCGCCCTCGTGGTTCGACTGGTAAAACTCCAGCTCGACGTCCATCTGGGCGGCGGCCTCGACCAGGCCGGCGTTGATCTCCCCAAGGGTCGAGTTTCCGTAGACCCCGGGCTCCCTCTCCCCCAGAAGGTTGAGGTTGGGCCCGTTGACGACCAATATTTTCACCATGTTGACTCCCGCCTTTTTTGTCCCCGCGCCCTCGTTGTGAAAAGTCGTCCCGCCCCGCCTCCCGGCGCGCGGGGGGCGGCCGCTGGTCGGACGCGGGGCCGGCGGACCGTCGGCCATCTTACCATCAAGGGGCCTGTTTTAGGAAGAGGGCCGGCCGGGGAAAAATGGCTGAAGGCGGCGGAGGGCCGGCCGGGGAAAAATGACTGAAGGCGGCGGGCGGACGGGACAAACCGCGGCGCGCGGAGGGCGCGTCCGGGGTGCCCGGGGGCCGGCGCGGCGGGGGAGGAGGGCCCGACTCGGCGGGGGAGGAGGGCCCGACTCGGGGGAGGTGGCGGGTTCGGGACGGCGGAGCCCGGCCGTCCCGACCGATTGCCGCGACCCGCGCGCCCCCGGCCGCAAACCCCGGCGGCCTATCCCCACATTTCCTCAAGCTTGTCCAGGCGGGCCGGGGCCCGCAGGTAAAAGTCGGCCAGGACGATCAGGCAGGCCGCCTCGGCCACCGGGGCCACCCTGGGTCCCAGGCAGGGGTCGTGGCGGCCTTGGACGGAGATGCTGGTCCGGCCGCCGTCAACGTCGACTGTCCGCTGCTCCAAAGATATGGAGGGGGTGGGCTTGACGAAAAGTCTGGCCGCGATCGGCCGGCCCGTGGAGACGCCCCCCAGGACGCCGCCGTGGCCGCGGCCCTCGGGGCCGTCGGGCCCCATGGGGTCGTTGGCCTCGGAGCCCCGCATGGCGCTGATTTTTATGCCCTCGCCGAACTCCACGGCCCGCACCGCCCCCAGGGACAAAAAGGCCGCCCCCAGCCGGGCCTCCAGCTTGTCGAAGACGGGGTCGCCGAGGCCGGGCCTGACTCCCAGGGCCTCCACCTCGACCACCGAGCCCACGGAGTCCCCGGCGTCCCTGGCGGAGGCGGCCGTCTCCTCGGCCAGGGCGTTTAAGTCCGGGTCGGGGAAGCGCAGGGGCGTCGTCTCGGCGTGGGCCCAGTCCCTTTTTATAGCCCTGACGCCTCCGACCGCCACGCAGGCCGCCCTGACGGAAACTCCGAAGCGGCTCAGAAGGGCCCTGGCCACGGCCCCGGCGGCCACCCGCGCCGCCGTCTCCCGGCCGCTCGACCGCCCGCCCCCCGGCTGGGGTGGGAGGCCGTACTTGACGAAATAGGTCCAGTCGGCGTGCCCGGGCCTGAAGGATTTGGCGTGGGCGGCGTAGTCGCCGGACCTGGCGTCCCGGTTCCTGATGAGCATGGCCAGCGGCGCCCCGTTGGTCAGGCCCCCGGACAGCCCGGAGAGGATCTCCGCCTTGTCCGGCTCGCGCCTCGGGCTGGCGAGGGGGGAGCGGCCCGGCCTGCGACGGTCGAGGTCGGCCTGCACGAGCGCCTCGTCGAGGGGGAGCCCCGACGGGAGGCCGTCTATGACCACCCCCAGCCCGGGCCCGTGGGACTCGCCGAAGGTGGCGACGACGAAATTTTTGCCGGTGACGCTGCCCATGCCCACCTCCCGGGGGAACGGAAAAAATAATCGGGACGCGACGGAAAATGAAAGACGAAAAAATAAAAAATCCGGGGCGGAGGAAAGACTAAAAAAATCCGCGGCGGAGGAAAAACTAAAAGACTCCCAGGCGGTGAAAAAAATTAAAAAACCGCGGGGCGGCGGAAAAACTAAAAACATTCGGGGCGGCGGAAAAACTAAAAAACTCCCGGCGGGGTGGGGGCGGTGGAAAAACTAATAATCTCCGGCCGGCGACCGGCGCCCGAGGGCCGCGGCCTCCTCGGCGGCGTCCAGGATCAGCCCCGGGTCGACGCCCGCGGCCAGCACGCTCTCGCCCGGCGCCCTGAGGCCCACGAACCTGAGCTTCCCGTCCCTGATCTTCTTGTCGAAGGACAGCAGGCGCAGGCACTCGCCCCGGGGCGGGGCCGGGGGGAACGCGCCTCCGGCCAGGCGTTTTAAGACGCCGATGCCGGACTTGACCAGGGAGGGGTCGAGCTTCAGGACTTCGCGGGAGTAGACCAGGGCGGCGGCCAGGCCCAGGGCCACCGCGCGGCCGTGGCTGACTTCGGGGGCGCCGAAGCTCTCGACCGCGTGACCGTAGGTGTGGCCGAGGTTCAGGACGTCGCGGATCCCTTTTTCCTCGCGCAGGTCTTTGGCCACCAAGCCGGCCTTGTGCAGGGCGCAGTCGTGGGCCACCCGGGCCAGAAGCACCGCGTCGCCCTCGAGGAGGGCGCCCAGGCCCCGGGTGATGAGGCCGACCAGCCCCGGGTCGAAGAGGAGGGCCGTCTTGTAGGCCTCGACCAGGCCGTCCCTTTTCAACTGCTCGGGGAGGTCCCGCAGGACCAGGGGGTCGATCCAGACCTCGGCGGCCGGATGGAAAAGCCCGACCTGGTTTTTGACGCCCCCCAGGTTGACGGCCGCCTTGCCGCCGACGGCCGCGTCGACGGCGGCGAGCAGCGTCGTGGGCATCAGGGCCAGGTTGAGGCCCCTCTTATACAGGCCGGCGCAAAGGGCCCCGAGATCCGAGAGGCTCCCGCCGCCCCGGACGACCAGATAGTCGGAGCGGTCGAGGCCGGCCTCCGCCATGGCTTTTAACACCAGGCCGGCCGTCTCCAGGGTCTTGGCCTCCTCGCCCTGTTTGTCCAGATAGAGGACCCGGTCGGGGGAGCCCGGCCCGAGTCCCCCCGGTCCAAGCCCGCCCGGCCCAGGTTCGCCAGGCCCAGGTCCCCCCGGCCACCCCGGCCCCATGAACTCGGCCTCCCGCCCCCGGAAGAAGGGGTCGGCCAGCACCAGGGCCCGCCGCCCGCCCATGACTTTCTCCCGCAGCTCCCCCACCGTCGCCCCGACCCTGTCGGTCAGTATCCGGCAGAGGCGCCCCTCGGTTTTCAGCTCGATCGGCTCCTCCCAGAGGACGAAGGCGGCGATCTTGGCCGCCGTCGCCTCCGGGGGGTCCAGGGCGGAGAAGACGCTCCCGCACCGGCGGTAGAGGTCCTGGCGGGAGTGGAAGAGGTCCTTGAACTTGTCCTTGGAGACGGCCAGGGGCCTGGCCGCCCCGCCGTCCTCCAGCGAGACTCTTTTCCAGGCGGCCTCGACGGGCAGGTCGAGAAAGAAGGTCAGCGCCTGCTTGAGTATGGCCCGGTTGGCCTGGCTGCCGACGACGCCGCCGCCGGTGGCCACCACGGAGGGCCTGTCCCGGTCGTTGAGGTTGGCCAGGAGGCTGGCCTCCGTTTGCCGGAAGAAGGCCTCCCCCTCCGACTCGAAGACGGAGGCGACGCTTTTTTGGAAGAGCTTCTCCAGCTCCGCGTCCATGTCCACGAAGGGGCGGCCCAGGGCGCGGGCCAGGAGCCTCCCCACGGTCGTCTTGCCCGAGCCCATGAACCCCGTCAGAAAGACGTGCTTCTCGGCGTAGTCCTTGGGGGAGGCGTCCTTGGCCTCGGAGGCCAGGGAGATCAGCATGCGGTCCGACACGGCGGGTCCTTAAATATTTTTCCCTCGACCGGCGGCCTCGGCCTGCCGCCGGAGGGGGGGGCGCGAGACGCCAGGACGGCCGGGGCCGCGGCGCCGCGCGCGGCGGCCTATCTGTCCGGCGCCGCCGCCTGGGCTGGCCCGGGCCGGCGGTAGCGCCTGCGCAGGGCGTTGAAAAAGACGGTCAGGCCGGCCTCGAAGCCGGTCCAGAGGGCGAAGGAGAGGCAGGCCTGGAAGGCCAGCATGGCCAGGCCGTCCCGGAAGATGGCCCCGTTCTCGCCCGCCAGCGAAAGAAAATAATTGTTCTCCCGGGCGTAGTTGAGGTCGACCACCAGGGCCCGGCCCGCGAGCCTGGGCCTGGGGACGGCCGCGAAGTCGGACAGGGACGACCCCGAGGTGGCGTTGACCACCAGGTCGAAGGGCTCGAGCTCGTTTAATTCTTCCCAGCCCGCCGTCCCCAGCTCGAAACTGTCGGCCAGCAGGACGGCGGACTCTTTTTTCCTGGCCGAGATCTTGACGCTCATGCCCAGCGACATCAGGGCCGCGGCCGCCGCCCTGGCCGCCCCCCCGGCCCCCAGGACCAGGGCGCCCGTTCCGGCCAGCAGCGAGGCCTCGCCCTGGTAGGCCCCGGCGAAGCCCCGGGCGTCGGTGTTGTGCCCGAAGTAGGAGCCGTCCCCGGCCAGCGCGAGGGTGTTGACCGAGCCCACGGCCTCGGCCTCGGGGGAGACGCCCGAGAGAAACTTCATGACGGCCACCTTGTGGGGGGCGGTGACGTTGAGGCCGTGCCAGCCCTCGGCCGCCAGCCGGGCCACCGTGTCCCCCAGCTCCTCCGCGGGGACGTTCATGGCCTCGTAGGAGCCTTTCAGCCCCGCGCGGCTCAGGGCGGCCCTGTGCATGTCCGGGGAGGGGGAGGCGGCCACCCCGGGCCCGCCCAAAAGGCCCAGGCGCCAGAAGTCCGGCCTGACAATGTTCCGCCCGGCCGCGGCCGGGTCGTCGTTCGCGCTCATGCGGATCTCGGAGGTGCGAGGCCGCGCCGGGCCCACCGCGCCCGTCGTCCTTCGGACTCTGGCGCGGGGGCCGGGGCGGGAAAAACCCGTCGCGGGAAAAAAACCGCCGCGGGGCGGCCGGTCCGAACCGTCGGAAAAAAAGAGAAGGTCCGGGGACGACGACGGAGGCTTGGAAAAAAGTTTGACGATATTTAATGAAACGATGAGAAGCGACTAAACAGAACGATGAAAAGCGACTAAACAAAACGATGGGAAGCGACTAAACAAAACGATGGGCAGCGATTAAACAAAACGACGAGAAGCGGCCGCCGACATTTTGGCGGCAGGCCGGCCGCCGCCGGGGGGACGGGCGGCCTAGTCCCTCCACATGTCGTTCAGGTGGTCGTAGAAGGAGGGGTAGGAGACGCTGATGGACTCCCAGCCGACGATGGGGACGTGGGCTTTGGCGGCCTTGAGGGCCAGGGCCAGGGTCATGGCCAGGCGGTGGTCCGAGCCGGAGTCGAGGCTCTCGGGGATGATGAAGGAGGTGGGGCCCTCGACGATCAGGTCGTCCCCGTCCACGCCGACCCGGGCACCCAGGGCGCCCAGCTGGTGGCGGATGTTCATCAGGCGGTCCGTCTCCTTGACGCGCAGCTCGTCGACCTTGCGGAAGACGGTGCGGCCCCGGGCCTGGGTGGCGGCCAGGGCCAGGACGGGGATCTCGTCGATCAAGGACGGGATCTCCTCGGCGGCCACCTCGGTGCCCTCGAGCTCCCCGTCGTACTGGACGGTGACGTCCCCGGTGGGCTCGGGGGTGTCCCCGGTCATGGTCAGGCTCACCTTGGCGCCCATGCGGTCCAGGACCCGCAGAAAACCGGTCCTGGCCTTGGACAGGAGGATGTTTTCCGCCGCCACCCGGCTGCGGGGGATGAAGGCCGCCGCCGCCAGAAAGAAGGCGGCCGCGGAGGGGTCCGCCGGGGTCTCGAAAAACCGGCGAAGGCTCATGGTCCCGGGGGTGACCGAGGCGGTCAGCCCGTCGACCTCGATGGGCCCGCCGAAGTAGTCGATCAGGCGCTCCGTGTGGTCCCGGGAGGCGGCGGGCTCGGTGACGGTGGTCTTTCCGGCCGCCGACAGGCCCGCGAGCAGAACGGCGCTTTTGAGCTGGGCGCTGGCGCTGGTCATGGAGTAGGTGATCCCGCTCAGGGCCCGGCCCGTGACGGTCACCGGGGGCCTCCCCCCGACGGTCTCGATCCTGGCCCCCATCAGGCGCAGGGGCTCGGCCACCCTCTCCATGGGCCGGCGTCTGAGCGACTGGTCCCCGTCGAGGATGTAGCGGCCCGGACGGCCGGCCAGCAGGCCCATCAGCAGCCTGATGGTCGTCCCGCTGTTGTCGCAGGGCAGCTCCAGGGCCTCGGGAGGGGCCCAGCGGCCGCCCAGGCCGCGTATCCGCAGCATCCCCTCGGCCTCGGCCTCGGCCCTGCCCCCCAGGGACCTGAAGGCGGCCAGGCTGGAGGCCACGTCGTCGCAGTCGGAGAGCCCGCGGACAAGCATCTCCCCCTCGGCCGCGAGGGACATCAAAACAAGACGGTGGCTGATCGACTTGTCGCCCGGGGGCGTGAATCGTCCTTCAAGAGGCATGAGAGTTCCACTCCGGGGGCATAAAAAGCGACCCCTGTCCGGCCTCGGCCGGTCGGTCCGCCCGCGCCGCCGAGGGCGCGCCCGGGCGGGGAGCCTTGGCCCGCGGGCAATCCCGACGGCCGGCGGAGAACCGCCCCGGCTCCTGCTGATCTGGTATTATCCACCAAATCCGGGCTCCTTTCAAGCCGCCGGGGGCTTCGGGCCCGGTCCTCCCCGCCCGGACAGGCGCCGGCGGGCCCCGCGGGAGAGGGCTCCCGTTTCCTTGACCCGGCGGAGGGGTCGGGCCCGGGGGCGGGTGGTGTCGGGGCCGGGCGGGCGCCCGCGCGGGCCTCCGTCCGCCCGCGTCTGCGGTCCCGGGACCGGCGGCTGGTATTCGTCGCCCGGCGGGAGGGCGGCGGGGACGGCGGGGTCCCGGCGCAAATTATCCGGATGCGTATGGTGTTATAAGTTTATGATGAAAAGTTTATCAAGCCTGCCTCTTTCGCTTCCGCGGGGCGGCCGGACCGGGGTTTTCCGGGCGGGGGGGAGGGGGGAGGCCCGGCGGCCAGGCTTGGGGGCGGCCGCCGGCCCCGCCGACCCGGGGGGCCCCCGGCCGCCGTCCGGCGCGGCCGTCCTCCTCCGGCCGGGGCGAGTCCGCAATTTTGCCGGCCAGTCTCGGGCGGCGGCTTGGGCCCGTCCCGGGCGGCGGGCGGGCTTTGCCTAATCTGGACCGCGAGGACGGGGGGTGGTATAATTTTAAAGGGCGTTTCGGATCGTCATGATCCGTGAGGCCCTCGGGGAGCCCGGACCGGGGGAGGACGGTTTTTTGCGTCCGGCGCCCGGACTAACGCCCGTTTGTCTGATCCGCCCGGGTGAATCCGGCGGGGTCCGCGGCGGGGCTTTTGTTGACTTTTTCGGTTATAAAGATTTAAAATATGATAATAAAATAGTCTTGAGTCATCTTTTTGACTTGTTTAGACTATTTGACGGCAGTTTTTTTTACTGGGGCTCCTGCCGGCCCGGGAGGCCGGGAGTCTTTTCCCGCCCGGGAGGCCGGGGGACATATTTTCTTTTTCACGACGTCTCTGGCCGTCCGGGCGGCGGGCCCCCGCCCGCCCCGGGCGGCTTTATCGGCCCCGGCCGGGCGGACCCCCGGGGGGCCGGCACATTGTGGCGAGGTGGACATCATGCCTCTGGGTTCCGGTCAGACCGTGCTGATAGTCGACGACTCCCCGGTCATGCGACAGATGCTCTACAAGATGTTTGAACGCGAGGGGTTCCGGGTCGTCGGCCAGGCCGCCGACGGCGAGGAGGCCCTGTCCCTTTTTGAGCTTCACAAGCCGAATTTGACCACTCTGGACATCGTCATGCCCAAGATCCGGGGGACGGAGGTGCTGGAACAACTGATGGCCAAGTACCCCGACAGCTGCATCATCATGGCCTCCTCCGTCTCCGACGCCAGGACGGTGATGCACTGTCTGAAGATCGGAGCCAGGCAGTACATCATCAAGCCCTACGACGAGGGGAAAGTCATGGCCGCGGTCAAAAAGGCCCTGGCCATCTGACGGCCCCGGGGCTTTCCGCCCGCGGGCCGCGTCGCGGCTGACCATCTTCCGGTCCTCAGCCGTCCCGAAAACCAACCGGCGGGACGAAAAGGAGCCTCGGAGGGACTAAATGAGCGTTAGTGACGAAAACCTGGCCGAATTGTTCGAGCAGTACAAGGACGAGGTCCGGGAGACCATCGGCACCCTCGACAACGAACTGGTGGCCATCGAGCAGGATCCCTCCTCCAGCGAGACCATCTTCTCGCTCTTCAGGCACATGCATTCGCTCAAGGGCTCGTCGAAGATGTTCAACGTCGACAACATCGCCGGCATCGCCCATCGCCTCGAGGACCTGATGTCGATGATCGACAAGAACAACGCCATCCTGACCAAGCACCCCAAGATCATCGACCTGCTCTTCAAGGGCAACGACATATTCCGAGACATCATCGCCAAGCTTGAGGACGACATCTCCTACACCACCATGACCGCGGACCACGCGGCCTTCGTGGGGGAGATCCAGGCCCAGATAGAGAAGATCAACCGCCGGGACTCCCAGCTGGTGGACTCCGCCCGCAAGCTGGTCGAGGACCTCGAGGCCTTTCTCCCCTCCATGGAGGAGACGGAGGTCGAGCACCTGAAAAAGGACATCCAGGAGCTCAACAACGGCCTGGCCATCGTCACCCTGGAGGAGGAGGGCGCCAACCAGATCCGCTTCAATTACAACGGGGCCGACCTGACCGACGACGTCAGGGCCATGGAGAACATGCTGGCCAAGTTTAAGGACGGCAAGGCCGGGCCCGAGGACGGCCGGGCCTTCGTCGCCTCCGCCGACCACCTTTACAACAGCCTGGCCGACGTGGCCACCGAGGACGCCATGAGCCTGATCGCCGAGCTGGGCGACGGCCTGTCCCTGTTCTCCGAGCGCGGGCTGGAGATGGACCAGATGATGGTGGAGTTCTTCGCGGCCATGCTTCAAGAGCTCAAGGAGAAGTTCCACGTCGAGGTGGAGACGCCCGCCGTCAAGGCCTCGGGCCCCTCCAAGAGCCAGGCCTCGGCCAAGGAGCCCCAGGTGAAGACCATCAGGGTGGACGAGGCCAAGATCGACCTGTTCCTGGACTCCGTGGGCAAGCTGATCACCAAGTCGGAGATCTTGAACCACCTGCAGTTCTCTTTCAGGCAGGCGGGCATCGACACCGGGCTTTTGCGCGACTTCTCCACCGTCTCCAGGACCATCTCCAACGACATCGTCAACCTGCAGCGCTCCATCATGGAGGTGCGCCAGGTGGAGATGAACAACATTTTGAAGAAGTTTCCGCGCCTGGTCAGGGACATTTCCCACAAGATCGGCAAGGAGGCCGAGATGGTCATCACCGGCGAGCGGGTGCCCATCGACAAGAGCCTTTTGGACGACGTCGAGCAGGCCATGGTGCACATCGTCCGCAACGCCGTCGACCACGGCCTGGAGAAGCCCGAGGAGCGCGAGGCGGCCGGCAAGCCCAGGCGGGGCACGGTCAACATCAGCGTCACCCCCGAGGAGGCCTCCATCTTCATCGAGGTGGCCGACGACGGCCGGGGCCTCAACCTCGAGAAGATCAAGAGCAAGGCCGTGGAGCGGGGCGTCCTCGCCGAGGAGCAGCTCCCGTCCCTCTCGGACAAGGACGCCGCCATGCTCATCTTCAACTCCGGCCTCTCCACCAAGGACCAGGCCACCGACCTCTCCGGCCGCGGCGTCGGCATGGACGTGGTCATGACCAACCTGAAAAAATGGAACGGCGACGTCCTGGTCGACAACCACCCCGGCCGCGGCCTCTCCGTCGGCCTGCGCCTGCCCGTCACCAACACGCTGCTGACCAAGGAGGCCATCATGCTCCGGGTGGGCTCGTCGACCTTCTGCCTGCCCCTGGAGTTCGTCAACGAGATCGTCACCGTGCCCGGGGACGCCGTCCACCACCACAAGGACGGCGCGGTGTTTCGGCACCGGGACATGGTCATCTCCGTGATCGACCTCAAGGGCCTTCTGGGCCTGGCGGACGACGAGGACCTGGCGGCCGCGGCGGACATCCCCCTGGACGGCGAGGAAGGTCTCAAAAGCGGGGTCAAGGAGAACGCCATCTTCATCATCCTGCGCGGCAAGACGGACTCGCGGCAGTCCATCAGGGCCGACGAGATCCTGGGCCAGCAGAAGATCGTCATCAAGGAGTTCGAGCTCGAGACTTTTCGGAAGCTTCCCTACTTCAACGGGCTGACCCTGCTGGGCGACGGCCGGGTGGTCCTGATCCTGGACTCCGAGAAGCTTTTGGACTCCTGAGCGGCCCGCGGCGGGCCCCGGGGTTTTGACCGGGCCGCCCGCCCCGGGCGGCCTCTCGTCATGAGGACGGGTTAAATCGGGCGCCGAGGACTCTAAAATAGAGTCAAGTTAAACTGAATTCCCAGAATATTGATGTTTCTGAAAATAATATTTGACAAAATTTTAGCTAAATTTTATAATTATCAAGCGTCATGACCATCACCCCGCCGGCAGAGACACGCCCGGAGTCTCCGGGGGAGTCTCCGGGGGGGCCTAAGGGAACATATGCCGGCGGCTCCGTCCGGTCCCGCGCACAAAAGGACGGAAGCGCGCCCCGGACGCCCGGACGCCCGGGGGGCGGCCGACGCCTGAATTTTGCCCGAGGGGGGTTTTCCTTGTCAAAACATCACCGCTTCACGACGGCGGCCGTTCTCCTGGCCGCCCTGATGGCCGCGGCGGCCCTCGCCGCCACCCCGGCCGCGGCCCAGAACAGCTTCCAGTTCGACGAGCTGGACTTCGACCGCCAGGGCGCCGGCCAGGGCCCCGAGTCCTCCCAGACGGGCGGGGCCGGGATGCTGGCCATTCCGGGCGAGCAGGCGCAGCAGGACAATCTGACCGGCCTCTTCTCGGACGGCCCGGCCGCCCCCCAGGGCGAGAGGATCCAGAACCTGCCCGGCGAGCCCAGCCCCGTGGCCCGGCCCGCCGGCCAGGGCGAGGCCAGGATCGAGCTGGCGGGAGGCTCCGGAAGATCCTCCTCCCGCCCCGCCGCCCGCCCCTCCGGGACCGTCGCCCCCTCCCGGACCTACGCCATGATCACCACCATCCCCGCGGGCGACGAGTTCGTCCAGGTGCTCGACCCCGCCAGGCGGCGCAAGGGGGGAGGGGCGCCGACGCTGCCCCGCAACCCCAGGAGAACCGAGTACGTCCTGATGGTGGACGCCGACCGGCGGATCAGCGAGAAGAGGCCCGTGCTGCCCCGGGAGCAGGTCACCCAGGTCAGGCGCTACGTCAACGCCATGAACGACTGGCGCGCCCATCCCGAGATCGCCCCCGTCGGCTGCGTCTCGTACCGCTCCGACCGTCCCCTCTACCACGTCAGGTGCCTGGGGGCCCTGGCCCGCCGCAACTGACCGGCCCGCGCCCGGGGCCCCGGCCCGCCGCGAATGACCGGCCCGCGCCCGGGGGAGTTCCGTTCGGGCGCCCGCCATGTTTTTTTCCCTCCCCCCGCTTTCGTCAAGGCCGGCCCGGCCAGTGGCCGGCCTTTTTTCGCCCGTCCCGCCGGACCCCCCTTCCGGCGCCGGCCGGCCGCGGTCTTTTCGCCCCCGCGCCGCCCGGCCCGGTTTCCGGCGCGCCGTCTGGCGGTCGCCCGGCTTTTGGGCTAAAATGGGCCCCGGACGTCCGGCCCGGCCTTTTTTTCTCTTCGGCGGCCGCGCGACGGGACGTTTTTTCCGGCCGGCCTGGTTTTTCCGGGAGTTTTTGGCCGGGGATGTCGACGGTCGGCTGAAAAAGACTGGAAAAAGTATCTTTCTTGCCTAAACAGGATGTTCTGATTAAAATTTTGTGATGCTGACACTTTGATTTTTATATGTCTGGCTAAGAATTAGCTTTATATTCTTTAAATTTACCGTAATATATTTGTCTTGAGTTATATAAAACTTGTATTTTCTTAAGTGGCATGCTAGAGTCTTGTGAATTATTTCTAACTATACTAGTTAGTTTCTTATTAGGTCTAAATTTAGGTTTTTTTAACGGCCGCCTCCCCGGGCGGCCCAGAGGAGAAAAATGGCGGCAGACCTTCCCCACTGGGACCTGGGCCAGTTCTATCCGGCCGGCCCCGCCTCGCTCGAGGAGGACCTGGCCAAATTCGAGGCGCTGGTCGAGAAGTTCGCCGGACGCCGGGAGCTCTTCCCGCCGACGGGCGAGATCGGGGAGACCGTCTCCGCCGAGGTTTTCCTAACCGTCTTGGACGAGATGACCGAGATCGTCCTTCTGGAGTCCAAGCTGGCCGAGTACGCCTCCCTGCGGGCGGCCCAGGACGTCTCCGACCAGAGGGCCCAGGCGCTCGAGGCCAGGGTCGAGAGGCTCGGCGCCCAGACCAACAAGACTCTGTTTTTCATGCTCTGGTGGAAGCGCCTCCCGGACGAGCTGGCCGGGCCCCTGATGGACGCCGCCCCCGGCTACCGCCGCATGCTGACGGTGGCCAGGTCTTTTCGTCGGCACACCCTGAGCGAGGCCGAGGAGAAGATCGTCAACATCAAGGACATCTCCGGCGGGAGCTTTCTGGCGCGCATCTACGACTCCATCACCAACGACTTCCGCTTCCGCAAGCCGCCGGGCGCCGGGGACGGAAAGCCGGGGGGGGCGGAGGGGGCGTCCGGGGAGCCGGAGCTTTTGAACCGCGAGCAGCTGGCCTTTTATTTTCGCAGCCCAGTCCCGGCCGTCAGGCGCGGGGCCTATCGGGAGCTCATGCGGGTCTACGGCGAGAACGGGCCCCATCTGGCCCAGTTCTACCAGGCCCTGGCCACGGACTGGTACTACGAGGAGTGTTTCCTGCGCGGGCACGCCTCCCCCAGGTCGTCTCGGAACAAGCGCAACGAGCTCTCCGACGAGACGGTGGGGAGTCTTTTGCGCGTCTGCCGCCAAAGGGGGCCCGAGGTCTTCGGGCGCTTCTTCAGACTCAAGGCCAAAAGGCTGGGGCTGAAAAAACTGGACCGCTGCGACATCTACGCCCCCCTGGGCGGGGAGTCCAGAAGCTACTCCTACGCCGAGGGGACGGCCCTGGTCGACCGGGCCTTCCGCGGCTTCGACGGGGAGTTCGCCGACCTGGCGGCCCGGGTGGCCCGGGAGGGGCGGCTGACGGCCGCTTTCTCGCCAGCCAAGCGGAGCGGGGCCTTCTGCTCCTCGGGGCGCCCCGGCGAGACGCCCTGGGTGCTCATGACCTACCTGGGCGACCAGCGCGACGTCTTCACCCTGGCCCACGAGCTGGGGCACGCCGTCCACTCCCAGCTGGCCCGCCGCCACAACGTCTACGATTTCCACGCGTCCCTGCCCCTGGCCGAGACGGCCTCGACCTTCGGCGAGATGCTTTTGAGCAGGGCCCTGCTCGACGCCGCCCCCGGCGAGGAGGCCAGGGACGAGCTGCGCTTCGGCCTCCTGGACGACGCCTACGCCACCGTCGGGCGCCAGGCCTTCTTCTCCGTCTTCGAGGCCGAGGCCCACGAGATGATCCTGGGGGGGGCCACCGCCGACGAGCTCTCGGAGGCCTATCTGCGAAACCTCCGGGAGCAGTTCGGGGACTCCGTCGACGTGGGCGGGGAGTTTCGCTGGGAGTGGGCGGGCATCCCCCACTTCTTCCACTCCCCCTTCTACGTCTACGCCTACAGCTTCGGGCAGCTCCTGGTCTACAACCTCTGGCGCCGCTACGAGGAGGAGGGCGGGAGCTTCGTCCCCAGGCTCAAGTCCATCCTGGCCAGGGGCGGCTCCGAGTCCCCCGAGGTCATTCTCGGGGAGGCCGGCTTCGGGCCCCTGGACGACGACTTCTGGTCCTACGGCTTCGACGTCATCGACGGCCTGGCGGGCGGGGAGTAGGGCTTCCGCCCGGTCCCGGGCCGGCCCCGCCGGGCGGGACCGCCGTCGGGGGCGTTTTTTCGGACGTTTTTTCGGGCGTTTTTCCGGCCGGCCGGGGACGCCCGCTTTTGCCGCGGGGCGGCGGACGGGGCGGGACGGCCCCGCCCCGCCGCCGCGGTCAAGGACGGCCGGCGGCCGGCCCCGCGCGCCCGGCGCCGGGGCGACCCCCGGGAACGAGGGAAGACGGACAGATGGCTGACGGACCGGAAAAGAACGACATCTCCCGATTGACCATCGGCAGTCTGACCAAGAATTTTTTCCTCGGCGGCATCGGCCTCTGGCAGCTTCTGGTCCGACTCGACGAGGCGGAGTCCGCCGTCATCTCGGTCGACGAGAGTTTTCTGTCCCTGTTCGGCGACGGCACCATCGGGCGGAGCATGGGGCTCCGGGAGTTCGCGGGGCTCTTCGTCCACCCCGACGACGCCCGGGGGCTGCTCCTGGGCCTCGACGAGATCCTGCAGGGCCGCGACGACTACATGGAGCGGGAGATCCGGCTGATGAGCCTGGCCCGGGGCGAGTACCGCTGGATGAGCTTCAGCGGGGGCCGCCGCGCGGGGGCGGGCGACCAGTCCGAGGCGTGCCTGACCGGCATGGTCGCCGACATCCACAACAACCGCCTGGCCCGGCTGGCCCTGACCGAGGCCCTGACGGCCAAGGAGGAGACAAGCCGGGCCCTGATGGCCGAGCAGAGGAGGCTCCGGGCCGTCATGGACGCCGCCCACGTGGGCGTCTTCTCCCTGGACCTGGTCACCATGGAGATCGACTACGGCCCCAACTGCGCCCAGATTTTGGGCAGGCAGCTCGCCGAGCTCGGGCGCGCCGTCTCCGAGCGCGAGAATTTGATCCTGCCCGCCGACCGCGGCAAGACCATGAAGGCCATCATGGACCACTGCGCGGGCCTGACCCCGTCCTACGAGATCGTCATCCGCATGCTCCACGCCGACGGCTCGACGGTCCACGTCCTGGACAAGGGCCAGGTGGCCGAGCGGGACCACGACGGCCGGCCCACCAGGATTTTGGGGGTCATGCTCAACGTGACCAGGCAGAAGAGGACCGAGGAGGACCTGGCCGCCCGCAAGGAGCAGATGGAGCTGTTTTTTAAGGCCGCCAACTTCGGCGCCTGGGACTACGACGTCACCGCCGACAAATTGGAGTACAACGACATCTTCTGGGACTTCCTGGGCTACGAGCCCGGCGAGCTGGGGGCCACCCTGGACGAGTGGCTGGGCCTGGTCCACCCCGACGACAAGGAGATGGTCCTCGCGGCCACGGCCAGGCTCAGAAACCCGCCCGACGACGCCATGGACTTCGAGGTCAGGCTCAGGCGCAAGGACGGCAGCTACGTCTGGACCTACGACATCGGCCGGGTCATGGTCAGAAACGAGCGGGGCTGGCCGGAGAGGGTGGTGGGCGGCCACTTCGACTTCACCGCCCGCAAGAGGATGGAGCGCGAGCTCAACGAGATCGCCGAGCAGGAGCGCGAGGCCCGGCTGGCCCGGGAGCTGGCCGAGGAGAGCGCCAGGGCCAAGAGCGAGTTCCTGGCCAACATGAGCCACGAGATCCGCACCCCCATGAACGCCATCCAGGGGCTGACGCACCTGGTCCTGCAGACGGATCTTTCCGACCAGCAGTTCGAGTACCTGCAGAGAATCAACGCGGCCACCCTGGCCCTGCTGCGCATCATCAACGACATCCTGGACTTCTCCAAGATCGAGGCCGGCAAGCTCGAGATCGAGCGGGCGAACTTCGACCTTCGGACCCTGGTCGGGGCGTCGTTGTCGCTGCACCAGTCCCAGGCGGACGCCAAGGGCCTCGCCCTGAACCTGACCTTCCCGGACGACGTCCCCGTCCACCTGGTGGGCGACCAGGTGCGGGTGGGCCAGATCATCAACAATCTCCTCTCCAACGCCATCAAGTTCACCGAGAAAGGCTCGGTGGACCTCGAAGTGGCCCTGGAGCAGCCCATGGGCGCGCAGGCCCGGCTGAGGTTCTCCGTCGCCGACTCCGGCATCGGCATGACCCCGGAGCAGCGGGCCCAGCTCTTCACCGCCTTCACCCAGGCCGACGCCTCCATCACCCGCCGCTACGGGGGCACGGGGCTGGGGCTGACCATATCCAAGAGGCTCGCCGAGATGATGGGCGGCAACATCTGGTGCGAGAGCGAGCAGGGCGGGGGCAGCAAGTTCAGCTTCACCGTCGTTCTTTTGATCGGCCAAAAGCCCCCCGAGGAGGAGGCCCGCAGCATCGACTTCAGGGGCCTGAAAGCCCTGGTCGTCGACGACAACCCCACCGCCCTCGAGATCATCAAGGCGGCCCTCGCCCGCGAGGGGATGGAGGTCACCGGCTACTCCTCCGGCGACGAGGCCGTCAGGCGCCTGGTGGCGGACCGCGAGGAGTTCGACCTCTATCTGGTCGACTGGAAGATGCCCGGCCTCGACGGCATCGAGACCATCAGGCGGATCAACCGGAGCGGGGTCCTGAAGAAATCCTCGGTCATCGTCATGGTCACGGCCTACGACCGCGACGAGGTCCTGGGGGCGGCCCGGGATCTGGGCGTGGTCAAGGTGCTGACCAAGCCCGTCACCGACAGCCACCTCCACGACGTCCTGATGGACCTCTTCAGCAAAAGCACCCTGAAGCCGCCCAAGAAGCGCAAAAATTCCGCCGAGGCCGAGCGGGAGATGGTCAAAAGCATCCGGGGCGCCAAAATACTGCTGGTCGAGGACAACGACGTCAACCAGCTCGTGGCCAGCAAGATTCTGGGCAACGCCGGGTTCGTCGTCACCATCGCCGCCGACGGCCAGAAGGCCCTGGACAGGGTCAGGGAGGAGGGCTTCGACCTGGTCCTGATGGACGTCCAGATGCCCGTCATGGACGGCCTCACCGCCACCAGGCACATCCGCGAGATGGGCTACGCCGCCCTGCCCATCGTGGCCATGACCGCCCACGCCATGAGCAACGACCGCCAGCTCAGCCTCGACGCCGGCATGAACGACCACGTCAGCAAGCCCATCAACGTCAACGAGCTCCTGCAGACCCTCGTCAAGTGGATCCCCGCCAAGCCCGGGACGGACGTCGCCGGGGACGCCCCCGCCGCCTAGGTCCGGGCGGCGCCAGGGCAGGTTTTTTAACAGCCGCCCTTGCTTTAGCAGATTCCATAACTGAGTTAATTTTCTAATTTTCCGCAGGCCGTTCTCTTTTTGCCCTAGTCCCCGCGTCCTGTCCGTATCCTGCCGACTCCCCGTTTCCCTCTGATTGCCTTAGATTTTCATGCCCGGGAAGGGCCCCGGGCGGGGAGGACCTGTTACCGTCGTCCGGGGACTCCTTGCGGCCGAATTCCGCTCCTTCGTTCTCCCGGACGAATACGCCCCGCTGATATTTATCAACGGCAGCGACTCGTCCGACGACATGATGTTCCCCCTGTCGCGCGGGTTTGTCCATGTCGCGACGGGGACGGTCACCCCGCGCGACAACCGCCTGGGCTTGGTCGGGCCGACCCCGCCTCTCGAGACTTTCCGCGGTGCCGTCGCCGCCGAGGTCATGGTTCCGACCGGCCTGTTCAAAGACAAGCGGAGGGAAAATAAAGGCGGGGGCGCGCGGAGAGTCGACCGGCAGCGCGCCTATTTTAAATGCGGGCTGTCGGTAGTCGCCCGCAGGGCCCTGGACGCATGTCGGCAAGGCTGGAATTACAATATGAAATTATGTATTATTATCAACAAGTTATTTCAATAATCACTATTGGCAATAATTATATGACTGAATGTTAGTATGTTTTGTGCCGGTTTAGATCATATATTGATAATTTCTAAACATTTTGCATAATTAGTTCCGTATTGTTGTCTTCGTTTTGTGATTGTCGTCAGTTAAATTCACCCACTTTAGGAATGCCAGAAAAAAATGTCGTTTTTAGGATGTTGTATGTTATGATAATTTTGACGTGTGACTTTTTGTCCATCTAGCGCTAAATTGGATAAGGAGGCGTTTATCATGAAAACGGTAAAATGGGAAGTGTCTCCTGACATTTGGACTTGGATTCTCGATGCTACTGATCTAAGCGATGAGTTGGCCGCCCAGGCGAAACCCTGGATTGATCATGACAAAACACCAACTCTGAAACAACTTGAAAAATTTGGCAAGAAGATTCATGTGCCGTTTGCATATTTTCTTCTCAAAAGACCACCTCGTGAGGATTATAGTTTACTTGAATATAGGACTGTCAACAGCGTTGAAATTCAAAAGATGAGCCGGAACCTTTTTGATGTTTCTTGTAATATGACTGACATTCAAGAGTGGATGCGCGGTTATCATTTTGATAATGAAGATGGTGAAAAACTTTTCGTCGGCTCCATTGATCAGGATTTTCCTATTTGTGAGGCGGCTGTCATAGTTAGAGGCCATTTGAAAATTGAGAAGACTTGGTTTAAGAGTGACAGGTGTTTTGATAAAATTCAGGCTTTTAAATATTTAAGAGATTGCATGAGCGAAATTGGCGTGGTTGTTATGACGAGTGGAATTGTTGGCAATAACGCTAGACGCGCTCTAAATGTTGAAGAATTTCGCGCTTTTGCTCTTGTGGATAAGTATGCCCCTCTAATATTCATAAATGGAAAGGACTCTATTGAAGGAAAAATATTCTCCATTTTGCATGAGTTTGTCCATATTGTTGTCGGAGCAAACAATTTGCACAATGTGGAGCATGATGTCGCTAAATTTTATAATCCGATTGAAATATTTTGTAATGGTGTTGCTGCGGAAATCTTAGTTCCTGTGGATATTTTTAAAGAAAAATGGAATGAAAATAAAAATGAGCTGAGCGTAAAAATATCTCAATTAAGCGCTTATTTTAAGTGCAGCCAGACTGTTATTGCTCGTAGGGCCTTTGATTGTCATTTTATCAATAGTGAAATTTATAAAAAACTGATAAGCGAGGCAAAAAAATTAGTCGCTATACTAAAAGATAAAAGAGGAGGAGATTATTATAAAACAGCCGCGGCTCGTATTGATAAATACTTTCTTCTGGCTTTATATAACAGCGTGAAAGAGGGGAAAACATTTTTGAGGGACGCATGTCTTCTTTCTAACACCAATAGAACTTCTTTTTTTGAGCTTGTTCGAACGGTTCATGGTGGCTTGGATGACTGAATTAGGATCAGTTTTTTTAATAGATACAAATGTGTTTATCACACCTTCTAATGCATATTATCCCTTTGATTTTGCGCGACCTTTCTGGGATTTTATGGGGCAAAATATTATCAGCGGCAAGATAAAGATACTCAGTTCAGTTTATGCTGAAATTGTTGGAAATGATCATAAGGATGAACTTCAAGAATGGTTGCCAAAATATAAAGACAAAGTTATAGAAAGTCTGGGAGACATGGAGGTGGTTAATAATGTTGCAAGAATACTTGATTATATTGTAAATTGCAGGTTATACAAAGAAAAAGGAGCAAGCAAGTGGGTTCGTCAAGAAATAGCAGATAAATGGCTCGTTGCCACGGCAATGGCTCATGATTCTATAATTGTCACATTTGAAAGGCCAAATAAACCCGGTTCTTTCCCGGGTCAAGCATCCGAACCTAAAATTCCTATTATTGCTGATCATTTTAAGGCGTCACATATGGATCTTTTTAAAATGCTAAGACTTCTGAAATTTAAATTCTAATTGCTCTGGCTCAAGGCTTTATGTTTGTTTTTGGCGCGGCGGAAAAAAGCCTGCTTTCGCCTGATAATTTCCCCGGACTGGCGGACGGCGCCCCTTTCTCTTCTTGCCTCTAGGCCTCCTCTTTCTCCAGACCCAGATAAAGGTTCCTCAGGGCCTCCTCGGCGTTCTGGGCCAGCTTGCTCAGAGACTCGCCGGCCTTGGGGCTGATGGGCTCGCCCACGGCCACCTTGACGGTCCCGGGCTTGGGGACCAGGCTGCCGCTGGGCCAGAGCTCGCCCGAGTGCAGGATGGCCACCGGGACCAGGGGGACCCCGGTGTGCTTGGCCAGGATGAAGGCGCCTTTTTTGAAGGGGAGGATGGGCTCGGGGGTCTTGTTGCGGGTGCCCTCGGGGAAGATGGCCATGATCTCGCCGTTTTGCAGACGGCGGCTGGCCTCGCCCAGCATCTGCCTGGCCGCCTCGACGCTGCCGCCCCGGTCCACCAGCATGTGGACTCTTTTCAGGCCCCAGCCGAAGAAGGGGATCCGGCCCAGGGCCGCCTTGGCCACCCAGGAGATGCTCAGCCGGGTGGCCCTGGTCACGACGGGGATGTCCAGAAGCGACCGGTGGTTCGCGTAGATGATGAAGCCCCCGGAGCCGCGGGCGGGCAGGCTGCCGCGGCCGCCGGGCACCAGGACCTTGATGCGGGCGGGGGCCAGGACGATGCTGGCCCAGGTCTGGGAGGTGAGCCTCCTGGCCAGGTCCTTGGAAAAAATGCTGGCGACCAGGCAGACGCAGGCGGCCAGGACGGTCAGGACGGTGAAGACGGGCAGGTACCACAGTCCGAAGAGTGTCTTTCTCATCTTAGGAGGCCGCCTTGCTCCCTTCCTTGACCCAGCGTCTGACCCACTGGCGCAGGCGGGGCAGCTCCTCGCCCTCCCACTTTTGCGAGAGCCGCAGCTCCAGAAAGGACGTCAGCAGCCCCTCCAGGTGGTCGTTCAATTCGGAGAGAAGGCTCGCCCGGTCCAGCAGAGCCCCGATCCGGGCCAGGGCCCCGTCCTCCTCGGCCTCCTTGTCGGCGTCCCCCGCGGCCATGATCCTGACGCCCCTGGGGCAGAGGGTGTCGGCGGGCAGGCTGAGGGACCACTCCCTCTCCCGGCAGGCGACCCTGAGCTTGGCGCTGGCCACCTGCTTGTTGCGGGCCGCCCCGATGAAGGCCTCGGTCCAGGCCTGGCTGTCGGGCCGCCTGGGGGGCTGGCTGGTCAGGCTCTGCTTGAAGTCGCCCAGGCCCCTTTCCAGCTTCAGGGAGCCGTCGAAGAAGACGGTCAGCTCGGCGCCGTCTTTGAGGACGAAATTGTTGTCCGCCTCCGAGGCCAGCCACAGCCACGTCAGAAACTCCTGGCCGAGAAACATCTTCTCCTGCCACAACTCCAAAAAATCATCCCGCTCCAAATCGTAACGCCTGGGCATGTCTACTCGCCTTCAAAAAACGGACGGCCGTCCAAGTTAAGAAGCTGCTTTCTCTTGGCGTCGGAGAGGAGCTCCAGCCCGACCGCCACCGGGACCAGCAGCTTGAGTCCCAGCCCGAAGGTGCGGCTCCAGAGATCCTCGAAGACGGCGCGGTTCTTCTCCCCCGCCGCCCCCAGCCAGACCTCGTTGGCCTCGGCCAGCCAGAGGACCTCCATGAGCTTGGTGTCCAAAAGCGACCTGCGCAGCAGGTCCAGCCGGATCGTCTCCTTCATCTCGCGCCTTTTGGGGGCGTTGGGCTTTCTGCCCGTCTGGGCGGCGAACTTGGCCTCCCAGAGCCCGACGTAGCGGCCCAGAATTTTCCCGGAGAGACGCCTCTCGTCCTGGCGCAGGTTGAAGGCGTGGATCTCGCCGAAATGGAAGGTCTCCTCGGAAAACCCCCCGGAGAGGTGGTTCATCAGCTCCACCCAGCCGACGCTGGACTCCTCGGAGGTGTCCTCGATGTCCATGAAGGCGTTCGCGACCAGCCTCTCCCGCACAAAGTCGACCGTGAGGCCGGCCTCCGGCTCCTCCATGACCCTGTAGCGGGACAGCGTCGCGGAACCTTTGCAAAAACCCATGGGCCGGACCCTCCTCAAAAATTACTCTGAAGGCTCAAAAAGATCCAAAAAGCTTAAAAAGACCTATGAAGCTCAAAAAAGACCGGCCGCGGCCGAGACGAGATTCAAAAAGTCCCGCCGGCCGGAGCCGCCCGGCCCGCGCGTCCGGGGCGCCGACGGTCCAGGGGAGACTTTACTCTGGAACGGGCCCGAATTTCAAGGAGCCGGGACGACGCGGCCCGGACCCGCCCAAAGTCCGGGCCCGACGTTTCCTGGCCCGACGTTTCCGGGCCCGGCCGCGCGCCCGGGCTGAAATTTGACAAGACGACGGCGCCGCCCGCTATAAATAAGATCTAAATGTTCGTCATGATTCTGTTTGGGAAGTGAAAGAGTCGATCAAAGATAAAAATTGTAATTTGGCGGTGAAAGTCCTGAATTGATAATTATAAGCAGTTAAAAGTAAAAGTCTGATCCGAGGCGCATAATTTTTCTTCGCGCTCGACCGTTCCGATCCCCGCCCGTTTCCGTCCCCGCCCGCCCCCCGGTCGGACGGACCCGGGCCGGACAGTCCTCCCTCAGTCGTCGTCGCCCCGCAGGGGGGGCCGTTTGGGCGGCATGCTGGGAAACATGTTGGGGGGGCGTCGGTTTTCCTGGGGGGGCAGCAGGTAGAGTTTCTTTTTGATCAGGTAGCGCTGGTAGGCCTGCATCCAGTAGGAGAGGTCCTCGAGGGAGGTCTGGGTGACGCCGTGGTAGGTCCAGATCTTCTGGATTTTGTCCTTGAGGTAGCGGCCCAGGAACCGCACCCTTAAAATGTTGTTGCCTCCCTGGGGCCGGCCCTGGCCGGCGGGATGGGCGACGTACTCCTGGGAGAGGAGCTGGATCAGGACCACCAGGGTCGCTTCCGAGAGCTCGACGTTGAGGTCCTGGGTGGGCAGGCTCATGACGCCGACGAAGCGCTGGGTCTCCCGGAGGGCCACGCTGCCCTCGAGTTTGATCTGGGCGCCGCCGATGCTGATGTCCATGATCTCGCCCCGGCAGACGGTCTCCAGGGAGCTGAGGTCGGGGATGCTGCCCTCGGGGACGTCGTGGAGGCTGCAGTCGATTAAAAACTGGCCGCTGGGCTCCAGGCGCAGGAAGTTGCGGCGCTGGGCGCTGGTGACCACCTTGGGGATGGGGATGAGGATCTGGGCCTCGCGCCAGTCCTTGTTTTTGACGAACCGGGTGACGACGATCTTGGTGGCGAACTGGTAGTGCTCGGTGGGCTCCTTGACGGCGGGCTTGTAGTTGATGTGGATCAGGCCCGGCAGCTCGGCGAAGTCGGCGTCGGCGGGGGGCGACTCGGCCAGGGAGAGGATCAGGCGCCCCTCCTCGTCCAGGCCGGCCAGGGTGCCCTTGAGGTTGTTGGTCCTGGTGGACTCGTAGACGTCGAGGGAGAAGTGGGCCTGGCGGGAGACGGCCTTGGAGAGGATCTCCCAGATGATCTGGCCGTTGGTGATGGAGGACCAGCCCTTGTTGACCCTGCCGCGCTTTTTCCGCCAGTGCAGCAGGGCGCCGGCCAGGACGACCAGCGCCACCGCCCCGGCGACTATGAGGATGTATTCCATGTTGGCGGGCGAGATGGTGGTCGGGGCCGTCAGCCCGGCCTGGAGCTCGCCGAGCTTCTCGGTGGAGTTGGCCGCCCTGAGGATCAGGCCGCCCGAAGTGTTGAAAGTCGTCATGATGAGTCAGTCAGGCCTTGGGGTTCGGGTCGGAGATGGCGAAGAGGTCGATCATCATGCCGATGGTCCGCCTGGCCTCCTCGCTGGTTTCTAAAAACATCAGTCCGCTCTCGGTGAACGGCTTGGTCTGGCTGGGCTTGATCCAGACGCACTTGGCCTTGGCCCCCACCTGGGGCAGGCCCCTGTCGGCCAGGGCCCGGGGCAGCTCGATCCCGATGAGATATTCCTTGTTCAGGGTGAGCCCCTGGCTGCCTATCAGCAGGAGGCCGTTGGCGTGCACGTCGATCAGCCTGCCCAGCTCCGAGCTGGTCAGAAGCTCGCTGACTTTCAGATAGTAGATGAGCTCGCGCCTTTGCAGCCGCCTTTTCTCGCTCAAGATGATGCTGCTGGCCATCTGTCCTCCGTGGAATCCCCCCGGTCAACAAGGCTCCCGGAGGCCTGGCGGCGCCGGAGGCGGCCCGGTCGGCCTTCGGTTGACAGGAGAAAAAAATATTCTTAAGGAGTATAATTCCGGTCAATTTAAAGTAATTTGAGATAATTTTTAATTATTGAGCGTGAAAGTAAATCGTCCTCGACGTCCAGGCGACACGCCCGGGGCAAAAGCCCCGGGGACATCGGGCCCGCGAAAAGGCGGCCTCCCGTCCGGGGCGCGGACGGCCCGCCCCGCCCGCCGAGGCTGGGAGGGCATGCTGTCACAATTATACTTTGGACGGCGAAAAAATCAAATTATGACGCCCGGCTGGCGGGGAAGTCCCGGTTTTGGCGGGGCCTGGGCCCCGCGCCGGGGAGGGTCGTTCCCCGGCGCTGGTTTCCGGAAAATGGGGGGAGGGGGGCGGCGTCGGGGGCAGCCCGCGGGGCCGGGAAAAAGAGGGCGGGCCCTGGGGGCGGGCCCTGGAGGCGGGCCCGCCGGATCAGGCGCCGCCCGGACCTGTCGGGGCGCGGTCCCCGCCGGGGCCTAGACATGGCTTGGCCGGACTAAACGGTAAATTTGGCGCGGTCTTGGCCCGGTCTCAGGAGGCCGCGCCGTTGATGATGACCAGCTCGGGCTTCTTGATGAACACCTTGGTGTCCGGGGGGATGCTCTCGGTCAGCCAGACGTTGCCGCCGACCACGGAGCGGGTCCCGATGACCGTCTCGCCGCCCAGGATGGTGGCCCCGGCGTAGACGATCACCTCGTCCTCCAGGGTGGGGTGGCGCTTGACGTTTTTAAGGCTGCTGCCCGCGTCCCTGGGGAGGGAGAGGGCGCCCAGGGTGACACCCTGGTAGAGCCTGACCATGCGGCCGATGACCGTGGTCTCGCCGATGACCACGCCGGTCCCGTGGTCGATGAAGAAGCTGGGGCCGATGGTGGCGCCGGGGTGGATGTCGATGCCGGTCCGGCTGTGGGCGTACTCGGTCATAATCCTGGGCACGAAGGGGACCCGCCTCAGCCAGAGCTCGTGGGCCAGCCTGTAGACCAGCGTGGCCAGGAGGCCCGGGTAGCAGAGGATGATCTGGTCGAGGTGGTTGCCCGCGGCCGGGTCCCCCTCCTTGGTCGCCAGCACGTCCAGGGCCAGGAGGCGCCGCATGTCCGGCAGCAGCCTCATGATCTCCATGGCCGTGGAGCGGCCCTGCTGGTAGCAGTTGGAGCAGCGGCTGTCGTAGCGCACGTGGTCGTGGCGGATGGCGGCGGTGATCTCCCTGGTCAGGGCGGCGAAGAGCCTGGACAGCGTCTGGCCGATGGAGAACTTGACGTTGAGTTCCGTCTGGGGGGCCTGGGGGTCGAAGAAGCCGGGGAAGATGATCTGCCTGGCCAGGATGATGATCTCCTTGGCCGCGGCGAAGGAGGGCCTGGGGACGGTGGTGACGTACTCCAGCAAGGGCAGGTCGGCCCTCATCTCGGAGAGCCGGCCGGCGATCTCCTCCAGGCCGGGGGCGTCCTGGTTGACGAACTCCAGCTCGGCGAGCTTGTACTCGCACGTCTTTTCCATTGGGGTCGGTGCCATAATGCCTCTGTTTGTTTAAACTCAAGTCTGGCTTGGTTGCCCGTCCGCGCCGGGGGCGGCCTCGGGCGGCGGCCGTTCCCCGTTCGGGAAACGCGCCTCCCCGCGGGGTCGGCTTCCGGCTGTCGTCGGAACGCGAAAACGACTCGTCCCGGCGGATGAAAAATTATTGTGACTGACGTTGGCGCGAAGACGGTTTTTGACGACCAAAGGACGGGGGCTCGGTCAAGGGGCAGGGAAAGACAAGGCGGGAGAAAGGCGGCCCGACGTTTTCACTGCCCCTTGGGGCAAGAGCAGATCAGGCGACATCGGGTTGAGGGGGAAAAGGACATTTCAGCTCCAAAGGAACAAAAAGTTTTGCAATTGTGGTTCACAGTAGGCGCGAAGATAATAATCTCGCCGGCGCCGGGGCGTTTTTCAGCCGTCCCGGGGGGCGGCCCAACGATGGTCAACCACCATTCCAGGATAAGGCAAACTTAATTTAAAGTCAAATTTTCCCCGAAAAGCGTCCCCTGGAAAAACGTCCCCTGGAAAAACGTCCCCTTGAAAAACATTCATTTGACGGGCGTCCGGATGGCGCCAGGCCGGCCAGGTTGTCCGCGGCCGGCCGGGCGCCGAGGCGCCGAGGGGCCGGACGGGGGGAGGAAGTCGGGCGCGGGCCGCCCCCCGTCCGGCCGTCAGCCCTTTGGGTCGGGGTCCCGGAAGTCGATGGGTCCGGCGGCGCGGGCCTCGTGGATGCGGCGGTGTTTCTCCTCCTCGGGGAGCTTGAAGTAGGTCAGCACCCGGTCGAAGACCTCGATGGCCGCCTCGAACTCCTCGGTGACCACGGAGTCGGCCCCCAGGCGGCCCAGGATCTCCTTGGTCAAAAGGAACCTGGTGCGGGCGACGACGTGGATCTTGGGGTTCAAAGTCTTGGCCAGGACGATGATGCGCCTGGTGGCCAGGGTGTCGGGGATGCTCACGATGAGCATGGAGGCGTGGTGGACGCCCACGTGCTCCAAAACGTGCTCGTTGACGGCGTCCCCGAAGATGATGGGCTCGCCGAGCTTCTGGAAGGAGGCCACCGAGAGGGGGTTCATGTCGATGACGGCGTACTGGCGGCCCGTCAGCCTGCAGGCCCTGGCCACGCTCTGCCCGGCCACCCCGAAGCCCACGACGATGGCGTGGTCGCGGTATTCCAAGGGGGGCCCCTGGGCCTCGTCCTTGTCGAGGCCCAGGCCCGAGACCTTGCCGCTTAATTTGCGGCCCAGGGCCAGGGCCAGCGGCGTCATGGCCATGGACAAAACGGCCACGTTTAGGAACATGGGCAGGTCGTCCCCGGAGAAGAAGCTGTTCTCCTCGGCCTGCTTGGCCAGGACGAAGGCGAACTCGCCCACCTGGCACAGGGAGAAGCCGACCAAAAGGGAGACCCTGGTGGTCAGCCCCAGGATCTTCATGCCCAGGGTGGTGGCCGCCGTGTTGACCAGCATGACGGCCACGGCCAGGCCGATGGTCAGCAAGGGGGCCCGGAACAGGAGGCCGATGTCCATCTTCAGCCCGATGGAGACGAAGAAGAGACTGGTGAAAATGTCCCGCATCGGCATGACCGAGCCGATGGCCTGGTAGGCGTAGGGGGAGCTGGCCAGGACCATGCCCGCCAGGAAGGCGCCCAGGGCCATGGAGAGCCCGGCCCGGTTGGTCAGAAAGGCCGTCCCCAGGCACAGGAGAATCACGGTGAAGAGAAAGAGCTCGTTGCTTTTGGTGGTGGCGATCAGGCGCATCAAAAACGGGACCACCCAGATCGAGGCCACGAAGACCAGGGCGAAGACGCCCACCACGTTTAAAAACATCCTCCAGACCGGCTCCTGGAGCTGGGCCCCGGCCAGAAGGGGCATGATGACCATCAGGGGCACCACGGCCAGGTCCTGGAAGATGAGGATGGCGAAGGCCCCGCGCCCGTGGGCCGAGTCCATCTCCCCCCGGTCCTGGAAGATCTTCAAGACGATGGCCGTCGACGACAGGGTGAAAAAGATGGCCCAGGCCAGCGACAGGTTCCAGGAGAACCAGATCTTGGCGATCGGGGTGATGATGACGATCCCGGCGAGCATCTGCAGGGACCCGCCCAAAAGGACGAGCTTTTTTATCTGCAATAGTTTCTGGACGGAAAACTCGAGCCCGATGGTGAACAAGAGGAGCACCACCCCCAGCTCCGAGAGGAACTCCAGCTGCGGCGAGTGCTGGTCGAACCCCTCGCCCGCGACCTGGCCCATCAGGACGCCGGTGACCAAAAATCCCACGATGGGAGGCATGTTGAGCTTCAGCCCGAAATAGATCAGCACGATCGAGAGGAACAGGAGGATCAGTATCTGGAGCAGGGTGGCGTCGATTTCCGGCATGGGGCTTCCATTATTAGACGTTTGAATGGTGGAGAAAGGGCGGCGGCGGGCTCGGGCTCGAAAAAACGCGCTGGCGAAAAAGTGTGCGACGGCCCTGATGAATTTATGTTACAAACAGGTCATATTTTTAAAAAATTAGCGCTTTCAAGGCCAGTTGAAACTGACAGGCAATTAAGAACAAACAAAACAAACAAGACGAACAAAACAAACAAGACGAACAAGACGAACAAGACGAACAAGACGGGACGGCGCCCGCGGGGCCGCAAAGTCCGGGACCCGGCATATAAGTTCTGGCCAAAGGGCTCCCAAGTCAGTTTCCGGAGTCAGTTTCCAGCCACCCGGCAATTATAGCATAAAGCTGGCAGGCCGCGGGGGCGGGGCCTGACGCCGGCTTCCCGGGCGAGGCCCTGACAGTCGGTAAAAGGTGGCGGTTGCGGACGTTTTTTATTTCTAATCATTTCTAATTTTTTTCTTGACAAAAAAAACGCCGGCTGATATAAAGGGAAATTCAGAGTCGCGCCATTAGCTCAATGGTAGAGCAAATGACTCTTAATCATTAGGCTGAAGGTTCGAGTCCTTCATGGCGCACCAAAAATTAAAAAAGCGGACGCTTTTGGAAGAACCCTTGGGAATTCCCGCTCCCGAGGGTTTTTTGTTTCCGGACCCCGGAGCGTCTCGGGCAAGGCGGGGAGGTCGGACAAGGCGGGGACGTCGGATAAGGCGGTGACGGCCGTCTTGGGAAATTTCAGTCCGCGGAATGAAAAAGCCCCGGCGAGAGGGCTTTTTTAATGGCGTCGGGCCTGCGCGTTCCCCAGGTCCCGCCCTAGACGACGGCCGCCCAGAGGTCCTTGTGGGGCCTGGCGATGACCACGGAGCTGACCAGCCCGCCGTCCTGGCCCAGCCTCTCCTCGACGGCCTTGCGGGCGGCCTCGACCTGGCCCAGCTCGCCGGTGAAGATGACCTCGCCCTTGCCGCCCAGGCCGCGGGCCAGGCGGATGTCCAGCAGGACGACGTTGGCGGCCTTGGCCACGGTGTCCCCGGCCCTGACGGCGGTGACGGCGGCGAAGGTCTCGACGACGCCCAGGGACTCCAGCCGCGACGGCTCCGTCGTGCCGGAGAGGGCGGGCAGGACGGCGTCGTCGACGTTGGTCAGGACGTGGGACTCCACCAGGAAATGGCCCGCCCGGTCGACGGCCTTGTTGACCGAGGTGGTCACGTTGGCCACCTGGCCGGAGACCACGGTGACGAACTTGCCAGGGCAGATCGGCGTCGCCAAAACCAGGACGACCTCCGCGGCCTTGAGCATTTCGTCGGTGGCCTCCAGACCAACCGGGACGGTTTTAAACTCGACTAGTCCGAGAGCTGTGCTCATATCCTACCCAAACCCTCATGTCCTGCCAAAACCAAAGCGTGCTTAAAGCGTTCTTTTAGTTCCAAAATAACGGCCGGCCGGCGTCTCCGGCCCGTCCGCGCGGCTGACGCCAGCCCAAATTAAAGTTGACGCCCGTCCAAATCAAACCGGTCGTTTGTTTATCCCCCGCCGTCGTCGCCGTCGTCGTCGTCACCGTCATCGTCATCCCGCGTCGACGACTATCGCCGTCTGGTCGACGCTTCTGACCACCCCGGAGACGCTGGCGTGGACCGCGGCCCCCAGGGCGCCCTCGGGCGGGGCGGCCACGACGTCCCCTCGGGAGACATGGTCCCCCGGCGAGACTCCGGGCGCCGCGGGGGCGCCCAGGTGCTGCTTGAGCAGGAGTCTGACGGAAGCCGGGGTCATGGTGAAGTCGGCCAGGGGCGCCTCGATCCTCTCAAACTGGGAGAGGCCCAGCCTTTGGACCAGCTTGGGGATGGGGTAGCGCCGCATGGAGCGGAAACGGTTGACCGAAGCCGGGGTCCGACGCTGAAAACTCTTGGAGACGGCCGGGCCCAGCTCGCCTTTGAGCTCGCGGTTGAGCCGCCAGGGCTGCAGGCCCATGACGCAGGCCTGCTCGCAGAGGCCGCACTCGCAGCAGAGGAAGACCTCCCCGGCCCTGTCCGCGGGCAGCCCCGCGCGCCCGTAGGAGGCCAGGCGCATGACCTTGTCGGGATGCAGGCGGTGGCCCAGCAGATAGCGGGGGCAGAGGTCCGTGCAGAACATGCAGTGGCAGCAGGCGGTCCTGGCGATCCGCATCATCTGCCCGAGGCGCCTCATTTTCGAGACGGCCCGCGGGTGGTCCCGGCCCAGCACTATCAGGCCCTTGGTCAGCTTGGTCACGGGGGCGGACAAATCCTCCTCGAGCCTGCCCATCATGGGGCCGCCGTTGATGACGACGGGGTCGGGGACCAAGGCCCCCCCCGAGAAGTCGACCACCTCGCGCATGGAGACCCCCACCGGGACCTTGTAGGTGGCGGGCCGGGCCACGGCGCCGGCGACGGTCAGCCAGGTCTCGGTGACGGGCTTTTTGACGCTGAGGGCGTCATAAACGTTCAAAAGGCTCTCGACGTTCATGACCAGGGCCCCGCAGGCCAGGGGCAGCCCGCCCTCCGGGACGACGCGGCCCAGGACCTCGTAGACCAGGACCTGCTCGTCGCCCATGGGGTAGTAGTTGCCCAGGGGCCGGAGGCTCAGGCTCGGCTTGTTCTTGATCCTGCCCCCCAGGGCGTCGACGGCCCCGTGATATTTCTCCTTAAAGGCCAGGATCCCCTCTTTGGCGCCCAGGGCCCCGACCACGGCCTCCAGGGCCTCGGCCAGGTCCCCCGCCCGCTCCCGGGCCAGCTGCTGGTCGACCCGCAAAAGAGGCTCGCACTCGGCCCCGTTGACCAGGACGTACTCGGGGCTGGCCGCGAGTTTCACCGCGGTCGGGAATCCCGCCCCGCCGGCCCCGACCACGCCCGCGCCGGCGACCAGCGATATAAGTTGATCCTTGTCCATGAAAATCCGCGGCCGGCAGGCTCGGCCGTATAAATTGTCGGGCCCGCCGGGCGGGACCGAGGCCTGGGGAAAAATTGTGGCCAAACGAAAGAAAACTGACCGGCCGCTAAATAAACAACCGACCGACCGACCGTCGGACGCGCATGCGAAACAAGAAATGAAGAAAAATTGTCGTCAATATGACAACGTCAGACATAAGACGCCGAACCGCCGGACAACTCCCCTCATCTGCCGAAGACCAGGGTCTTGACGACCACGGGGACCACCCTGCCGCCGGCCACGGGGAGGCCGATGTCGATGTAGTCGCCGTTCTCGACCATGACGGTGTCCAGGGAGACGATCTTCTTGTCGGGCAGGGCCGCGGACAAAGCCTGCCCGAGGCTCTTGGCCAGGTCGTTCTCCACCACGACGATCAGGACGTCATTGTCGGAGAGATAGTAGTCCAGACCTTCGACCAGCTTGTCCCCGAGTCCCACCACTTTTTCGTAAGTTGGGTTCCGGGGGCCCTTCAAGGCCACGGCCAGGGTCTGGTGGCCGCCGTCCTCGCCCTCCCGGAACCAGGAGACCTTCTCGGCCAGCCGGGAGCTCAGATACCGGTGGTCGTCGGCCTCGTCCTCGGCGGCGAGCTTCAGGATGGGGACGTTCTTCAGGGGCAGGACGTCCGGGTGGCTGACGGTGACCGTGGAGCCGGAGAGCTCCAGGGAGTTGGAGCCGGCCCCCACCACGGTGGCCCTGATGGTCTCCAGGGGTCTGAGGATCTCCGCGTCCCGGAACATGGGGCAGCGGGCCACGGCCCTCCCCAAAAGAGGGCCGACGTCCCCGTACAGAAAAGGGTCGGCGGGCCCGGCGCCGTAGACGCAGTCGGCCACCCCGCCGGAGAAGGTCAGCCCCCGGACGGGCGTCGCCCCCGCCAGCGGGTGGGCGGTGATCATCAGCTCGAGGTCCCGCCGGTCCCGGTCCGAGACGGGCGCGAGGCCCAGGGACAGGGCCAGGATCTCGGCCAGGCGCCCGCAGAGACGGTCCAGGTCCCCCCGGTCGACCCGGCCCCCCTCCTCGAACCTGAGGCCCAGTCCGGCGCCCAGCTCCGCGTACTTGGGGGAGACCCGGCCGTAAAAGCCTTTCGGGCCGTCGACCATGATCTGGCGGCCGCCTATGTCCAGGCACGAGGTCTCGACGGGCAGGCCGTCCAAAAAGACGGCGATGTTGGTGGTCCCGCCGCCGATGTCGAGGTTGGCCAGGGCCCGGCCGGGCGAGTTTTTGCTCATCCGGGCGGTGCCGGCCCCGCGGCCCGCCAGGATGGACTCGAGGTCGCTCCCGGCCGTGGCCACCACGAAGTCGCCCGCCAGGCCGCTCAGGGTTCGCAGGACCTTCTCGCTGTTCTCCTTGCGGGCCGTCTCCCCGGTGATGATGACGGCGCCGGCGGAGACGTCCGAGGGCTTGAGCCCGGCGTCCCGGTACTCGCCCTCCACCAGGGCCAGCACCCCCTCGGCGTCGATGACGGAGGGGCCCAAAAGCGGGGTGAAGTGGATGCCGCCCTGGTGGATGATCTTTTTTTCGACGATCTGGACGCGGGGCACCGAGGCCGCGCCGGCCGTGTTCTCGACGGTCAGCCGGCTGAAGACCACCTGGGTGGTGGTGGTGCCCAGGTCGATCCCGACGCTTGTCAGGCTCTCGGCCAAGCCGCCCCCCCCCTAGATTCCGGCCCCCTCGGGGACGAAGCCCGCCGGGAGGTACTTGTACATGAGAACGTAGAGGAGGCTCGAAAGCCGGTTCAGGGCCGTGACGAGGTCCTCGCGGGCCGATTCGCCCCGGTCGTCGACGAAGGCCCTGGCCGCGGCCAGCTCGGTCTCCCGGGCCTGGGCGCGCAGGACGTTCAGCGAGACGGAGAGGGCCCCCATCCCGAGGGCGGACTTCATGTGCCCGACGCCGAAATACTTCTGCGGGTGGTGGCTTCTCTCTTTGACCGCCGCCGCGTCCCAGCCGCACAGCAGCATGGGCGGGACCGGCTCGCCCCTCAGCTCGCAGGGCAGAAGGCGTCTGACGAACTCGGAAACCTCCCCCAGGTCCGCGACGAAGTCCTCCCGGCCCAGCTGCGAGCCCAGAAGCTGCGCCGAGACGATCTGCGCGCAGAGGCTGTCCAGTTTGCCCCGGAAAGCGATGACCGGATGGTTTTTGGAGACCAGCCGCCGGCCGGACAGATGCGTCATGGACTCGGGCTTGCGGTCCAGGGTCTCGCCGCCGGGCCCGACGAACGAGCCCGGGGGCAGCTCCCGGAAGCGGGCGTCCTTGACGGTCTCGGCCGGGGCGTAGACCGGGGTTATCCCTCTTTCTTTGAGAAAGTCCAGGGCGGCGGGCGTCGGCACGGTCCCCCGGGGGATCGTCCAGGTGGCGACGGTCCGGTCCATGAGGCTGCGCCTGAGCTCGGTTTCGGTCAGAACGGGCATGGGTTTGTCTCCCCTGAAACCAGCGGGACGGGGGCGGCGTCCGCGGGGGCGGCGGCGGTGAAATTTTCGCCGGGGTCCGCGGCCGGACGGACGGCCGGGCGGGCCGGGCGGGCCGGGCGGGCCGGGGGCCGTTTTCTCAGACGCAGTCCTGCCAGTTGGCCGGGTAGACGCAGTAGAAGAACCTGACGAAGCCCGGGGCCGAGAACTCGATGGTGGAGCGGGCCGGGATGAAGACGACGTCCCCGGCGTTGCCGACCACCTTGCGCCCGTCGATGAGGATCTCCAGGGTCCCCTCGATAATGTAGTCGGCCTCGTCGTAGTTCAGGGTCCACTTGAAGACCGAGCGGTCCATCTCCATGACCCCGAAGCCCAGCCTGGGGCTCTCGGAGAGCTCGGAGATGTCCTTTAAAAAGACCTTGTCGCCCTCCTTGCCCGTGTCGAAGGGCTCGGGGCGCACCTGGGCGGTCCTGACCGACATGACCCCGCTCGGGTCCACCGTCTTCCAGGGAGGCGTCGTCCCGGCGGCCATGTGTTCGGCGATGATTTTCCTGACCAGGCTCTCCAGCTCTTTCCTGTCGACGTCGGCCATCGGTTCCTCCCCCTCCCCCCGCGCGTCCGGGAAAATTTCCGGCGGGCGCGGGTCGCGCGTCTTCCGGCGGGGCGCCTGCGCGCCGGTCCGCCTTGGTTTGTTGAAAAGTCCGGGCCGGCGGTCCGGCCGGTCGGCTCCGGCGGGCGGGCGGTCCGCCGGATTAATGTCCGCTACTCCAGCAGGCCGCGCTCGACCTCCAGGCTGTCGATGATGCCCACCACCACGGCGTCGATGGGGCTGGGGGGCCCCTGGACGGCGGCGCGGGAGACGCTGCCCTTGGTGATCAGCACGTCCTCCCCGACGCCGGCCCCGATCTGGTCGGCGGCCACCAGCGTCTCGGGGCCGCCCGAGGAGGTGGTCCTGACCACCAGAAGCTTCCAGCCCTCCAGGGTGGGGACCTTCTTGGTGGCCCAGACCGTTCCGATAACTTTGGCGATGATCATGGGCGCCTCCTCACGACTGCCTGTCGACGGGAATTTTGTTGGCCGCCAGGTAGTCGCGGGCCAGGGGCGTGAGAATGTCGCCGGGGCGCAGGGTCAGAGACCCGGCCGAGCCGGCCGGAAACATCGCCGCCACCAGGGACTCCGCGTAGACCTTTCCGGACCCGGCGGGCCCGGACGGCGGGACCGGGCCCCCGCGGGCGCAGGAGTTGAAAGACTGGGCGGGCCCCGTCTGGACGAACGGATTTTGTCCGGCCGCCAGGGCGGCGGCGATCTCGCCCTCGTCGACGATCTTCAGGCCGGCGTTTTTCAAGGTCGTCTCGGCCGTCTGATAAATGGTCAGAAAGACCCTTGGCGCCGCCGGCGGCAGGGACCTCCAGGCGATCCCGCTTTTCAGGGCCAGGGCGGGGCGGCCCTCCAAAAGGGCATGCAGCAGCGCCCGGCCCTCGGTGGTGCAGCCCTCGTCGCCGGAGGCGACCTGGACCAGCGCCTGCAGGCCCAGCCGGGTCACCAGAAGCGGGGCCTTGGGCCAGGAGGCGGCGTCCAGGCCGGAGAGCTGGCGGATGTCGAGGGACTTGGACAGTCGGTCCAGGCAGGCCGGGGTCAGGCTCCCCGTCGGGCCCGCCAGCAGGAGGACCCCGCGGGCGGCGGCTTGAGGACCCGCGGCGCCCGCGGTCATGCGCCTGACGATCTCGTTGGTGACTTTGACGACCAGAGCCTCATCTATGAACACGGTGTCGCTCCCGAAAGATTATTCCGACCGGGGCGGCCGAGGGCGCCCCCGTTGAAAAGTTGGCGAATGTTGCGAGTTGTTGGGAAAACTGCCCGGTCCGATCGTTTTGCTAATTTCCTCAAAAACTCGCCGGATCATCGCGCCTAGTCATCGCGCCTAGTCATCGCGCCTAGTCGTCGCGCCTAGTCATCGCGGCTAGTCATCGCGCCTAGTCATCGCGGCTGGTCATCGCGGCTGGTCTTTGCGGCCGCCTCACAACGCCTCGGCCTTGTAGGGCCGGCAGCCCAGGGCGATTCCGGCCGGGGTGACCAGGTCCGGATGGGGCGGGATGAAAACGTCGAAGCCGGTCTCCCGGGCCAAAACGGCCTGGGCGCCGGGGGCCAGGGCCGTGCCGCCGACCACCCACATCTCTTTGACGTCGGCGTCTCGGAGGCCCTTTTTCAGGATGCCGCCCATCTTGCTTAAGACCGGGGCCACCAGAGCGCCCACGGTCCTGGCGTTCCCGGGGTCGATTTTATAGGCCTCGGCCTTCTCCAGGGGCACGCCCATGTTCCCGGCGATGACCAGGCTCAGATGCCGGCCCCCGGTGGGCTCGTCGAAGGACATGACCAGCCGCCCGTCCTTGAAGGCCGCGGCGCCCGTGGTCCCGCCGCCCAGGTCGGCCAGGGCCCCGTCGGCCATGCCCAAAAGCAGGTTGGCGGCCACCGGCTCGTCGAGGACGGCCTCCACCTCCAGGCCCGCCGCCTCGCTGACGTAGCGGT
The DNA here is from genome assembly GCA_031264015.1 of Deltaproteobacteria bacterium. Lineage (GTDB taxonomy): Bacteria > Desulfobacterota > Desulfarculia > Adiutricales > Adiutricaceae > JAIRNQ01. The sequence continues at coordinate 36,043 of JAISET010000198.1, read as the reverse complement.
GGGTGGCGGCGTCGCGCTCCCCCGTGCCCGAGGGGACGGCGATGGTCGTCCTGTCCAGTCTCAGCCCCAGCTTGTCCTCGAGATTTTTTCTGAGCCTCTGGCAGATCTGCCTGGCCCCGGCGTAGTCCAGCACCAGGCCGTCCCGCACGACAGTCGCCTCCTCCCGGGCCAGGGCCAGGGGGGCGCCGTCGGAGGCCAGGACAGTCAGGACGACGGAGGCCGTGCCCAGGTCCAGCCCGACCCGGACGACGCCGTCCGCGGGCCGGACGGGGCGTTTGAGCCTGTCGAGCAGGGCCTCCAGGTAGGCGGCCGTCGGCAGGCCGGCCGTGGGGCGGTCGGGAGGGGGCATCGGGGGGCCGCGCCCGGGAAGTCATTCCCCGGCGCCTGGTCCCTAGACCGCGGGCTTGGGCAGGATGAGCTCCACCTCGGGGTGGGGCCTGGGGATGACGTGGACGCTTAAAAGCTCCCCCACCCTTCCGGCGGCGGCGGCCCCGGCGTCGGTGGCGGCCTTGACGGCCCCCACGTCGCCCCTGACCAGGACGGTGACCAGCCCCCCGCCCACCTGGACCTTGCCCGCTAAGCTCACGTTGGCGGCCTTGACCATGGCGTCGGCCGCCTCGATGGCGCCCACCAGCCCCTTGGTTTCGATCAGGCCCAAGGCCCGGGAATCATTGGCCATAACACTATCCTCGTTGTCGCCGCCCCGTCGCGGCTCGGACGGGGGGGGAGTTGGAATTTTCGCGGCCGCGTTGTCGGCCGCGGGGGAGGCGCCCTTATAAAGGGAGCGCGGGACAAAGGCCGGGGGTCAGGATTTGGCCGGGGCCTCGGGCGCGGGCAGGATGGTCTCGACGTCCTGGTGGGGCCTGGGGATGACGTGGACGCTCTTGAGCTCGCCCACCCTGCCCGCCGCGGCGGCCCCGGCGTCGGTGGCGGCCTTGACCGCGCCCACGTCGCCCCTGACCATGACGGTCACCAGTCCGCCGCCGACCAGGACCTTGCCGGTCAGGGTCACGTTGGCGGCCTTGACCATGGCGTCGGCCGCCTCGATGGCGCCGACCAGGCCTTTGGTTTCGATCAAGCCCAGGGCTTGCTGATTGTTGGTTGCCATTTCTTCTCTCCTAGACGGGGTCGGGACGGGCGGCTCGGCGGGAGCCTCGACCTTCTCGCCCTGGGCTGGGGGCCTCTTTTTCGGGGCCTTGATTTTGGGGCGCTGACCCATGGTTATTGTAATTTATTTCCCCGGCCGGGCCAAGGCCGCCTGGCGTTCAGGCGGGCGACGGCCCGGGGTTTCCGGCTGTTTGGTTGGGGGCGGGGAGGCCGGGGTTTTAGTCCCGCCTCCGGCCGCGCGCGGCTGTAATCCGCGGCGCGCGGAACGGCTGGCTGTGAAAACTTCGCGGCGCGGGCGCCGGTCAAAACTGGAGGGCGTCCTGGCCGGCGGCCGCTTTCGGGCCCGGGCGGGCCCGGTTCGGGACCGATTTGGGACCGGGGCGGGACAGATTCGGGACCGGGGCGGGCCCTGCCTGCGGCCTGGCCGCGCCCAAGGCGGGCCCGACCTTTGCTCAGAGCGTCGCCAGTCTCTCCATGACCCGTCTGACCAGCTCCTCGAAGGCCGGGTCGGAGTCGGGCCCGCCCGGGGCCGGGGAGGGCGGCGGCTTGGCCGGGGACGGGGCGGCCGCCGACGACGGCGCGCCCGGGAGGTTTTTGGGCCTCAGGTCCTCGAGCTCCCTGAGCCCGTAGGCCACCCGGCGGATGTTGATCAGGTTCAGGGGGCCCACGTTGTCGGAGGTGCTGTTGCGGCCGACGGCCCCGCAGCCCAGGGTCAGGGACGGCGCCAGGGCGGAGGCGGCCCCGATGGCGGCCAGGGCGGCGGGGGCGTTGACGATCAGCCTCGAGACGGGCTTTTTCAGACCGAACTCGCGGATGACGGCCTCGTCGCGGGAGTGGATGGTCATGGTGTGGCCGGCGCCCTCGAGGGACAGTATCTCGATGCACTTATGGCAGGCCTTCTCCCAGTTTTCCTCCACGAAGAAGCCCAGCACGGGCATGAGCTTCTCCCGGGAGTACGGGAACTTCTCCCCGACCCGGGTCTCCTGGCCCAGGAGCACCCTGGCTCCCGGGGGGACGGTCACGCCGGCCTCGCGGGCGATGTGCTCGACGGGGCGGCCGACCAGCTTGGCGTTCATGGTGCCGCCCGGGCCCATGAGCACCCGCTCCACCCGCTCGGAGTCGCCGGGGGGCAGAAAATAGCCGCCCTGCCTGACGATCTCCTCCATGACCTGTTTTCTAACGGAGGTCTCGGTGACCACGGACTGCTCGGAGGCGCAGATGGTCCCGTTGTCGAAGGTCTTGGAGTCGAGGATCCTCTTGACCGCCAGGGGGATGTCGGCGCTTTTCTCGATGTAGGCGGGCCCGTTGCCCGGGCCCACGCCGATGGCCGGGGTGCCCGAGCTGTAGGCGGCCTGGACCATGGCGTTGCCGCCGGTGGCCAGGATCAGGCTCGTCCCTTTGTGGCGCATCAAGGCGTCGGTGGCCTCCTTGGTGGGGACGGTCAGGCAGGTGACCAGGTCCTCGGGAAAGCCCGCCGAGCCCAAGGCCCCCCGGATGACCGCGACGGTCTCCAGGATGCAGTTTTTGGCCCCGGGGTGCGGCGAGAAGACGACGGCGCAGCCCGCCTTGAGCGAGATGAGGGCTTTGAAGATCGTGGTCGAGGTCGGGTTGGTGGAGGGGATCAGGGCCGCGACCAGCCCGACGGGCACCCCCACTGAGAAGACCCGCCGCGCCGGGTCGTCCTCGATGACGCCCACCGTCCTCATGTTTTTGATGTGCTCGTAGACCGCGTCGGAGGCGAAGAGGTTTTTGACGACCTTGTCCTCCGCCCGCCCGAAGCCGGTCTCCTCGTGGGCCAGCCGGGCCAGCCGGACGGCCTGGGCGCGGCAGGCCAGGGCCGCCTCCCCGACGGCCCGGTCCACAGCGGCCTGGTCGAGCCCGGCGTAGGCCAGCTGGGCGGCGGTCGCCCGCCTGACCAGGTTTCTGGCCTCCTGGACGGAGACCAGGTCCCTGTCGTTCACTTCCACTGTCATGGTGTCACGTCCGCTGAGACGGGGTTTAGAAGACCGTCGGGTTGTCGGCCACGTACTGCACGGCCGCCCCGAAGGCGTCGCAGGCCGCCTTGCAGGCCGACTGGCTCCCTGTCAGAAGGCCCCCGCCGAAGTTGGTTTCCGAGGGCGGCCCGTAGAAGGCGACCATGCTGACGTCCGCCGCCTTGATGGCCGCGTCCAGGGCGTAGACGGCCTCGAGCGGGGGGGCGATCAGGTAGCTCAGCGACTCGCCGGCGGCCACGCCCGCGACCTTGCTCAGGTAGCTGCCGGAGCGGGAGATGGTGTGGGCGTAATAGATGATGGAGTTCTCCTCGTTGGCCGAGACGAACCAGGCCTCGTTCTCGATGAAGGCCTTGAGGGCGTTGAGGCCGGAGCGGACCTCGGCCGGGTTGGGGCCGGCCAGGACGCCCAGGATCTCGCCCGCCAGCTTGGTGTTGGCGTTGGCGGCGCCGCCGTAGAAGCTCTTGGCGTAGACCACCTCGACGTCGGCCATCTTGGTGGCCTCGTCCAGGGCCGTGTAGGTGACGTCGTCGCAGTCCGTGGTCACCAGGGCCAGGCTTCTTTGTCCCGGCGCCAGGTTGAGCTCCCTGGCCAGGTCGGGGCTGACGTTGGGTATGATTTTGGCGGCCAAAATGTTGGTCTTCAAAGGGTCGTTCTTTGCCATTTTACCGGCCTCTCCTGTGGAAGATATGAGTCGCGGGGCTCCCCCGGGCCGTCGGACGGGCGCGGCCGGCGCGGGCGGGCGGGGGACAGGTTAAAAAACTTGTTGTTTTCCGGCGGGCGGCGGCGGTCCGGCCTAGAGCTTCAAGTCGAGGCCGCTGGCCTTCTTTTCCAGCATCATGCGCACCAGGTCGGCCAGGTAGCTGCCGGCCTCCACGGAGGGGGTGCCGCCCCGGTGGATGTTGGAGACGACGGTGCGCTTGGCCTCGGGGATGTCCAGATAGGCCTTGTAGCAGCAGTAGGCCGACATGCTCTCGCTGGTGACCAGCCCGGGCCGCTCGCCGATCAGGCAGACGACCACCTCGGCCCCGGTGATCTCGCTGACGGAGTCCTCGGAGCCCACCCGGCCGTACTGGACGAAGAAGGGGGGCGAGGTCTTGATGCCGGAGGCGGCCAGGCCGGCGGTCATGCTCTTGAGCGTGTCCATGGCGTTGGCGGTCACGGCCGTGGTGGAGAGCCCGTCGGCGATGAAGACGACCACCTTGTTCTGCGAGCCCACCAGGGCCTTGATCTTGGCGGCCTCCTCGGGGTCGAAGCGGCGGCCCAGGTCGGGGCGGGTCAGGTAGACGTCCTTGTTCTCGCACTTGGTCTTGAACTTGGGCAGCTTGTTGCCCGCGACCCACTCGTCGGAGACGTCGGTGAAGACGGCGTCCATGGCCACGGCGTGGTCGGCCCGGAAGCGCAGGAGGGTCTTGGTCAGGTAGCGGTTGCCCGCCCGCCAGACCCCGATGCGGGCCGGGGTGGCCTTTTTGATCGCGCGCAGGGCCTCCGGGTTGTGCGGGTTGGGCACGTTGATCTCCAAGGAGAGATCCTCCTCCAGGATGTCCGGCCAGACGCCCTCGTCGCCCCCGGGGGCGGGCCCCGTCGCGGGCCGGCCCGGGCCCGGTTGGGCGAGCGACCCCGAGGCGGCCATCTCGCTGAGGATCTGGGCCACGTACTGTTTGATGTCGGTCTCCGAAACCATTATGAAACCCCCCTGTCAGGTCGGTCGATGAAAAGCAGGCCTAAGGGCCGAGGCGGCGGCCCGAATATTTTTTAACCAAAGGACCCGGGCGACGGCGCGGGCAAGGGCCGGGTCGGCGCCCGACATTGCCGCGGGGCGGCGACAGGCGGCTGGCGTTCCCGACCGCCGCTCCCGACCGCCGTTCCCGCCGGTCCGGCCGGTCCGGCCCTTTGTCATTGTCTGTCAGTGGAAGGGCGGGGCGCCGCCTAATAGAAGATCGAGGCGTCGCCGGCCCTGGCGGTCAGGCGGCCCCTCTCGTCCATCAGGTCCAACTTTCTCATCCAGGCGAAGAACTCCGGGGCCGGGGTGCGGCCCAGCAGCTCGCGCAGGCCGGCGTCGTCGTGGAAGCTGGTGTCCTGGTAGGCCAGCATGACGTCGTCGCCCACGGGCACCCCCATGAAGTAGTTGGCGCCGGCCATGGCCAGCAGCATGGTGGCCATCTCCTGGTCGTCCTGGTTGATCTTGGTGTGGTTGGTGTAGCAGGGGGCCATGCCCATGGGGATGCCCAGGAGCTTGCCCATGAAGTGGTCCTCGAGGGAGGCCCTGATGATCTGGCGCCCGTCGTACAAAGTCTCCGGGCCGATGAAGCCGGAGACGTTGTTGAGCATGAAGGGGCGGTACTTGCGGGCCAGCCCGTAGCAGCGCGCCTCCAAAGTCATCAGGTCCACCCCGCAGTCGGCGTCGATGGACTGCTCGGAGCCCTGGCCGGTCTCGAAGTACAAAAGGTTCGGGCCCGGGGCGGTGCCGAAACGGTGGATGCAGTCGTAGGCCTCGTCGAGGATGGCCGCCGTGACCCCGAAGCCGTCGTTGGCGGGCTGGGTGCCGGCCAGGGACTGGAACAGGCAGCAGACCCGGGCCCCCTTCTCCACCGCCTTCATCTGGGTGGTCACGTGGGCCAGCACGCAGTTCTGGGTGGGCAGCTCCCACTTGTCCATGAAGTCGTGCAGCATGTTCATGATGGCCAGGGTGTTGTCCACCGTGTCCTCGACCGGGTTGACCCCGAGGACGGCGTCGCCGGACCCGTAGCTCAGGCCCTCGCACAGGGAGGCCTTGATGCCCTCCAGGTCGTCGGCCGGGTGGTTGGGCTGGTTGCGGTAGGAGAGCGTCCCGGGGAGCCCGATGGTCGTGGCGCAGGTGGTGGGCACGCTGATTTTGGACGCCGCCGTCACCAGGTCCATGGCGGTCATGAGCTTGGTCACGGCCGCCGCGGCCTCGGCCTCGATCCCCCGGGAGACGCGGACGATGTCCTCGCCCCTGGTCTCGTTTTTGAGCAGCCAGTCCCTGAGCTCGCCCACGGTCCAGCTTTTGATCTTGGCGTAGATCCCCTGCGAGAGGTCCTCCTTCAAGACCCGGCTGACCTCGTCCTTCTCGGGGGCCAGCAGAGGGTTCTCGTAGATGTCCGCGAGGGTCACCCTGGAGAGGACGATTTTGGCGGCCGTCCTTTCGGTGACGGTCTTGGCGGCCCTGTCCAGGAGGACGTCCCCGGACTTCTCGTCGTTGGCCTTGGCCATGACGTCGGTCAGGTTCTTGAAGGCGTACACCTGTCCGGCCAGTTTGGTCTTTAATATCACAAAACTACCTCCGATGCGGACGGTATCGGGCCGAGGCCTTCCCCGGCGGCCGTCTCCTCCTGCTCAAAAAAAGGGGCGGGGGCCGGGGCCTCCCGGGGCCGCGGGCCGGGGGCGCCGCTCGGGCGCGTCCGGCTCGTTCGACGGTCCGGGTCGACAAGTCGACGGGGCCCGCGCGGGGAGCGATAAATCATCCAGAGTAAATTGATATAGATCACTTTGAAACAAAAAACAAAAGGCCAAGAAAGGATCCCATCCTTTTTTCCCAAGACATGTCGGATTAAAAAAGCGGCCCTTGACGGGAAGTTTGCCAAGGCGGCCCCGCCGGAGGCGAAAACTGGAAAAAATAAGTATGAGTCAGTCGTCGTTGTTTTTGGTTGTTTTCCGCGCGCGACCGTCGGTTAGGAGCGGACGTTTAAAAAGGGCGAAAGCAAAGAGCAAAGAGCAAAAAGAAAAAAGCGAAAATTTTTAGTCCCCGGAGGAGGCGTCGTTATTGTCTTAGTTGTCGACGTCGGGATCGTCGCCGGCGTTTTGACCGTCGCCGCCCCCGTCCCCGGCGTTTTGGTCCGGCAGGGCGCAGCCGTTGGCGGCCAGCCACTCCCTCAGTTCCTCAAGCCCCTGTCCGGTGACGGAGGAAATTTTAAAGATCTTGTCGACGCCAGCGGCGGTCAGGGCCGTCTCGGCCCGGCCGAGGCCCCCCGGCTCGGCGACGTCGGTCTTGGTGACCACTCCGGCCACCCTGGCCCTGAGGGCCAGGCAGATTTTGGCCGGCAGCCACATGGGCTTGCGGCCGTCCATGAGCAATAAAACCACCGACGCCCGCCCGGAGTTGAGGATCAGGGCGTTGTAGAACCTGGGGATGGCCAGCATCTCCCCGGGTGTGTCGATGGACATGCCCCCGTTGTAGGTCAGCGCCTCGGTCTTTTTGATCCCGCCGGGGCCCAGGCCCAGGGCGGCCAGAAGCGTGCTCTTGCCGGAGGCGACGGGGCCGATGACCATGAGCGGGGCCCGCGGGCCGTCGGGGGACCTGGCGGCGGCGGGCATGTCAGGTCTTGGTGACGGGGGCCGGGGAGAAGCCCAGGACCTCGGTCAGGGCGCGGACCGCCCCGTCGAGCGCGCTCTCCACGGAGGAGACGTCCCCGGTGAAGACCAGGCAGCCGGTGAAGCGGTCGACGAACTCCAGTTTGATCAGGCCGGTCTTGTCCGCGGCGTCGGCGGCGATGATGGCGCCCTCGCCCGGGGTGATGGTCATGAGCCCGATGGCCCCGCTGTCCTCGACGCCTATCTGGCGGCAGAGTTCCGGGCTGGGATGGGCGATCATGTGGGCCAGGGTGGCCTGCTTGCCCGGGACGTACTCGTGTATCTGCCTTGGCTTCTCGGGCGTCATGGCTCGCTTTCGTCGGGTCCCGGCGGGCCCCGGTGAAATTTTTTTGCCTCGGTTCGGCCCCGGCGGGGCGCCCCGGTCGGCGGGCGGTCGGCGGTCGGAATTCCGGGCGGGCGGAAACGAAAAATCAAGGGGGCCGGCCGCTTTTTCGGGTCCGGCCCGGGGCTCCGGGGGGCCGGTTAGTTTTTTAGCTTAAACCATTTTTTTCCGTTTGGCAAACGAAAAGAGGGAAATTTTTCTCTTGGATGTGAGAGTCGAAAGATAGACTGGTTTATATACGTTCTTTAAAAAGTTTGTAATGCGCAAGTAACGAGCGGTTAATTTTAATAACTGTGGAGAATTTGACTAATTTTGTCTCGCCGCCTTCGTTGCCGCAAACGCTTGAAATGCTTGAGTTTTTATTTGAGGGACGTCTCGGGCCGCCCGTCCGCGAGGCCCGGGGCGCCTTGGTCCCGCGGCATGCGGGCGGGGGCGCGAAACCGCCCGCGGCTGTCAAAAATAATTGCCGCCCGGGCCGGGAAAAAAACTGTACCGGCCGGGACGACGGGAAATGTGTCAATAAATTCAGGCATAAAAAACGGCGCCCAGGGGAGGGCCCGGGAGGCGGGCCCGGGGAAAAAAACCTTTTGTTTTGGCTAATTGACTCGTTTGTCCGGGCCCGGCGGCCGGCGGCCGGCTCTTTACCGTCCCGAAAAATTGACATATTATAGGGGCGGGAGGCAGACTGTATTTTTATCTTGACTTGACGTCGCGCGCGGGTTAAACTTGTACCCAAGGTAGATTAGTTGACTTTGTCAAAAATCAAAAGTCGTATAGATGACTAAAATACTTTAGGCCCCCGCGACCGACGGTTTGTCTCTCGGCACCGAGAATAGAGGCTTTGGTCCCGCGCGGGGGTTGAGTTTCCGAAAAATTCGTATAGATGACTTGACTATATATCACTTGCCCGGGCGGCGCGATTTCGGGCCCCGGGCGGGGGCTTTGACCGGAACCCAACCCGACGAGCCGGGCAGGCGAACCGTCGGAACAGAAATTGCCTCGAGCGCTTCTTATAAGGAGAGTTGATTATGAAGAGAGCCGTGCAAACGGGGATGCTGCTGCAGAAAGGCTGCGGGCTCACCCTACTGACGCCGGACGAGGTTAAGGAAACCCATTACGCCGGACTTGAGATCCTGGCCAAAACAGGCGTCTTTGTCGATTCCGCCGAGGCCCTGGAGATATTTCATTCCATCGGCTGCGTGGTGGACAAGGGCATCAAGCGGGTGCGCATTCCCGCGCATCTGGTCGAGGCGGCCCTGGACAGCGCCCCCTCCCAGTTCATCGTCAGGGGCCGCGACCCGGAGAGGGCCCTGCGCGTCGGCGGCAAGAGGGTCAGCTTCACCCCCTTCGGCGAGGGCGTCAGGGTCAACGACCTCTACACCGGCGAGCAGAGGGACTCCACCAAGATGGACCTGGCCGCCATCACCCGCCTGTCCGACTGGATAGACGAGTTCGACATCATCCACCGCGCCGTGGCCTCCCAGGACGTCGCCCCACAGTCCTACCCGCTGCATAATTTCGAGGCCATGATCCACAACACCACCAAGCCCATCTCCCTGGGCGGCGGCAACGGCTATCTGGTCGACAAGATGATCCAGCTGGCCGCCATGGTCAGGGGCGACAAGGACTCCCTGAGCCTGGAGCCCCTGATGGTCATCAGCACGTGTCCGGTGAGCCCCCTGCGTCTCGTCAGCGAGTGTTGCGAGATAGCCATCCACGGAGCCCGCCACCGCATCCCCGTCCGCTTCACCACCATGGCCCTGTCCGGCAGCACCAGCCCCATCACCATGGTCGGCACCATGGCCGTCCAGAACGCCGAGTTCATGGCCTGCGCCGTTCTGAGCCAGGCCGTCAGCAAGGGCGCCCCCATCTTCCGCAGCGGGACCTCCACCCAGCTGGACATGAAGAAGGGCGACGCCTCCGTGGGCTCCCCCGAGATGGCCATGATGGCCGCCATGAACGCGCAGATCGCCCAGTTCCACGGGGTGCCCTCCTGGACGGGCGGCACGTAGACTGACAGCAAGATCCCGGGCGGCGCCCAAGCCGGCCACGAGAAAACCTTGACCGCGTTGCTGGCTGGGTTGGCAGGGTCCAACGTCATCTACGGCGCGGGCATGCTGGAATGCGGCATGACGGTCGACTACGGGCAGCTTCTTCTGGACTCCGACATGCTCCAAATGGTTCTGTTCCTTCTTCGAGGAGAAGAGGTGACGGAGGAGAATTTGGACCTCGAGGAAATCCACCAGATCGGCCCCCACGGCAACTACATGATGAGCAAGCTCACCCGCAAGCTCATGCGCAGCCAGAGCCGCCCCAAGTTCTTCGACAGGATGAACATGGAGTCCTGGAAGAAGCAGGGCAGCCCCGACTGCTACCAGGTGGCCCTGAACAAGGCCAGGGACCTCCTGCAGAACCACAAGGTCGAGCCGCTTTCCGCCTCCGTCGCCGACGACGTCAGGCGCTTCGTCGTCGAGGCCGAGAAGGAGCTGGGGGTGCCGATCAAGACCCCCGGCTTCGACCCGACCAAGGGCAGCCTGGTCTAAAGCTTTCCCATCGCCCCCCCGGCCCCGGCCGCGCGGCCCGTCCTCACGATCGGGCCCGCCCGGCGGGACCGCGGGAAAAGACCGTCGGGCAACCGACACCCGCGCCCTCCCGGCGACGGCTGCCCGCGACACAGGCGGGGCGGGCCCGGAGGGGCGGAATAATTTTTAGAGGATTTTCGGGACGGACATGACCCTGAAGTATGCCATCTTTGATTTCGACATGACCTTGGTCGACTCCATCAAGCCCCTCATGAAAAGCGCCAATTTGCTGGCGGCCGAGTTCGGGCTCAGGGAGGTCACCTACGACGAGGTCTATCTGGCGGAGGTCTCCGTCCCCAACTGCACCTTCGAGAAGCTCTGGACCCAGCTGTGGGGGAGCTACGACCACAAGTGGTACCTGGCCTACGCGGACCATCTGACCGAGCCGGAGTACCTGGCCATGGAGCTGTTTCCCGGCGGCCTGGAGACCCTGGAGGCCCTGAGGGCCAAAGGCGTCGGCCTGGGCCTGGCCTCGAACCGGGACACGCCCGTCAAACCCCTGAAAATCCTGGGGGTGGCGGACTTCTTCCAGGCCATAGTGGGCCAGCTGGACGTCGAGAACGTCAAGCCCGCCCCGGACATGATTTTGAAGGCCATGGAGCTCATGGGCGCCGGACCCTCGGAGACGCTGTACGTCTGCGACTCCAAGGGGGACCTGCTGGCCGCGGAGGCGGCCGGGGTCAAGACATTCGCCATGAGCACCGGCGGGCACTCCAAGGAGGAGCTGGCCGCCCTGGGCGCCTGGAGGACCGGCGACAAGCTCGCGGAAGTTCTCTCCTGCTTCCCGTAGCCGGGGAGTCGGGAGGGGCCGCCTGTCGGAGGCGATAATTTCGGGCCCGCCGCGGACCCGTCCCGGACCCGCTTCCGGCCCGCCCGGAACCAGGGTCCGGCCGGCGTCCCCGGGCTCGGCCGGCGTCGCCTGGTTTTGGCGGCGGCGGCCGGCTTGAACGGCGCCGGTGGAATTTTGCGGCGCCCCAAAGCGGGGCGGCAAGTCCGGGCCGTCCCGCCAGGACGGCGGTTTGAAAAGCAAGCGCGCGCTCTTTCCATTTCCAGAACAGAAGACAAGACGTTTCTCAGTCCGCCCGGAAACGAAAAAAAACCGGGGCGGCGGCGACAAGGCTGCTGGCCCGCGCCTTCGGGCGGGCGGGAGGCCTTGGGGAGCCAGTCAGAATTCATATTTTCACCGGTCCCGCCAGGCGGCGCCATAGTGGCCCGTCCGAGTCGGGGCCGGAAGATTGCCCGCCTCACCGCGGATAGAACAAACCTTAGATGGGTTTTTGCCCAGGGAGTTTTTCAGATGGCAAAGATGGACACCTCCAAAATGCTTCACTTCAAGGCGGCCGACGCCGCCATTTGCAACGACCGGCTTATCGAGGCCGCCTCGCTGTACAAGCTGGCCAAGAGCAACTACGAGGAGAGCGACGGCGCTTTCATCCGGGCGCAGATCAAGGAGGTTGTGGAGAAGTATTACGACTTGGGCGAGGTCAAGGAGGTCTACGAGATCTTCGGCGGCTACGTCAACCGCAGCTTCGGCGTGGTCACCGTCAAGGACGGCCGCGAGGAGGAGTACTTCGTGCGGAAGTACAAGGCCAAGTTCAACTCCGAGGCCAACCCCGACGACATCCTCTACGAGCACAACCTGATCAACTATTGTCTGGCGAACGGCCTGAAGGAGGCCGCCAAGGTCTTCACGTCCAAAAACGGCACCACCATGGTCAGCCTGCAGGACAAGGACGAGACCGGCAAGACCCTGAAGCGCTACTTCGCCGTCTACGACTACCTCGAGGGCGAGGACAAGTGGACCTGGGTCAACAACGAGAACAGCCCCACCGAGTTCCGCAACATCGGCGCCCTGACGGCCAGGTTCCACTTCTACGGCCGCGACTTTAAGCCGGGCAAGCTGGCCAAGGCCGAGCCCAAGATCCAGTTCCTGCTGCCGTCCTTCGTCGACCTCTTCTCCAAGCTGGCCGCCAGGAACCTGCCCGACTCCATCTTCCACGCCTTCTTCAACTCCAAGCTGGCCTCCATCCTCGAGACCATCAAGAAGAACCAGATCCCCGCCGAGGCCTTCGCCAAGATGCCCGAGACCCCCATCCACAGCGACCTGCACGCCGGGAACGTCAAGTGGGTCGGCGAGGACTGCACCGGCATCTTCGACTTCGACTGGTCCAAGATCGAGGTCCGGCTCTTCGACATCGCCTTCGCTCTGATTTACTGCTGCTCCTCCTGGCGCCCGGAGACGGACGGCCAGCTGCGTCTCGACGACTGCCGCTGCTTCCTGGAGGGCTACAACAACCAGCTCAAGTCTCTCTCGGGCCTGGAGCCCTTGAACGAGACCGAGAAAAAATATTTCCCCATGATGATGGCGGCCGGCTGCCAGTATCTGATCAACTGGTGCACCGCCTTGTATTTCTATGAGGACCCCGAACTGGTCAACGACTATGAGGCTCTCTATTACTTGCTCCACATCACTAGGCTCATGGATTGGATTGAAGCCCACAAGGCCGATCTTGCCAAAGTGGTCGAGGGCATTTGAGCTCCGGGGCCTGGTTCGGGTCCCTCGTGAGCCGAATGGTACTTTGCTCGCACTCTTTAGGAGGTAATTCATGAGCGAAAAAACCGCGCAGGAAGTGTTGGACGAGAAGCAGCTTAAGCACGCCAAAAAAGGAATCCTGGCCGGAGTCCTTTCCGGCGTGCTCTGGGGGGCTTCGGGAACTGTTTTATACCTGGCCTTGAACTACGAGCCTTTCACCCGCTACGACACCTCGTCGATGGAGTTCCGGACCGGCATCGCCATGCTGGTCGCCTTCTCCCTCTGCGGGGCGCTGATGCACGACATGTTCGCGTCGATCTGGGTGGCCGTCCACAACATCAGGGCCGGCAAGTTCAAGGAGTACGGCCGCACGCTGCGGACCAAGCCCGGCAAGATGGTCTGCATCGGGGCCATCCTGGGCGGCCCCATCGGCATGAGCGGCTATCTGCTGGGCATCACCTTCGTCAACGCCGCCTACGCCCTGCCCATCACGGCGGCCTATCCTGCTTTGGCGGCCGTCCTGGCGACCATCTTATTTAAGGAGCGCAACCCCGCCCGCGTCTGGGTCGGGGTCGTCCTCTGCATCCTCGGGTCGTTTTTGGTCTATTACGCGCCGCTGGGCGAGGACGTCGAGAAGGACGTCTATTTCACCATCGGCATGGTCCTCTCCACCCTGGCCTGTCTGGGCTGGGCCTCCGAGGGCCTTCTGTCCACCTACGGCATGGACATGATCGATCCCGACATCGCCCTGGGCATCCGCGAGGCTGTCAGCGCGGTGGCCTATTTTATTTTCGTCATTCCCATCGTCGTTCTCTACATGTCCACCCACTTCGGCCTGGCCCCCGTTTGGGAGCTGTTCACCTCCGCCACCAGGACGTCGGCCTTTTCCATCTACTGTCTCGCGGGCTTCCTAGGCGGGTTCTCCTACGTCTATTGGTACAGGGCCCTGAACATGACCGGCGTGGCCCGGGCCATGGCCCTGAACGTCACGTACGCCTTGTGGGGCGTGCTGTTCGGCGCCTTGTTCACCACTTTGGAGCCCACGGTCTACTTGTACATGGGAGCCGCCGCCATCGCCCTTGGTGCCATCCTGGTTTCCGCCAACCCCCGCGAGCTGTTCAAGCTCCGCAACGTCTAGCCAAGGAAGGTGTTGAATGGCCGTTTTACCTTTGCGTTTTAGGATCCTCCATCTGATCAACCAGGCCGACGGCAAGCCCGTCAAGGCCAACGACATCTACCGCGAGCTCTTCGCGGAGTACGAGGGCGAGGGCCAGTTCAGCTTCGAGCTGATGGAGGACCATCTGATGAGCATCAAGGCCGTGGGCCTGATCGACGCCGTCGACCCCTATTTCGACGAGTTCGGCGAGGCCCGCTACCAGTACGTCATCACCCCCACCGGCAAGGACAGGACCAAGTACCTGCCCAAGATCCTCTAGCCGCCCCGCGCGCCTCGGCGTCCCGCGCTCCGCGGACGCCGGGGCGCCCGGCAGCCTCTCTCCCCGGCGGGCGGCCGACGTCCCGCCGGGCCGACAATCCCGTCCGCGGCCGGTTCCGCGGACGGGGGAGGGGGGGGGCGAATAGTCTTCCTCGGCTGTTTTTTTTCCTTTTATCCTGACTAACGAACTTTAGTTTCCTATTTTTTAGGGACAAAGCCTGCCGGGACGACGAATTTTATCGAGATTTTCGCCTTTTTCTTGAGCAAGTTTTCTTTTCATGCCAATTTAAGTGAGCGCACTTAAATTTCCCACTTCATAGCGACAAGGGAGGTTATAATTACCGTCGGGCGGCGCCCGAGAGCCGATCAGCATCCCCGGGGCGTCATCATGGGCGGACCATGACGACACCAGACATCCGGTCCTTTTTGACGTCGGCGGGGAAGCGGGGCGCCGCACATCACATCACATCATTGAAAGGAGGCCGGCTTCACGCGCCAGCTCGGCGCGCGCCGGGTTTAATCATTATGGATTTTTATAATTTCTTCACCCAGGAACAGAAAAAAAACATCCACGAGGCGTCCCTGACCATCCTTGAGGAAACGGGCATGGTGGTCAAAAACCCGGAGGCTTTGGAGATTTTCATAAAGCACGGCTGCAAGGCCGACGGCAGCAGGATCAGATTCCCCCGGAAGACCGTCGAGGAGAAGATGAAGTCGGTCCCCCCGACCTACACCTTCACCGCCCAGATCCCCGAGTTCGACGTCACCCTGCCCGGCGACCGGCCGGTCGTCGTCACCGGCTCCTCGGCCCCCAACGTGGTCGACCCGGTCACCGGCGAGGAGCGCCGGGGCACCAGCCTCGACGTGGCCAACATCGCCTACCTCATCAACGAGCTCAAGGGCTTCGACGTCTTCTCCATCTCCATTCTGGCCGACGACGCCCCGCCCGACATGAGGTCGCTGTACCGCTTCTACCCGGCCCTGAAGAACTGCAAGAAGCCGGTGCGCTCCAACACCCCGACCATCCCCGACCTCGAGAAGGTCCTGGACCTGGGCTACACCATCGCCGGCGGGAAGGAGGCCTACTTCAAGAGGCCCTTCATCAACCACCACTACTGTCCGGTCATCTCGCCTCTGACCTACGACGTCGAGTCCACCGCCTCGGTGGTTCACCTGGCCAAGATGGGCCTGCCGGTCTACGGGACCATCGTCCCCAACGCCGGCATGACCTCCCCCATGAGCCTGCTGGGCACCCTGGCCTTGGGGAACGCCGAGTTCCTGTCGCTGACGTTTCTGATGCAGGCCATCAGGCCCGGCTCCGAGGTCATCTACGCCGTCCTCTCCACCGTGGGCGACATGCGCAACGGCGACTACGCCCCCGGGGCCATCGAGACCGGCATCCTGCAGATGGGCCACTCCGAGATGGCCCGCTACTACAACGTGCCCTCCGGAGGCTACATAGGTCTCACCAACTCGCAGTCCAACGACGTCCAGAACGGCTGGGAGACCAGCCTCAACACGGCCGCCGCGCTGATGGCCGGCAGCGACCTGTTCAACATGGGCGGGCTTCTGGGCGGCCTGATGGCCTTCGATTTCGCCAAGGCCGTCATCGACAACGAGATCGCCTTGAATCTCAAGCACCTCAAGAAGGGCATCCCCTACGACGCCAACGACTTCTGTCTGGAGCTCATCAACAAGACCGGCCCCGGCGGCAACTACATGGTCCTGCCCCACACCGCCAAAAACCTGCGCAAGGTCACCCACTACCCGAGCATCGGGGTGCGCGGCTTCAGGAGCAAGTGGCTCAACGACGGCAAGCCCAACGCCGCCGACCAGGCCGCCGCCCTGGCCAAGAAGATTCTGACAAAGCCGAATCCCAACGTCCTGGCCGCCGACATCGACAGGAAGGTCAGGGAGCACATCTCCGGCCTGCCCGCCGGGGACGCCGTCTGGTACGAGTAGTTCCGGCGCCAGGCCGGCCGCCGATTTTTAGCCCGCCCCCGGGTCGCCCAAAAGGCGGCCCGGGGGGCGCGGCCCGCCGGATGTTTCCGAGGGGCGCCCGGGAAAACAGGCCCCGGCGGCCGGTTCGCTGGAGGCCGGGCTGATAAATTGGCGCCCCGCCGCGGTCCGGCGCCCGTCGTAGGGCGGCTGTCGGCCAGCGTTCGGCAAACGGCTGGACTTGTCCTCATTTTTCTTGTATAATACGACTATAGTCGCCGCGGCGGCTTTCGGCTCGTCCAGGCCGCCCGAATATTTGTCCAAAGATCGCCCCCGGGTCGATTAGTGTCCATGCGGGACGGCCTTTCTCTTTTTCGGCGCGTCTCGAGTTTTTTATTTTTTATTTTTTCGCTCTCCATATCAACGAAACCGCCGCGAACACGCTTCAGTCGTCTTGAGCGCCCCCGGGCCGCCGACGCGAACGGCCGGCCTCCCTCGTCCGGGCGGCGTTCAGAAACCAATCCTCTTTGTCCATAACTTGTTGGAGACCGCTTAAGGAGGCAGCGGCCATCAGGGCGTTAAATAGAGGACAACCCTTTTTCCTTTTGAGAGCCGCGGCCATCCGCCGCAGGCCCGCCAAACCAGGAGGTTGCCCATGGACGTTAGTAAGATGAAACAAATAGTGAGGGTCAGCCCCCACCAGTTCGAGGAGTGCCGCGATTATTTGGTCAAAGGAAGGAAGGTTTTGGAGGAGACCTACGCCGCCGTGGAGTCCCAGGTCCTCAACAACCAGATCTACGAGCTGTTCGACCAACATTTCGGCCATCTGGGGCAGATCCAGGAGATCCACGAGGTTTTCGGCGGCTACACCAACCGCAGCTTCGGCGTGCTCATCGAGCGCGACGGCCAGAGGACCGACTATTTTGTCCGCAAGTACAAGGCCGAGGCCACCGACAACGACGTGGCCATGGAGCACGCCCTGATCGCCCACGTCCTGGCCAACGGCTTCGAGGAGGCGGCGGGCATCTATCCGACGGCGGACGGGCGCACCTTCGTCAGGCTCAACGAGCTGAAAAACGGCAAGACCGTCAGCCGCGTCTTCACCGTCTACCGTTTTTTGCGGGGCCTCGACAAGTACACCTGGATCGAGAACAAGAGCACGCCCCGGGAGTTCGTCAACCTCGGCGCCCTCCTGGCCCGCTACCACAAGGCCGCGGCCACCTTCGTCCCCGCCGACGACCAGCGCAAGACCGAGCCCAAGGTCAGGGCGCTCATCCCGGACTTCGTCAGGATCTTCAAGCAGCGGGCCGCCCAGCCCCTGGAGACCCTCTTCCACGCCAACTTCAACGCCGTCCTGCCCGCGATCCTGGGCTACATGGAGCGGTTCGCCGTCTCGCCCGAGGAGTACGGGGCGCTTCTGGAGGTCCCGGTCCACGGGGATTACCACGCCGGCAACGTCAAGTTCGACGGCGAGGAGACCGTGGGCCTGTTCGACTTCGACTGGTCCAAGGTCGACGCCAGGATCTTCGACGTCTGCCTCGGCCTGGTCTACTGCTGCGGCTCCTGGGACATGGAGAACGACGGGGCCCTGCGCCTGGAGGACTGCCGAAACTTCGTGCGGGGCTACAACGGGGTTCTCAAGGACGCGCCGGCCCTGGCCCTGAGCCCGGTGGAGAGGCGCGTCTTCGTCCGCATGCTGGCCGGGGCCCACTTCTACCTCATCTATTGGCTGACCGAGCTTTGGTACTACCTGGACGCCGACAACATCAACAGTTACGAGGCCTTGTCGTACCTGACCCACTTTCTCAGGGGCCTCAACTGGCTGGAGACCAACGCCGAGGCTCTCCAGGAAATCGTCGGCTCCTAGCCGGGTCCGCCCGGCCGCCCTCCCGGACCGGCCTCCGACCGGCGGGTCGGGGAGGGCGGCGGCAGGCCGGAAAAAGGCCTCCAAAAAAAACTTGACAAACCCTGCGGCCAGGTTTAAAATTCTTTGGTTGTTTGGCCAGAGCCCCGGCGAGACCGGGGGCGCGCGGCCGGGCGGAGAATTTTTTAACCGACTTTAGTTCCTCAGTAGCTCAGTTGGTAGAGCAGGTGGCTGTTAACCACCGGGTCGGCGGTTCGAGTCCGTCCTGAGGAGCCATTAACATTTTGAAACGTTTGGCCAAGACCGGCAAAAAATATTCCAAACCCTTGAAAGCAGCCGTTTTCAAGGGTTTTTTTACGTCGATTTAGTCTCGCCTTTCAGCGGTCCGCGACATTTTTCATAAGGAACGTTCTCGCTAGGAAATAATCTCGTCTATAAAGCCCGCCCTATAACGCCCTCCCCCGGCCTGCCTGTCACTGGTTTCGCCCTCCTCCCGCCGATCGCCTTGTCGCTTCGCGCCAAAATAGCCGCGCTGTCGGCAGGCAATTTTTTCTTCAATTACACAATATAACACTTTGTTTGGCTGTCGTTTTGCGGCGGGCGGACGGCTGATTTTAAATTCGGCCGCAACGGGCGGGGCGACACCGCTCAAAATTCCGGCGGGCTGTCTCCGGGCCTCCGGGGCTGCCGCCGTCCTGCCAGACGCCGTCCGTTTCCCTTTTTCCCCGCCCGGGGTCGGGAAAAGCGCCCCGGAGGCCCGCGGGGAGTCCTTTCCCCGGAACTTGGCGGCATCCGTCGGCGTCCGGGGCGGACGGGTCGGGCTTGGACCCGGAAGCCCCGGCCGGACCCTCGGGGGGCTTGGGCCCTGTCGAGAACACCAGGCCTCCGCCGACCGTCCTTTTTTCCATGGAGCCGGGTCCGGCCCTCCCGGACGAGCTTGGAAATGCTATGAAAAAAGGTTGCCATTATGGCTCGCTTTGCCGCGCCAAAAGTATGCCATCCATTAAAAAAAAAGCTGCACAAAAGGGTGCCGCCATAAGCAAGCGTTCACGGGGTCCCTGGTGACCCCTGCCAGGGTTGGGGCCGGACCCGAGTCCAGGACCTTCCCCGGGATGAAAATTGCCGTCAAGATTTCTGTCCCCATGGTTAATTTATCACCTTCGACGATGGCAACAGGATGGCGAGGAGGACGAGAAAGGCCGAGATGGCCCAAACACGAGAGAAACTACTTAAGGAAAGCAAGGAAAAGGCCGTCGTGGCGGAGGCCTCAGAGAAAAAGCCTGCCGGGGAGCCTGACAAGAAGGAGCCGGCAGGGAAGAGGACCACTAAAAAAGAGCCTGCCGGAGAGCCTGACAAGAAGGCGCCGCCCGGCTTGCCGCATGCCGATTATTTAAAACCGGACCCTGTCGCCCGGGCCTGGTGACGGATTGGGCCGACGATTAAAGCGGGCCCCGGAACCAAGGCGGGCCGCCCCCGCGAACGCTTACAATTCTTCCTCCAGGGAACGGGAACGTAAGCCGCGGTCATGTCGTCGTCAAGGAGTAATTTTGGCGGTTCGCCGCGGAGAAGCCCGGCCGAAAATTAGTCCGTCTGACTGGCGCGTATGACGGCGGCCAGACGGGACAACCGGGACCGACCGCCGATTCGAAGACCGCATGAAGTTGTGAAGCCCGCATGCTTGACAATTTTTCCAACCGGCGTATTATGACCATGAATTTATCGCGGCTTTTTTTTAATGTCCGGCCGCCGGTTTGAAGTTTTAATTCTCATTGTTCTTCAATTCCCGGCGACGTTGCGAATTTTTTCAGTTTTTATTTTTTTTGCAGCTTCTTTTCCACACTTTTCACCAGGTGTCCCTCCAGTGAAGATATAATCTCGCCTAATAATGCCCGTCTCCCGGGCGCTCGTCCGTGACGCCGCCCGCCGGCGACCGTTTGTTTGGCACCTTTGAGGCCAAATAAGCTCGGCGTCGGCAATGCGGTCTCTTAATTATCAATAAAACAATTGAATACTTTTTGAACCGTTGTTTTCCCAAGGCTGACCGCCAAAGTTAAACTTGGTTTCGCCGGGTCCGACGACGGCTGTCATGGGGAGGGAAGCTTGAGCACCGTCGCGATCTCCAACATGTCTTTTGGCTACCATGGCCATGACGACGTCTTTAAAGATTTTTCCCTTAGCTTTTCCTCCGACTGGCGCCTGGGTCTGATTGGCCGCAACGGGAGGGGCAAGACGACCCTGCTTAAAATACTCGCGGGGGAGCTGCAGGCCTCCGGGGTGGTCGGCGTCCCGCCGGACGCGCTCTATTTTCCTTTTTCCCTGTCCGAGGTCGGGAAAAGCGCCATGGAGGCTGCCGGGGAGTTGTTCCCTCAGATTCCGCCCCATCTGCTGGAGTCCGAGGCCGGCAGGATAGGACTGGACCCCGGCGCCCTGGCCAGGCCCCTGGGTGACTTGAGCCCCGGGGAGAACACCAAGCTTCTGCTGGCCGTCCTCTTTTCCAGGGATCCGGGGCTGGCCCTCCTGGACGAGCCCGCCGGCGGGCTTGACGAGGCCGGCCGCGGGCAGGTGGCCGCTTATCTCGCGAGGAAGAGGGGCTTTGTCTTGGTCTCGCACGACCGTTTCATTTTAAATTATGCCTGCGATCATATCCTGGCAATCGGCAGACACGGCCCCGTCCTCCACAGGGGAAATTTTGACTCCTACTGGGCCGACTATCAAAAAAAGTCCCTGGAGGAGGCGAGGCTGGCCGACAGGCTGTCCTCCGAAATCGACAGGCTGGGGAGGGCCGGCGAGCGGGCGGCCGCCTGGGCCAGGCGAACCGAGGGCTCCAAATATGGAGGCGGCCCGGTGGACAGGGGGTTTATCGGGCACAAGTCCGCCAAGATGGCCAGCAAGGCCAAAAACGTCTCTAAACGGAGGGCGGCCGCCCACGAGGAAAAGAAAGCCATGCTCCGCACCGAGGAGATCAGCCCGCCCATGACGCTCGCCCCTCTGGCCTGTCCCCAAAAAAGACTTCTTCTGGCCCGGGACTTACAGTTGGGCTACACCGAAAAGCCGGTGTTGAGCGGCGTCAACCTCACTCTCGACGCGGGCGAGAGGCTGGCCGTCAGGGGGGCGAACGGGAGCGGAAAATCATTGCTTTTGTCGTTTTTGGCGGGGGTCGGCGGGAGAAGGCTGGGAGGGGAGCTGGCAGGCCCCAGAAATCTTATCGTCTCCCATGTGCCCCAGTCGGCCCCCAGGCCGGAGGGCAAGATAGCGGGCCTGTGCCGGAACCGCGGTCTGGAGCAGTCCAGGGTCAAGACCATGCTCCACTACCTGGGGTTCGGGTCGGAGGATTTGGAGGCGGACGTCAGGGACCTGAGCCAGGGCCAGTGGCGCAAGCTTCTGTTGTCGCTGAGCCTGGCCCAGTCGGCGCACCTCTATCTGTGGGACGAGCCCCTGGACTACATGGACGTCTTCAGCCGCAGGCAGATCGAGGACATGATCGTCTCAAGCTCCCCCACCCTGGTCGTCATCGAGCACGACCAGGCATTCGTGGGGCGCGTGGCCACCAGCTTCCTCGATCTGTCCGCTTGTTCCTGAGACCCGGCGGGATGGAATCCGCCCCCGTCCGCCGGCAAGTCGGCACCAGGGACTGGCGTCTCGGGTTTCCGGGGCCATTTATGTCACAAAATACGCTTGGCGTCGGACTTTGCTTTGCTTAGTTTTGCGAGCTTGCCTGTTTTTGTCCTCATTATGCGATATTTCCGCTCGTCAGGCCCGGCGTCTGCCCCGGTTCTTTCGACCCCCCCTCGCGGCAGCCACCCTCGGTTTCAGCCGCTGTCGCCCGCCTCGAGTCTCGCGCCGACTTTTAGCCGCTCAAGCCAATGCCCGCGACTGCCGGAAAATCAAAAGAGCCCGGCGGTTTAAATTCCGCCGGGCTCCGTTCAAAATAACTAAAAAGACGGGCTTGACGGCCGATCGGTTTGAAACCGACCGGCCGAAACGGTTGGTCATGGAGCGCCGGGCAGGCCCTTGGTGAGATCCTCGGGCTCCAGGCTCATGCCCATGTCCATCACTTCCCGCCACCAGACAGTTCCGGTGACCACGGCGTCAGCGTCTGGTTTTTCGACATTGACTTCATAGGGCGTCTGGTTGGCTCCGGTGGTCCCGTATTTCACGCCATTGGAGCTTCTAAGTATCCAGGCTTCGGTCGACTGACCTTTTCCGGCGGCCAAATAGCCGGTGATTTGGTTGTAAGTCTTGCCATCGGAGCCCGCAAGGGTGATAGGACCGGTAATAGCTTCGTCGAAATTATATCTGCTGGATTCAGGTGAGGGAATACCTGTGAAAGTATCCACAAGGTAGAGGAAGGAGAAGCCTTCCGGATCGCACAGCTCGACTGATGGCTGGTAAGTGGTGACCGCCAGGTTGGAGCGTCCGTTGGGCAAGGCGTTTATTTTGGGCTGGGTGAGGATCATTTCGTACGTGTTGGCTGTCACGCCAGAACTGATGTAAGAATTAATATTAAGGCCGCGCTTGTAGCCAAGATAGTCGTCAGAATACATCCTATTGAGGACTTCTGAATAGTTTATCGGGTTAATTTCACCATTGTAGCCGGTAACCGAGCCGTCGCCAAAGACTCTGGCTTTAGTCACATCGGCAATACGCTTTTGGGAAGTCTCCCTGAGCTCGTCAAAGGTCAGCACACCGTTTACCATGGGCTCCTTGAGACCATAGAGATAGTTGACGTGGTTTGCCTCGCAGGCGGCGGCTTGGGCTGAAGGCAGAAGAGAGCAAAAGGGAGAGCGGTCTTCCTCGCCCCACAGCCGACCGGTGCCGAAGGTCACCCAAAGGTTGCCGATGGAATCGAAGGTGGCGTTGACCGCGCCCGTCACCGGGCGGTCGGTTTTGTACATGGTCGTCAGCTGCCATTCGCTGACGTTCGCGGGATTTCCGGCGTTGTCAACCATCTTAAGCCTAAAAAGAGCGCCCTTGTCAAGACGCGCGGCGTCGCGGCTTTCCGTCAATCCGAAATAGGCGATGGCGTTATGCCAGTCGACGTCGCCTGGGTTTAAGCCGACCGTCAGGAGATTTTGCGAGCCGGGGCCCACCGCCGACACGACAAAGGAGTCATTAAAAAAGGAATTCGGTGGAATAGACTGACCCGTTGGCACTCCTAAGTCTGCCTCCCCGCCCAGTTCCCGCTGGAGGGCCCCAGTGTAGGCGTTTATGACAAACAAACTGGCCTTTTGGTTGCTTACCCCATTATAAGCCTGTTCGCCGCCGTTACCCACAGGACACTTGACCAATGTGGAAACGTTATTGATCTCGACAACCCGTTCCACGTCGGTGGTCGGTCCGCTGGCGGCGATGACGTGCCAGCCGTCAGCGCTGGAAACCAAAGCCGGCTTGGTCACTGTCAGACCTAAGTTGGGATGGGTGAAACGCCATAGCAGGGTCGGCTCTTCATCAGGGTTGGTCACGTCAAGAGCAAAATACTCCGAGTAGAGATATTTTTCAGGAGCGTCGGCGTTGTCGAGTTCTATCGAACGGCCGCCAAGTCTTAGGCCTCCGATAAGGACAGTCTTCCATTCTCCAATTTTCCACACCTTGCCGCCGCCAAGCGACTGGTCGGAGCCGGAGGTATTTTTGATGTCGACGATCATGGGCTCAAGATCGACGTAATAACTGTGGGAATAGCCAGGATCAACCGACCATGTCAGGTGGGGCAGCACGGAGGTGGGAATGTAGGCCCATAACTCCGAGCCAAGCGGGTGGGCCGGATAGGTGACGCCTGTGATGAAGCTGGTTTTGGAGTACCCGATAGTACCGTCGTCTAAAGACCCGTAAAAACCGAGGTTGATGGCGTGGAGAAGTCCGTCATTGGATCCAAAGTAAGCCATCATGCGCCGACTTCTGGTTCCCGGGCTGGCCGTATGGGAGGGAAGATTTTTCTTAAAGCGCGAATATGAGTAATCACCATAAAGCAGATCGTAGGAAGCAACCGGCTCGCCGACGATGACTGGTTTGGAGTTGATAATATCGCCCATGCGCCAGGTTTTCTTTGTGGTGGTGTCCCAGGGAGTGCAAACAGTTCTCGACCTCCAGCCTTTAATGTCCTGGCCGCTGACATATTTTATAATATCGGAGGTTGTGCTGATCTTTTCTGTAGGGCTGTAGGTGGTCGGAAGTATTTTGGTGTCTAGGTTTGGCACCCAGGCTCCGGTGTCGCCGGTGTTGAGGTGGGCCCTGACTAAATGTTCCACATGATTGTCGTATATGAAATCATTGAGAGCTGTCACCACGCCTTTGGCCGTGGTCCGGCCGACCCTTAAGTTCAGTATCCCGCCTGGCAGCTGGGGGCCGACGGACACCTGGCCGGCCGCAACTTCATTGGTAATTTGCAACCTGATGCCGGTCATTCCATGCGGAGGTGTCCCTACCGCAGAAACGTTAAGCTCTTTGCAGACTACTGATTCGGCGCCACACTTAAGCCTGGCCGTTTCGTCGCAGACTTCCGTCCCGGTGAATATCACGGGAGCCGCGACAGTAAAGCCTTGAGCAATAAAGGGAGCCAAGTCGTCGGCGTTGTCCTTAGTGAAGAGAAAGTTGCTGAGCGGAACTCCGGAGGTAAAACCGGAAGTCGCGCTGGGTGTCTTGCCTGTGTATGAGTAAATCCGCCTGCCTAACGCGATAGAATCAAATGGCCTTGGATTATTTAAATTGTCGTTGGGAATTTGGCTTAATAATTTATTGGTGTCCCAAACAGAGTTCAGTTCATAAAGCGAATCAACTGAGGGACGACTGGCTGCTTGCTCAAGCTCGTTTGTGCCTCTTTCGTCAGACCACAGAGTTATACGGGAATTGTCGGAATCGGAGCGATTTTCGAATTTGACAACCAGATCCCCTTTAAGATCGCTAGAATCGCCGGAGATGACGTCAAGCTTCTCGTTCTTGTTAGTGTCCTCCCTGAGGTTGCCCCACTGGTCAATAAAGAGGCTGAAGATGTTTCCCACCCACTTGACCCTGACTTTGTTCTCATCAGGTAATGAAGTATCCAGATTGGAAGTGTAATCGGGCACGTAGGATGTTTGAATGGCCAAACCGCCGCCCAAAACTGAAGTGATGGAGTCAGAGGTGGCGGTGACCGCCTCGGTGGCCTTGGAGATGCGGTCGAAGGCAGCCGAGAGCTTGCCTGGAAGTTCGCCTAAGTTGGCCACTTCGAAATAATTGTCCGGATAGCCAACTCTGACGGAATCCCATTCGCCGTCATCAGGAACGCCATTTTTGTTGTTGTCCTTAAAACCGCCATATTTGGCCGCCAGCCATAACGGGTTGGGGAGGTTCCTCGGCTGCTGGGCGACCGGTTGTTCGTCGAATTTAAAGGAACGAACTTGGATGTAGCGCATCAAATTAGGCACTGAGCGGAAAGCGTAGGTCCCTGTGAAACGGCCTACTATTCCGGCAGGATAGTTGTTGATGTTGCCGGCTGCAGGAGCGAGCGCGGTGCCCTCTCCGCAAAGATTGACGGCATTAGCACCGTTGAAACCGGCGTATGGGCATTCCCACGGGGTCATGAGGGCGTCGTAGGAAATATTGGGATGCGAGAAGCCGTTGGGGATCCCGGCTCTGGTGACCCCGTTCTTGGCGTAAGGGTATGCGTTACTGCCGGGCGTCACCCCGGCGTCGTGGCCCATATTAGCCGTGTCCAAATAGACGCCGCTGTATTCCACTCCGTTGATTGTGTAACCCAGCCCGGCCGACCAGCCACTTTCGGAACCGACGGCATTAGTGACGACGACCAGCCCCACAATATTCCAGTCGGTCACGTCAAGGTGGTCATTGGGATCATCAGGGTTCTTGAAGGCGTAATAGGCGTTGCCTTGCGGATAGTTCTCGCAAGTAACCTGCGGGATTTGGTTAGCCGGGATGGCGGGGCAGTAGGTCATCACGTTTGCGGTGGATCTAAACGGCCCGGTGTTTATATAAAAAGGCTTGCTTTCGCGGTATTGAGGCGGGGTGGCGCTGGTGGTGAGCAGGGCGATATCGGCCTCGTTTTGGAACTCGCGCCCCCAGGATTCGTTTGGCTCAAGGGTTGATCCGAAGTGAGCCAATAAATTCATGCGAAAGTTCACGCCGTTCACGTCGGACTGAGCTCTCTTCATGATGAAATGAACCATGGTTCTGCCGGACGGGAGAGCTTTAAAGGGGAGTAAGTATTGAGGAAAATCAGACCAGACCACGCCTTGCGACACAACCGCGGTGGGCACGATGTTGGCTTGGTGTCCTTTTCCGTCTGTTATTACCGCGTGTGGTATGCTTGGGGAGAGGCCCACCATAAAAAACTCAGCCGGAGCGTCACTGTCGTTTGTGCTGAAATCGTGGGTTCGCCCGTAATAGGCGGCGGCCGCCAAGCTGTAGCTCCCGCCAAGACCGGGCTCGGAGGGGCAAAATCCGCTAATATTGGACAGCGAGACCGCGGCGTCGAAATTTTTAGCCGTGCATACTCCGCGGACGGAGTTGAGCTGACTCGTCTTGGGAAAGTAGTACTGGGCTCCTGAAGTGCGGTATCCCTCGAGATCTGTGATCATATTAAGATATGAGGGCACCGACCAGTTGGCAGGAACAGCGGAAGTGTTGAGATGGGAAAGTCTCGGGCGGCTAAGCTGGGCCGCGGTGGGGAATTGATCACCGTCATAAGACGGGTAAGTCGAGCTGATGACTAATATAAAAGGCTTGATACAATCGGCCTTGAGATTAGTCGGGCGACTGTTCCAATTGGCCCTGGTCAGCCCAAGATTTTCCGCGCCTGCGGGGGCGTATGCCGGGAGGCCGGACGTGGCGCCGGCCAGGTATCTTAAAGCCTCCATAGTCATCTCGCCTACGGGGTTTCCTGTATTGATACCGGAAATGAAGCGATTTTCTTGGAAGTTGCCGGAAATAGAGATGCCGGTAGGCGGCGGATATATTGAGTCGACATACTCGGTTATTTCGAATTTATTCATGGTATCAATGATACCGCCAGCCATGAACGCTCCTGTGGTGCTGTTCAGGGCCTTTCCAGGAAGACTGTCAATGTGGTGCCTTAAAACTCCGCCTTTGTCATTGCAGCGCCATTCCGCGAAGTTAGCGTCTAAATCCGGGTTGGTGCAGCCTATCTCATTTTTACCGCCGGTGGTCAGAGTTGAGGTGATCAGGCCAAATTGCATGTTGCTACGCTCGCCGTACTGCTGCATCAGGCCCACTGGTTTGAAACTACTGCCATACTGCCAGCAACCTTCAGTGGGGCTGTTGTTGCCAGGTTTGCAGACCTCGACCAAGACCGGCAGAGTAAAGGTTGAGGGAACCGCATATGGGGCGACGGGGAGTTTGCTGTCATCCGGGATGGTCCCGGACGCGTAGACCCAGTCCCAGTAGCGGATGGGTGTTTTGGCCACCGGGTGAGGAAAGGTGGAGTCCACGTTAATTTTGACCTTCATAAGCGGCGATGCCGCGCGAGGGTCGTGGATGCCGAAGCCGGCGTGGTCAACGCGCGCGAAGAAATGCATGAAATTGCCAATGGGCCTGGCAAAACCGATATAGAGTTCGGCCGGGAACCATGGCGAGTCGGGGGCGTAGTCGTTCCATAAATTATCTGAGACTATCTCCGCTCCCCAGACTATGCCGGTTGAGGGAACGTATGAGGGCTCAAGAACCGTGGTGGTGGTCGTGTCGACCCTGCGTTTGCCACCATAGAGGACCTTGCGGATAGCGTCCATACGGCTGGTCGCAATGTAGTTAAGCCAGTTGCCAGCCCACAGAGCCGCGGCGCCCTGCCCGTTGGCCGAGGTTCCGGGGCATACTCCATGGGACGAGGCGGGGCTGGGAATATTGTTCTTGAGCACACCCGGCCTCATAGCTTCTATTTGTTCCTGGGTTTGGGGAACAGTCGCCTGGGCGCGGACAAACTTTGACCCGTCGTTGGTGTAGCACGAGTCAACGTCAAAATAGCCAAAATAAGCGATTGACGGGTTAAATCCGTTATCAATAGATCCATCTCCGTTAAGATCCTCAAGGTTGTTGTATGCCGGATAGAATATCTTCCAGTCTCTTTCCAGAACAATCATGACCTGCGGGATGGAGGCAATAAATTTTAGAAAGGGTTCGGACTTGTACTGCTCAATGTCAGCAACATAGTCGACGTGTTGGGCCTGAACAGCGGTCGGGAAGACTTGAAAGGCAAACACAGTGAAAAGAAGGCTAACTAAGATAGCTGCAAATTTGGACATTATTCCGTTCCCTCATTTTTGTCTGTATTATTAGACAACAAAAAACATTGAATACTTGATAGAACTGAAATTAACAATAAACGCAAAATTTAGTCGACAGGGTTGTCGGTTCATGCCGCCTCAATCAAATCCCCGTCCTCTAATTTTTTACGAAACTTTTTGTCTCGAGCTTTTTCCGTCGGCAGGCGGGAAGCTGCCTCCGCTCAGTATTTTTTTTCCCTTTCTTTTTTATTACGCCCTCTATCTGACGTGTCCCGGAAGGTGGATTTGTCTGTTGAATTGTCTGGTGATCCGCTGTGCGCAATGTCCAAATATGCCAAATCCATTAGATTTATAACATGGCGTGTCGAATGTGGTGCATGATCCAGATAATATCCAACATTAGGTCAACCGCCGCAATGTCAAATATTTCTTTTAGTTGGTCTAAGAAATAATTTTGTCGCTTGTCAGAATCTTCAGGTGCGTGATAGAGCGGCCACCAAGCATGCTTAAAATAAACAAAGACAATTTTTTTTGACATTTATGTCGCCATTGGAAAAACCACTGATGTGATTGACTTGACATGACTGCGGCTATTGGACCTCCTGGAATGCGGTGGTCAAAATAGCATGGGTAGTGTCGGCTGAACCGTCGAAAAAGGCGGCCTCCTCGCTGGAGGAACTGTCATCGCCTACCGGCACTCTTCCGTCGGTGGTGATGACAAAGATAGTTCGCTTGCCGGTGCTTGAATCGGCATAGGAGGTGGCTTCCAGGCTTGTGCCAGTCAGTGATTCCTCGGAGTAATCGAGGGTCACCGCCGAAGTGGCGACCACCACACTTTTTGTGGCGTCGGAAGAATGCTTTTTCTTGAAAATTATAAGCGGGGTGCCGGTTGAGCCGCCGTCCATGGTGATGCCGGTAGTTCTGCCGCCGGCCCGCAAATAGCGATTTTCATTAGAGTTTAGATCGGCGTTCCAGCGCATCAGAGCAATGTCAAAATCGTCGGAGTTGACTTCAATTTCAAGATCGCTGGAACTGCTGGGCAAAAAATTCGACAGATCCTCATAGCCTGGGAAGAGCATAATCCGCGATATCATGACGCTCATCCTCAGAGCCGAGTCGGCCTGGATGAAAGCCTGGCGGCCGTAGTTGGTATTCGAGGAGATTGACAGCTCGCTGGTGGTGTTGACGGAGACGGCTATGACCATCATGGCCATGAGGAGGACCAGAAGCATGACCAGGATCATGATCGCGCCCCTTTTCTGGCCGCAGGCTAAAGAGAACCCAGGTTTGGGGTCTGAAATTTGGGCTCCGGGAGCTGCCGTTGCTGATATGGACATGAGAGGCCTCGCGGAATTTAAATCGTGCTGTTGCCGAGGTTGTAGTCAGTCAGCACGGCGTTGTATGTCAAACTCTGGGTGCCGGTCAGGCTGGACCAAGAGATGGTAACCTCAATATTATGACTGCGGGATGTCGGCTCTCCTGAAACTAACACCGTGTTTCGAGTGAACACGCAGCCTGGGGCGCCGCTTACGCAGGCGACGCCTTCGCGCGAGAGATGTTCCGCGCCTGAGGGGATGGCGTCCTCAATCTCGTTAAAATTGGTGAATGTCTTCAGCCGCTCAATTTCAGACTCGGCCAGCACTGAGGCGACAGTCATGTTCATGGCCTGGTTGGCGCTCCTGGTTGACGCTATTTGAAGCGACATGGTTGAGACCAGGGCGACGGCCAAAATAACCACGCAGACCAAGAGTTCAACCAGCGTGAATCCTGTCAAACTGGCGGGGCTATGGGATGGAAGTTTGGTTTTGGTGTCAACGCTCAAAATTAAGTCCTCGTTGGCTCATATCTTAGGAATTGCGGTTGGAAACAGTCACGCGTCCTGAGGCGGGGTTCAGGGTCACGGCCCAGGCCATGGCGTCTTCAGGATTGTCCCCGTGCCACAGGGTCAGGTTGATAGGCGGACCGAAGGAAGAGGTAATCTGACTGGTAGGCATAAAGACCAGCCAAATCAGGTTTTCGTGCAGACTGCTTCCCTGCACCTTCAGCCAGTCTTTGTCGCGGGCGCCGACGTGGATAAGGTCATGTAAAATCAACCGGCCTTCGCGAAGGATTGACCAGCCGGTCATAATTCCATCAGCGAAGATGGCTGTTTCCATCAAAGCTATGCAGGCGGGGCTGTCCGCGATCGTAAAATGATCCATGCAGTTGATGGAGACCCGGATAGGTTTTTGGGTGTTGGCCGCTTTGAGCCTGGCCTGACGAAGAAAGGTGGCCAGGTGCCTGGCCTCGGAGTTGAGTCTGGTCGCAGGGACGTGGGTGCGTAATGACGGCACGCCCATGGCGGCTATCAGCCCTAAAATGCCTATGACCACCAACAGCTCAATCAGGGAAAAGCCGGTCTTTTGGCGCGAGGCCTTGGCGCGGCGCTGATTGGTCGTCTCAAAAATGTTATGTGTCTTAAACAAGTTTAATCTCCAATACATTTTCCGGCCGAAAGGTCGGGACCAGACTTTGTCGCTCGCCGGCAGCCGGCGTAACGGTTCGGCCAGCCAGCGAGATAATTTGAGAAACTCAGTAATTACGAAGATAGACCATATTTGTCATAACTTGCCTGAAAAACCCGTCGTTGACAAAGGCGGGGGCGTGATTAAACAGGGTCACCGGTGAAGAGTTGCCGTACGGCTGACGCCAGGTTGAGCGCGAGACCAGTCCGATGTTAACCTCGCGCACCCATCTGTTGTTCTCAAGGGCGCCAAGTGACAATCCGTCTGTGCCTGGTCCGGGATCCTCGGTGTTAAGCACGTAGCGCACCTGAAAATCTTCAATGCCTGGGGCCACTATGACTGAAGACGCTAATTCATCGTCAAAAGGCAGCTGGCCCAGATGGTGGTAGCTGGCCATAAGATTATGGTTTTCGGTGTCCACCCAATAGGTGGTCAGATTGATCCGGCGGAGGTTATAGACAAAGCTTCCGGCAGGAAAGGACACCCCGGACGGCAAGGCGGACTCCGGCCTGAAGAGAGGACCCAGCGTGATGTTCGGGCCGCTGACCGGATCGGCATCCGGATTGGCCTGGACTAAAATTGCTGATTGATTATTGACCACTCCCAGCACGTCGCCTTTCCCAACAATGTTGTCAGGGACGTCGTCGGCCAAGGTCAGCTGGCTGGCGCCGGCGGTTAAGGCGTTCCGAAGTTGGCCGAAACCAATGGTGCTTTCAATGTCAGCGCGAAAAATTGTCAGCGTGTCCGGTCTGTCGTCGTTATCAACACCAAAAATTGCCCTTACTCCGGGATTGGAGGCCGTGCCTCCGGAGGAATCAGTTTCGTAGACAAACCACTTGCCACCCGCTCCGCTGGGATTGGGCTGGTAAAGCTGGGCCACGGACACTCCCATGACCATAAATCCGTTGCCCGCCATACGTATGTCCCTGGAAATGATGTGAAGAGCCGTCCGAAGGTTTTGATCCTGCTCCAAAAAAGCTTGCGTCCGAAAATAAGAACGAGAATGTGTCTGATAAATAAAAAAAGTGGCGCCGATAATTATAATGGAAATCAATAAAGCCACCATCAGCTCGACCAAGGTCAGGCCAATTTTGCGCCCGGACAGGTTTGTCAGCTTGTCTCGGCCGTTTAAAGTTGCCAGACAGGCATTTGAACCACTGGAGGCTCCTGGAAAAGCTTGTTCCGAAAGAACGTTCACTACTGTCTCCTTAAAGATGGACCCTTAGCCCTAACAATTGAAAAACAAGAGTTTTTTCAGGATGTTGGGCCAATCCCTTATGGCTGCCGCCAATCAAAATTGGTCTGTTCAGCTACCGAACTTGTTTAGTTCCGGTCTGGTCAATAAAATGAACGCCGCATTCGAAATTTGCTTCAGGTACAACCGCGCCACTTTATAATAAATTGTTCTTCGACTAAAGCGGCGAGAGGGCCGGGGAGAAGGCAGCTTGAAGAAAGAAAATTCAGGGTGACAAAAATTAATCATAGTGCTAAAAAATCAAGTCAAGTGACCAAAGAGTCTGACTTAGTTTTAAAATGCCTTTTATGCATAAATTTTGTTTTTTTTTATTATTTAAGCATATTTTTTATTATGAAATGAATAATTTTTCAAAAAGGCAAAATTTTGATTGTGTTTCTTATGTCATTAATAAAAATTATTTGCTTTTAGATAACATGTTTTTAATCAATAGTTGCAATCAAAGGTGAACACATTTGTCAGGCTACAGAAGGACCGCTTATGAGCGGGTTGTTCCTTATCTTGGACAAATAATTGCTGTCTCTAGTATGTGCTTAGACAAAAACTTTCGATTCTTTCTAAGGTCAGGTTAAATTGTCTCATTTCCAGTAATCGTTTTAATCTTGACCGCCAAACTTACTATTTGCAAATCCTGTTCCAATATACCGGCTTAAAGATCCTCTTAATTTTCAGCTTGAGCTGATTCCTGGACGTAAAATCGCTGTCCGCTGTCCCAGGCTCTCTGGGCCGAAGGTAATAAGGGCACGTCCAGTTGCTGTCCGGTTTCTTTGTCCCTGACCACCACCCATCCGCCTTTGAAGGCAAAGTTAAGTTCCGCTGTTTTTTGCTCCCTTCTCAGGCAGACAGATTTGAGAATGAAACCATGGTTTCCTGCCTGGGATTCCATGTCTAAGGCGACTATTTCCTGGCAGGAATCAAGGTTAAGCTGGGCCTGCAAATATTTAAAAACCCTTGATTCCGATCCCTTGTAGTCTATTCTCCGCTTGACCCGCTCGTAGGAGAACAATTGGCGACGCAGAGACAGCAAATCTGCCTTAACTTGCGGAAAGTCATACTCAGAGTGGCTGACAACAGGCGAGGGCGGCGGCGAGAGTTCTTCCAAGTTAGCTTCCGTTGCCCTGTTGTAAAACACGAACAAAGCGATCAGCAGTCCGGCCACACCCAAAATGACAAAAACATAAGCTGCTCGGTGCGCCCCTTCGCTTGGAGAAATTATCGGGATATAAAGGTCGACATAATCTTCGGCCACCATGGTCCCTGGGCGAGACGGTTTTCGAGTAGCGCGAGCCGGAGGGTCTTGAGGAGCTGATAAGATTGAATTTAAATCCATGGCCGGGATAAAAAATCTTTCGGCGCATTTTGGGCATTTTCCCCAGAAACCTTTTGCGGGCTTCTTACTTGTGGCGGGCATGTTAGCTTTAGCTTTAGTTAAACAATTCGGGCAAGTTACGATCATTTTATGTCCTAATTTAACTAGCCTCGCGCCTTGACTGATAACTTTCAGTGCCGCTTGCTAAAGGAATGTTATTCGGAAAAGCGGCCGGCCTTGCTTTTTTCCAGCCATTTGACGCCCTCGGCGGGCTCGTGGCAGCCGGGCGCGGGCATAATCTCGCGAGGTCGCGCATGGCCCTCGGGGAGGCGCTTTTACGGAACATTTTCAAACCCTCCGCCCGCCGGGGCCGGTTGGAGGAGGTGTGATCAAGGAGGAGACGGCCCGGATGGCACAAAGATGGGTGGTTGGCGGTCGGGGCGGGCGGGCTCCCGCGGCAAAGCCTCGCCCGGGAGTCTAGGCGACGGGCAGGCCGTCGCCTGGGAAATGGCGCCTCCCCCCGAGACACGGGTAGTTGACGGGGTGGCTCCCCTTATAATCGACGTTGCTGTTCTCCTTGTCCTGATGTCAAATTTTAAAAATTGAGATCAAGCGTCACGCTTTATTTTTGTCGGTTTTATTTTAGGTCCCATTACGCTTGAGGTCAAGTTTTGAATTCTAAAATCTGGGGTGTGGCTCCAAAAATAACAAAAAAACTTTCATGGGAGGATCCCGCCCCGGCTGATGAAAGTTTGACCGCTTAAAGCCAGCTGGGCGTCCCCTGGGCCGAGCCGCCCTGTGAAGCTAAGGGGCCGCGATTCGACGGCAAACAAGCAAGAGATGCTGTCAAAAGTGATGTCACTTTGTTCGGACAATTCGCGCGGCCTCTTTTCCTATTGACTGACAATGATTAAAATCATCGAAGACTGCGGATCTGACAAGTACTTTAAGGAATTCTTTACTAATCGGCAGTTAGTGGTCATGTTGTACGCCCGGATGCAGGGCGTTTCTTCGTTGCGCGAACTTATTAACTGTATGGATGTCTTCCGCGGCGGAATTAATCATTTTGGCTTGAAACGTCTCCCGGCTCGTTCCACCTTAGCCCGCGCCAACGAGCGCCGTAGTTATGAAGTCTTTGAAAAGATCTTCCATGCGTTGATCCCTTTAGTAAGCAGGACGCGCGAAGCTTCCCCGCGCGGAAAGCCGGAACTGAATTTTATGCTAAAGGGAAATGTTTACAACTTTGATTCGTCCACGACTGACCTTTGTCATTCTTTGTATGACCGGGCCGAGCACGGAAGGACAAAGGCGGAATCAATGTCCGCTTGCTGCCGGAGCGCAATGTATGCCTGCCGACGCGCGCTCGCGTTTCTAATGCCGCGGACCATGATCAAAAGGTTATGAAGACCGTCGATCCAGTAAGCGGTCTTCGTCGCGGCTCTTACGTTTGCCTTGACCGCGGCCACGTTGACTTCGCAATGTTTGCTTTTTGGACCAAGAAGGGGATCAACTTTGTCACTCGAGCCAAGCGAAATATGAGCTGTGGGGTGCGGCTCGAAATTTATTTTGACGGCCTTTTAGTTCAATCGCCTTTATGGATTTGAAGATTAGTTTCAGTTAGTGTAAAGTGATATAGTTATGTATAAATTTTTAAAATATAATTATATTATTTGTTATGTCACCTTTAATTAGTTAAATAATTAGTTTACACAATTTTAAAATAGCTTTTAAATAATAAAATTTTATTGTACTTATATTTATATCAGTTTATTAATAGATTATTTAATTCAAATGGAAAAGACAAAGGTGAAAAATTTTTTTTGTTTACCCCTTGACAAGCGACTGCCGATGTGTTATCATTGTTATGATAGGGATATAGGCTTCTTGCTTTGCTTGAACTTTCTCTATTTTCATTTCCTCTTTTTTTTTGAAATTTTTTTTGCCATTGATTTTTTTTGACGACACTTCTTTTAATTTATCATCTTAGTCAATGTTCGGCCGGCGGTCAAGAGCGGATTTAAAAAAATCGTCGGCAGTTTTTTCGAGATGTCGACTTTGAGAGAAGTCGGCTTGTTTTAGTTCCCTTGACATGGCGTTCTTTCCCGGCAGATTTTTCCGCCGGGCCTGTTTGGAAACGTCGGCTGCCCCCTCCCTGTTGAGGGAAACCGGGCCGCCTGTCGGGGCGGTGATGAAGACAGGAGACTCTATAGTGGATTAAAAATAGTAAAATGTAGCCTTTTGGCATACGTGAGAATAGGTTAGATATTAAATGTTATAAAATATTTTTCAAGATTAATTTAAGGTATTAATTTAAAAAATTTATGTTAATTTTGTATAAAAAATATATTGTTGCTTATAATGATTATTGAAAAATTGTTAATTAGATTATAATAGCTTGTATTTGCTTTTAAATTTTCATATTGGTAATATTATTTACTACCATATGAAAGATATAAATATATTTTCCTTAACATCGCAGTTTGTTTGTTTGCCGACGAACTACTGATAAGCATGCTTATTTTGCTGTTCAGTGGTTCATGGCTATTTTGTTCCCAAAATCAGAGAAGTCCACATTTTTGTCT
>JAISET010000196.1 GCA_031264015.1 Deltaproteobacteria bacterium | reverse complement strand
CAGGAAGCAGATGAAGCCTCTAATTCCGCGGACAACAACGACGCCGAGGAAGC
Organism: Deltaproteobacteria bacterium; assembly: GCA_031264015.1. Taxonomy (GTDB): domain Bacteria; phylum Desulfobacterota; class Desulfarculia; order Adiutricales; family Adiutricaceae; genus JAIRNQ01. Next base: position 9,029 of record JAISET010000196.1, on the reverse strand, counting down.
CAGGAAATCCGCGGAGATCAAGGCCGCCGAGGAAGCCAAAAAAGCGGCCGAGATCAAGGTCGCCCTCGAGGCCGAAAAAGCCGCCGAAGCCAAGGCCGCCCTCGAGGCCGAAAAAGCCGCCGACCTGGCCGCCGCCGAGGCCGCCAAAAAAGCCGCGGAGGCGGCGGCCGAGGAAGACAGGCTGGCCGCTCTGGCCGAGCAGGCGGCGGCGGCGGAGCAGGCCGCGGCCGCCGAGGCGGAGAAGCCCTCCGGGGACGACGAGGCCGGGGAGGGCGGGGAGCCGGCCAAAGTCGGGTGGTTCGGGCGCATCAAGCAGAAGCTCTCGGCCACCAGGGAGATGCTGGCGGGCAGGATGGAAAAGTTCCTGTCGTCGGTCAGGGTCATCGACGAGGAGGTCCTGGAGGAGCTTGAGGAGATCATGATCACCTCCGACTTGGGCTTCAAGACCACGGAGGACATCCTGAAAAAAATCCGCGGGCAGGTCAGAAGCAAGGAGCTGGGAGACGTCGAGGCCCTGAAGACGGCCATCAGAAACCACATGACGGAGATGGTCTCCGTGACGCCCTTCCAGCCCTCCGACGCCAGGCCCTCCGTCCACATGGTGGTGGGCATCAACGGGGTGGGCAAGACCACGACCATCGCCAAACTGGCCCGCATCCGCCAGAACGAGGGTAAAAAAGTCCTCCTGGCCGCGGGCGACACCTTCCGCGCGGCCGCCGTGGAGCAGCTGGGCATCTGGGCCAAAAGGCTCGGGGCCGACATCGTTTCCCAGCCCACCGGGGCCGACGCCTCGGCCGTGGTCTTCGACGCCATCGCCGCCGCCAAGGCCCGGGACGTCGACGTGGTCATCGTGGACACGGCGGGCAGGCTCCACACCAAGGTCAACCTGATGGAGGAGCTGAAAAAGATCAAGAGGGTGGCGGCCAAGGCCATGCCCGGCGCCCCCCACGAGACCATCCTGGTGCTGGACGCCAACACCGGCCAGAACGCCGCCAAGCAGGCCGAGACCTTCCACAAGGAGATCGGCGTCGACTCCCTGATCGTCACCAAGCTGGACGGCACCTCCAAGGGCGGGGTGGTCGTCTCCATCACCAACGAGCTGAAAATACCCGTCTCGCACATCGGCCTGGGGGAGACCTTCGAAGACCTGCGTCCCTTCGACCCCGAGACCTTCGTGGAGGCCGTCCTGGGCGGGAAGTGAGATGACCGGGGGCGGGGGGGCCGCCAAATCCGGCTCCAACAAGCCCGGCTCCAAGCCCGGCTCCAGGCCGGGCGTCTCCTGGCGTCCCAGCCTGCGCCTGCTTCTTCTGGCGGTCAACCTGGTCATCCTCTCCGTCCCCATCTCGGGCATCTATCTGTTCCGGGTCTACGAAAACGAGCTCGTCCGGCAGACCGAGAGCGAGCTGATCAGCCAGGCCGCACTGGTGGCCGCCATGTTCAGAAGCGAGCTGGTCATGGTCGCGGGCCCCAACTACGGCCAGGCCCACTGGCGCCCCCCCAACTCCCCCGACTCCAGCCTGCGCATAGTCCCGACCCTCCTGGACCGCTCCAGCACCCCCGTGGTCAGCGACCCCGTCAGCATGGCCGCGGCGGGCTTCCCGGCCGACCCCGCCGCCCTGCAGGCCGCCTCCAATCTCGCGCCCGTCCTGGCCGAGGCCACTCTGACGACGCTTTCCAGCATCTATCTTCTGGACTTCCGGGGGGTGCTGGTCAGCCCGGGGCGGGGAAGGGGGCTGTCCCTGGAGCGCAACCCCGAGGTGTCCAGCGCGCTCGAGGGCCGCTACCACAGCATGCTCAGAAGCCGCAGCGTCAGCGCCTCCACGGCCCTGTCCTCGGCCAGCCGCGACACGCCGTTTCGGGTCTTCGTGGCCATGCCGGTCTTTAACGGCCGGCGTCTCGCGGGCGTGGTCTACCTCTCCCGGACGCCCAGGGAGCTGGTCAAGGCCCTCTACCAGGAGCGCTGGAACCTGGCCCTGGCCGGCGCTTCGGTGCTGGCGCTGATGGTGGTCATCAGCCTGGCCTCGACGTTTCTGATCATCAGCCCCGTCAAGAAACTGGCCGCCGAGGCCGCCCGCGTGGCCGAGGACCCCGGGCGCGCCTTGTCCAGGACGGCCGAGGGCGACCTGGTGGTGGTCAGGGAGGTGGCCGACCTGCGGGCGAGCGTCTCCGAGATGGCCGAGAGGCTCGGACGCCGCTCGGATTATTTAAAGGCCTTCGCCTCCGGGGTCTCCCACGAGTTCAAAACCCCGCTGGCCTCCATCAAGGGCGCCATGGAGCTCCTGGGCGAGCACGGGCGCGACATGGCCCCGGAGGTCTTCCAGAAGTTCGCGGGCAACATGGGGCTTGACCTCGACCGCCTGGAGCGGCTGGTCGCCAGGCTGCTGGCCCTGGCCCGGGCCGAGGCCCTGAGCCCCACCGGCGCGGAAAAATGCCGGGCGGCGGACCTGGCCGGCGCCTTGGCCGCGAGGGTCATGTCCGCGCACCCGGGCTTCGAGGTGGCCGTGGAGGGCCCCGGCGCCGGGGGCGACCCGCTGGAGCTGGCCATCGACCGCGACGTTTTGGAGACGGTCCTAGTGAACCTGCTCGACAACAGCCGGGAGAACGGGGCCGGACGGGCCGTCGTCTCCCTGGGCCGGACGGCGGACCAGGGCTCGATCACCGTCTCCGACGACGGCCCCGGGCTCGGCCCCGGCGACGAGGAGAAGATCTTCACCCCCTTCTTCACCACCCGCAAGAACAAGGGCGGCACCGGCCTGGGCCTGAGCCTGGCCAGAACGCTCCTGACCCCCTACTCGGGACGCCTGGACTACGCCGGCCCCCCGGCCGTCTTCGTGGTCACCGCCCCCCTGGCCTCGCCTCTCAAGGCCAGGTGAGCCGGGCGGGGGGGATGACTTTTCGACAGACTTGGAGCCCGCCCGAGAAAAACCGGGCGCTCTCGGACAAAAAAACCGGTCCCGCATGGCCGTGACGTCGCGCGGGACCGGTTTTTTTTTCAGACTTTTAAAGCACAATTTTTGGGGAAACCTTGAGTGTCTTGCCTTTCAAGCCATTTTTTATTGCCGGCCCCTTGCATCTTCTCAACAAAGTCGTCAATATTGTGTTTTAAATTACGGATTAACAGATCGTCCGTCCTCTTATGACCATAGTCGACGCCAAAAGCCGCCATGATCAGTCTAAGATCTTCATCCGGTCTGTTAAAATGAAATAAGCCGTCAAGCGTCTTGTGGCAGCGCCACCCTGACAGCGCGTTCATAATCCTTTCGGCTGAAAGTCAAGACTCCCGGTTTATACCTGTTTTTCCGCAGTTTCTCGTAAAAGATCTTCCGATCAAGGTTCGGCTTGTTCGCAAACTCTTCAAAGGCGGCCTCGGAATTCTCACCATGCGTCAAAACAGGTGTAAATGCCAAGTAATATTGTCCAAATTATGACGAGGCTTTTTGTCCGTCAGACTAGACTTTTTGTCCGCTTTTTCTTTTTTCACATTCTCTAAATATGTTTCCAACCCTTCTTCTTCCTTCTTCTTTGAATCAGTTTCCTTTCTGCCGCTTAATCGGCAGCCTGCAGTCTTTTGGCCACTATCAGTCTTTCCCTGGCCAGAGTTGGTTCATACAAGGCATCCAAGATGCTCTTCCGAAGGCAGTTCTTATTTGTTTTAGCTCTAAAGGCCAGCCAGAACCATTCACTTAAAGCCCTCATCTGCCTGGCTGCCATTCTTCTGAGCCAGGGGCCTGTGACCAGATAGCTGAGCCGTGTTCTTTGACGGATCCTTTCAGCTGTCCTGAATCCGCAGTCAGCCAGATCTGCCCAATCAGGCTCCAGGATATTGCCGCCGTCCTCCCTTGGCCGGCAGACCAACAAAATGTTTCCTCCGTCCGGCGAGACCGAAAGAGAGACTTTTTCATAACCGGCTTTGCAAGCCAGGGCTTCCAAAGTCTTCGGGCTGAAAGAAAAGATGTGGGCCGCATGAAAGGTGCTTCCAGGAGCCTGGCAGACAGCTTCAATATTGGGGACCTCTATCACCAGATGCCCTTTGGGCTTGATAATCTTTTTAAGCTTGGCCAGGACGGCCAAGGGATCATCTATGTGCTCCAGAACATGCCAAATGGTCACCGCGTCAAGATTTTCCTGCGGCAGATCCTGATCGCTCCTGCCAATTATGATGTCCAGATTTAGCTCTTTTTTCGAATACTCGGCATAACCCTGATTGGGTTCAACACCTGCGGCCTTAAGGCCTAAAGAACGGCACAGGTAGACAAATTCACCGCCACCGGAGCCGATATCCAATAAGCTTGCTCCAGAAGTCAAAAAACCCTGGCCAAGCCTTCTGAATCTGTCCAAAGCCGTCATTCCAGCTCTGTAGACATGCTTGGGTTTGGGGATATAGGCTCCCTTGTAATCCAAGCGATACTCAGCAGAATAGTATTGCTTGACGTCAAAAGGCAGGGGATCGGTATACACTAAACCGCACTTGGAACAAATAACCGTTCTTAAAGACCGGCCGCGACGATCCGTCTCAGACAAAACCGTGACCGCATCACCGCCGCAAAGATTGCAGGATTTCTCAGGGACAATTTTAGCGAAACCGCTGATTTGCTCTGAAGGGTCAGCCCCAGCACCGTCAGCCGAATCAGAGTTCCGGCCATCGAACTGGCCATCAGATTGGACATCAGACCGGACAACAGACTGATCATCAGATCGGACAACAGACTGATCATCAGACCAGTCAGAAAGAGAATTGTTAAGTCTGCAGCTGTCAGAATCAGAAGATTGAAGGGGAAAATCATTTTCAGTCACTTAAAAGCCTCTCAAACAATGTAAATAAGAATTTTAAAATAAAATATATAAAATAAATAAGACAAATATTTTTCTGTTAAAATGCATATTCAAAATTAAATCAAGTATTATTCAATATATTCAAATGTTTTTATACTCCTAAAATAGTCTTTATAAATAAAAAAAACCTAGGTCCAACCGAATACTTGGTATGAACCTAGGTTTTATATTCTTTATCAAACCAGAGATAGACTCTAGTTGAAAGTATTGACTTATTAGCGCGCCGAGAGAGAAAGAAAGAGAGACGTGTGCGTGTCAGAGTCATAATCATGCTGCCAGCCAATACACTAATGTTTAAAACAGTAAGCGTTCACGAGGTCCCTGGTGACCCCTGCCAGGGTTGGGGCTGGACCCGAGTCCAGGACATACCCCGGGATGAAAATTGCCGTCAAGATTTCTGTCTCCAGGACTAATTTATCACCTTCACCGTCAAATTTTTAGGGCAGGAGAAAAAATTAAGAGTTCGACCTTGGATCGTCCGGGCCGCCCATAATGGCCCGGGACCAAGCTTGGTGTCCCCACAGAGCCGAGCCTCAGTTTGTGACGAGTCGGCCTTGAGAGGCCCCGCGACTTCCACAAATTTGAAGCGCGGGGGCGGTTAAAAGGTAGTTTTTCCCCTAAAGCCGGGGCGGGCAAGTCGTTAAACATGCCGAATAGGCGCCCGGCCCATGACGGCTGCAGGGTTTGGCTATGGCGTCCTCCCTCGGCAGCCAGCCGGGGGGCTCGCGGAGGCCCCCCGATCTTGGACAGCCGGCCATTTTTCCAGCCAGGGGGGGCGGGGGGGGATTGAGATTTGCATTTTTGACCGATCCGGGGGCCTTTTTTCGTTGATCCAGACCCCTGCCCATGGTTTTCTTGGACGTCTGTGACTATTTAATTATTATAATATATAAATTATGTTGTCAAGACAAAAAGTGTCTTTTCCATGAAACGCGGAATTAAGCGTCTCATCTGTCGAGGCAAGGGGGGGCGGCCGACATTATGAACCGTTTCTATGAAATAGCAGAATTAAGCATTTCATCTGTCGAGGCAAGGGGGGCGGCCAACATTATGAGCCGTTTCTATGAAATGCAGAATTAAGCTTTTCATCTGTCGAGGCAAGAGTGGGCGGCCAACATTATGAACCGTTTTTTTGAAAAGTCTTCGGAGACCCTGGCCAATAGGAGGTGCCGATGCTGGAGGGGGGGGGCTTGTTATACTATTATATAACTGGATAAATACCGGGCCCGCTCGGACAAAAAAACCGATCCCGCATGGCCGTGACGTCACGCGGGACCGGTTTTTTTTCAGTCTGTCAAATCAAACGCGGCGGGACGGGACGCCCGGCCCCCTAATAGTCGTAGCCGATCTCCTCGAACCTCTGGCGCCTCTCGTCTTGGGAGATGTAGCGGATGAACGGTCCGAAACCGGGCAGGCCGTCGGGCTCGGAGACTCTCGTCCGGCCGTTGGCCGGGGAGCCCTGGAAGAAGAACAGGGGCACCTCCACCCAGGGGCTGGTGCGCCCGTTGGGGAGCCTGAAGCTGACCTGGTAGACGTCGTTCTCGACGGTCACGCTGTCGACCAGCGGGGCCAGGGCCTCCCTGACCAGCTCCCGGGCGAGCTCGACGCGCCGGCTCGACGAGACGTCGGGGGCGTAGGCCAGCCGGGCGGTGATGCGGCGGTCGAGAAAGTTGAAGAGTTTTTCCAGGGCCGCCGAGTGGGCCAGAAGGCCCGGCTGCTCCGGCCAGATCAAAAGCGCCCCGAAGATTCCGTCGGCCAGCTGGTCCAGAACGGCGGGGAAGGACCTGGAGTCGAGACGGTTGTAAACGAGCATCCGGCGGTAGTCGGTGCCGTAGGCGTTCTCAAAAAACTGGTTGACGTTGACGTAGCGCCAGTTCCTCGAGCCAGCGGGCAGCCTGCGCCCCGGGCTGGGGGAGACCCCCTGGAAAAAGCCCCGGCCGTTGTAGCCCAGAAAGCCGTAGCGGTCCGCGCCCATCTCGCCGGGCGCCGCGCCGGGGAAATACCGCGAGCGGCCGTTGTCGGTCAGATACCTCACCGGCAGGTCCCTGGGGATGTAGGGCTGGTGGTTGATCAGCCTCTCCATGAAGCCGTTGGTCTCGTGGGCCAGGGGCGAGCGGTTCCCGTAGGGGTCGGGCAGGGGCCGCTGGGGCCTCTGCGGCGGCCTGGAGGTCCAGCCGGCGCCCGGCCGTCCCGAAGGCAGCCCGACGCCCGGCCGGCTGGGGCCGGAGTAGGGACCTCCCCTCGCTCCGAGTCCCGGAGGTCCGAAACGCGGGCCAGGAGGACCGGCGGGCCCTCCGACGGAGACGGACACCGACAAGCCTCCGCCGCCCTGGGCCGCCAGAGGGACGGCCGAGAACGCCAAGGCCAAAACAGCTACGGCGCACAATAGATGTTTCATGTTTTTCTCCTCATGGGGGAGGGGCGGCCGGGAGCCTGGAAACTGTCTGCCGCCCTGGAAATTCCTGTCGGTCGCGGGCAAGCCGCCCTAAGATTCTTATCGGCGTCTTCGGCGGGTTTCGCGCGCCTTATTTTTCGGCTCGGGCCCGAATATTTTTCAAATTTTTCAAGAAAAGCACAAAAATCCAATAAAAACGCCTTGTTTTAATTCCCCGCCGGCCGGATTCGGACCATAGATAAATCCGACATCCTGGTCCGACGCGCGATCGCGACATCCGACTCCAACTTGGCGGCAGGCCGCGTCGAAAAGAAAAGCTGTCGTTCCGCTCGAGGAAAATATAAACCAGCACTTTATTTTTAGCACAAATCCGCCCGGCCCGCAACATTTTTCAATTTGTAACAAGCCACAAATACTAGCAATCACAAGGTCGTCGGACACAATCGGCCGACATAAATGTGAATCAATTATCACCATATACACTTAATTGAGAGGACCCTAAAAAGCGCGAAAACGCGCGGTCCGGCCCTTTGACGGCTCAATTTTAGTCGTAAAAACGCCGACATATCCCCGGTTGCCGCCTGGCTGACGCCGTCCGCGCCGGTCAAAATTCCAGCAAACCTCGAGTAAATTTTAAGAAAGTTAGAAACGTCTGTCGGAGGGAAATTTTTTTTGACGGGCAGAAAAAAAACGGGGCTTTTTAGAAATGTTCGAGACAATTTTAGGATGTTTAAAGATTTGTCAAACTTGCCTTGAAAAAATTTAGTCCGATATTTTTTTTAAAATTATATTTCTAATGAATTATACTTTTCACAAAATACTTATAAACTCATAACATCTTTAACTTATGTTGTCTGATACTTTTTCTTTATCTTTTTCATTTTCTTTTCCCTCCCCTCGTCGTCGTCCGCCCTTGTCCCTCGCTCACACCCCGTCGTCCTCCTCGATCTCGGCGCCGGGGTCGTCGTCCGCCTGCCGGAAGCAGCCGATGCCCGTGGCGCGTCCCTCGTCGTCGAAGTCGACGACGGCGCCCTCCATGACCAGGTTGCCTTTGGCCGGCTTGTAGCGGGCCGGCCGCCCGGACATGAAGGCCTCCAGGGGGCCCTTGGTCTCCATGCCGATGACCCCGGCGTGGGAGCCGGTCAGACCCAGGTCGGTGACGTAGGCGAGGCCCCCGGGCATGAGCTGGGCGTCGTTGGTCTGGACGTGGGTGTGGGTGCCGACCAGGGCCCCCAGCCTCCCGTCCAGATGGCGTCCCAGGGCCAGCTTCTCGCTGGTGGCCTCGGCGTGGAAGTCGATGATGGTGACGGCGGCCCCGGCCTCCGCCATCCGCCTGAGCAGCTCGTCCGCGGCCCTGAAAGGGCACTCCAGGAAGCCGCCCATCAGGACGCGGCCCATGACGTTGCCGAGGCCCACCCTGACGCCGGACTTGGTCTCGACGACGGTCCAGCCCTTCCCGGGGCAGGGGGACGGATAGTTGGCGGGGCGGATCAGGCGGGGCTCCTGGTCCAAATAATCATGGAAGTCCGGAAACTTGAAGGTGTGGTTGCCCCCGGAGAGGGCGGCGAGACCCGTCCCCAGAAGCTCGCGGGCGTTTTTAGGGTTGAGGCCCATCCCGCCGCTGGCGTTCTCGCCGTTGGCCAGGGCCATGTCCGCCCCCAACGCGGCCATGACCGCGGGAAGCCGCCTGGCCACCAGCCGGCGCCCGGGCTTGCCGAAGATGTCGCCTAAGAATAGTATCCTGGTCATCCCGCCGCCGTCACCTCCAAGTTTGCCCGTCCCGCCCGCATGTCGCCTGTCA
>JAISET010000121.1 GCA_031264015.1 Deltaproteobacteria bacterium | reverse complement strand
CCCTCGAAAAAAGTACCGGCCAAAAAGTTGTGGACGGCGCTTGGCGCCTCCAAAAGAGGCGATCCGCAAAAACGCCACGTTAAAAAGGGACCGTTTTTTCGAAAATGCCACGCAAAATGGGCCCGCCCCTGAAAAAATACCGCCCCTCGAAAAAAGATCAATCGGTAAAAAGTCCCTATTTTTTTCTTAGCGCCAAATTCAGCACTATACATAGTGAATTTAATTAAGGGAAAATACAAGATATAGTAGTTAAATGTCTTTAAAATGAACAGACTGGGGTTTTTACCTGTTGATCAAAAAAGCTCCCGGCCAAAAAGTTGTGGACGGCGCTTGGCGCCTCCAAAAGAGGCGATCCGCAAAAACGCCACGTTAAAAAGGGACCGTTTTTTCGAAAATACTACGCAAAATGGGCCCGCCCCTGAAAAAATACCGCCCCTCGAAAAAAGTACCGGCCAAAAAGTTGTGGACGGCGCTTGGCGCCTCCAAAAGAGGCGATCCGCAAAAACGCCACGTTAAAAAGGGACCGTTTTTTCGAAAATGCCACGCAAAATTGGCCCGCCCCGGAAAAAATACCGCCCCTCGAAAAAAGTACCGGCCAAAAAGTTGTGGACGGCGCTTGGCGCCTCCAAAAGAGGCGATCCGCAAAAACGCCACGTTAAAAATGGACCGTTTTTTCGAAAACGCTACGCGAAATGGGCCCGCACCGAAAATAATCTTTAGCCAAAAGTTCTGGATTGAGCCGGTCGGCATCTAATAGTCGACCGCCTCCGGCCGCCCCGCGCGTCCGCCGCTGACGCCGCGGTCGTCAACCAGATGTCGGCCAGTCAAGCCCGGCCGCCGATCAAATCTCCCAAACTTCCCTCCCCTTGCCGACCATATGTTAAAAGTATGGCCAGTCCTCCCCCCTGGCGCCGCCGGGGAGGCGTCAAGCCAGCCTCCCGGTCGGCCGTGTTTTGCGTCCCTAATTTTTACTATCGCTTAAAGGAGACATTCGGCCGTTTTGCCGACAACAATCCCGGAAAGGTAAAAAAGCTATTTTTTACCACCTTCATTTTGCTATAAAAATAAGGAAAATTAATATTTTACCAAAGTTGTTGCTATTATATAATGATAAATATATTTTCTTAATTATTTTTCATAGTATTAATGTTCTATCAAAGCGAAAGTATAATTCAACTGAAATAATAGAAATATCATATATGCATTTTTTATTAATTATTAAACCATACGGACTTTTTTTAAATATATGACCAAAAACTTAATATTTTCAGCATATCGAAAAAATGGCTAATTCAAGCCTATAATTTAGCCACTATCATAAAAACAACTTAAATTTTACAAATATTACTATGATATTAAAAATAATATTTAAAAGTTGTTTTTATAATGCCTTATAAATATTTTCACATTAATATCGCTTTTATAATCGCCCCAATAAAATATCATCCGGGAACTCCAACAACCACGCCATCTTCACGAGGTCAAAAAATCGCTTCCTCGGCCTAAATTTTCCCCTCCCCGCAAAAAATCCGAAAAACTGATTTTCCACCTGCCAAGTTCATTATTTTGACAAGACAAATCAACCCCGGCCGCGCCCCGCCCGCCAGGCGCCCCGCGAGCCCCCGGGCGGCTAAAACGTTGCGGTTGGGAGCTTTCCGGGGCCTCGTTTTTTTTAGCGCTCAGGATCACTTTTTTACCCTGAGAAACGATCCCCAACGGTCCGCAACAGTCCATAAATCCGCTAAATCAGCATATATATTCAGAAATAAAAATTTTTCCCATTACTGAAAAAAAGTCAAAATGCTATTGCAATTGAGAATCAGTTCTATTAAACTGGCTTTCGTGAAGTCGAAAACCCTCCCCCCTCACCGGGGCGGAGAAAATCTCAAAGGATGCCCAGCATCCCGACCAGGAAAAGCGGTCGCTATTGAAGGAGAAGGCCATGGCCAACGTATTGATCGTTTACGGCTCGACGACTGGAAACACGGAATGGGTCGCCGGCAAACTGCAGGACCAGATAAAAGCGGCCGGCCACTCGGTCGACTGCGAGAAGGTGGGCGGAGTGAAGGCCTCCGGGCTCTGCTCGGGCAAGGACCTGGTCCTGTTCGGCTGCTCGACCTGGGGTCAGGACGAGATCGAGCTCCAGGACGATTTCATCCCCCTCTACGAGGCGTTTGACTCCATCGGAGCCTCGGGCGTCAAGACGGCGGTCTTCGGCTGCGGCGACGAGGACTACACCCACTTCTGCGGGGCGGTGGACGCCATCACCGAAAAGCTCAACGCCCTGGGCTCCACGGTGGTCGGGGGAAAGCTGAAGATCAACGGCGACCCCGGCGACTCCGAGGAGGCCATCAAGAACTGGGGCCAGGGCGTCATCTCCAACATCTGACCAAACACCCCGCGGCCGCTTGGCGCGCACCGCCCGGCCGGAACGAGCACAAAGCCCATATTTAAAGGTGACAACGATGGATACCGAAGTTTCTTTATCCAGGATGTTCAACAACGTCTGGCCTCACCTCGGGGAGCGGGAGAGGCGTCTGGTGGCCGCCGGGGAGGCTAGAAGAATCGGTCGCCGGGGCATTTCCATGGTCAGCCGGGCCTGCGGATTGTCCCGGGTGACCATCACCAAGGGCATCAAGGAGCTCGACGAGGCTCCTCTGGCTCCAGGGAAGACGCGGCGCTCGGGGGCGGGCCGGCCCCGGGTGGAGCGGGTCGACCCGGGCATCTGGAGCTGCCTGGACCAGCTGTTGAGGGACTCGGCCGGGTCGGACGGGTCCCCCAACTTGCTCTGGACCATCAAAAGCACCAGGTGCCTGGCCCAGGAGCTGACCGAGGCCCAGCACCGCATCAGCCACGAGAAGGTGGCCCAGATCCTGCGACAGAAGGGGTACAACCTCCAGGGCACCCGCCGCAACGACGACAGCCAGCTGCAGCCGGACCGCAAGGCCCAGTTCAAGCTGCTGGAGGGCCGCGTGACGGCGCACCTCGACGACGCCAACCCCGTCATCGCCGTCGAGACCAAAAAGCGCGACCCGGCGGCCCTGGCCGGGGACCGTCCGCCCAGGGTCGAGTCCGCCATCGACAGGCTCCTGGCGGGCGAGTTTCCCACCGGCGTCTACGATCCTCTGCTGGCCCGGGAGACGGCCAACGTGGAGACGGCCCTCGAGGCCGCGAGCTTCACCGCCGACTCCATCCTGGGCTGGTGGCTGGTCGAGGGCCAGGACCTTTTCCCGGGGGCGACCTGCCTCTTCGTCACCGGCGACAACTGCGGGGGCTGCCAGAAGACCGCCTGGCGGGCCGAGATGCAGAAGCTCTCCTCGGCCGTGGGGCTCCCGGTCGAGTTCTGCCGCTTCCCCCCGGGGACCTCGAAGTGGAACCGGCCCAGCCAGCGCCTGTTCTCCTTCGTCTCCTCCCACTGGTCGGGCGAGGCCGACCGCGACCACGAGGTCTCCACCAAGCTCATCAACCCGCCCGAGGAGACCAGGACCATGGCCCTGGGCCTCAGGCTGGACCACAGCCGTTTCCAGCCCGCCGCCCGCGCGGAGGGGGAGAAGGGCGCGCTTTTGAACCCGTCGGAGTTCCATGGGGATTGGAACTTCACCATCAATCCCGAGTCCTTCGGGCCCTACCGCATGACGCCGGTCTTCGAGCAAGCTTTGCCGGCCACCTCCATGTAAGGCTTCCTTTCGCCCTCCGCGGAGTTCCCTCCCCCTCCGGCGCGGGGGCCCGCCGGGACGCGAGACAACTCGTCCCGACGGGCCCCCGCCTTTTTTCCGGCCCCCCGCCTTCCGCCGCCGCCGTCATGACCGGAGTCCTCTTTCCCCCCGCTTTCCGCCGTCGTCGCCGCCCCCCTCCCGCCCTTCCGTTCGGCGTCATCATCGGCGTTGTCGCCGTTTTCCCCTACGCCCCCGTCCGAATTTTGACGGCCGGCGACAGTCCCGGCCCCGGGGCGGCGAAAAAATCCCGCCCGACGGCCCGCCCGAGCCCGTCCCGTCCCAATAACGCTTCCAAGTCGGCCGGAAGGCGCCAAAACATCTAAAAATTACCTTGCCACAAGAGGCGCGCCCCCCAAACATTTAACCCGGGCAAAAAGACGACCCGGAGGAACGCCCTCCGGGGGGCCCGGGGAGGTTTTTCAGACGGGAGGGCGGGGGCGGCGGCGGCCGGCCGGAAGCGGGCCTCCAAACATTCGCGAACAATTTTAAATAATTATTTCCTACAGATATGATTGATTGTTAAAGTCTAAAAATAAATACGTTAATTATGGACAAATTCAATTATTTTATCAAATTATCCTTAAACATGCTTGTCTAAATCAGGAAGCGGCCGATTCACGGAATGTCACGATTTAAGCCACCTTTGGGAAATCACGGCCGACGCCTAGCACTAAAGTCATCTATATATCTGCCTTATCGTTTTTTTTCTTGACAAAATTATCCCAACCGTCTATATTCCCATTCATAAGACGCAGCTCCTCATACACGTCAGCGGGAGGTCCATTGTCGGCCTGCGGGGGGGGAGGGGGTGCGCCCGGAAGGGGGCCGGGGGCCCCCGGTCACGGGAGGCCGGGGCGGGCGTTTGCTCGCCTCCGGCCACGGTTGTTTCCTGAGCGCGACATTGCGGGGTGTCTTTCATGGTGTTTAACTCCCTCCATCTGGCCGTCATCGTCTTCCTGGTGGCCGCCGCCATTTTCGCGGTCTCCCCTCTGGTCATCGCCTTCCTCATCGCCCCGCGCAACCGGGGCGGCGACTACAAGATGCCCTACGAGTGCGGGGTCAAGCCCTACGGCAGGGCCTGGGACCACTTCGCCTTCAACTACCATATCTACGCCCTCATCTTCATCGCCTTCGACGTGGACATCTTGTATCTGTACCCCGTCGGGGTGAGCTACCGCCTCCTGCCCGGCTGGCTGCCCCTGGTCGAGCTGAGCTTCTTCCTTTTCTTCGTCCTCCTGGCCGTCGTCTATTTCCAGGCCAAGGGGGTTTTCGACTGGCCCAGAAGGCTGGAGCGCTAGCCAATGTCCCCCGAGCCCAAAAACAAATCCGAGGTCCTGCCCCCGATCGTCAATTTGAAGCCCCTGAACTGGTTCTTCGACGTCAACCGGGCCATGTCCCTCTGGCCGGTGACCTTCGGCCTGGCCTGCTGCGCCATCGAGATGATGGCCGTCAGCATGGCCCGCTTCGACATCTCCAGGTTCGGGGCCGAGGTCTTCCGGCCCTCCATCAGGCAGGCCGACCTCATGATGGTCACCGGCACCGTCTCCAAAAAGATGGCCCCGGCCCTGGTGCGCCTCTACGAGCAGATGCCCGCCCCCAAGTACGTCATGGCCTGCGGCAACTGCGCCATCTCCGGCGGCCCCTTCAAGTTCGAGGGCCAGTACGGCATCGTCGAGGGCGTCGACAACCTGGTCCCCGTGGACGTCTACGTGCCCGGCTGCCCCCCGCGGCCCGAGGCCATTTTGGAGGGCCTCTTCTCCATCCAGGAGAAGATCCTGGGCGTCCGCCTCTGGCCGCGGCCCGAGCACCTGCCCACCCCGCCGGCCAAGCCCAAAGCCAGGCCGGAGCCCAAGCCGGCCGCCGGGTCCTGACGGGGGCGGGAGGAAAAAGACCGGGAGGCCGCCCGCGCGGCGCCGACAAACAACAGGGCGGACCGGACGCGGGGGCGGACCGGACGCGGCCGGACAAACGGCGGCCGACACGAGGAGAAGAGGACAAGACGACAAGACGAGAAGAGGACAAGACGCGCCGCTTGAGGCCATATAACCAACTTTAAAGGACGGCCGCGACGAGGCAGCCGCCTTTTTCACCGCCGGGGAACGGTCGAAAACTTATCCGCCAGCCCCCGGCCGGGACGAGGAGGAAACGGCCGCGCCGCCCGGACGGAAGTCCGCCACCCGGCGAGGGCCCGAACATATGACCAGCATCGACCATCTGGAACAAATTTTTCGCCAAGTCGGGGCGCGGCTCGTTTCAAAGCCGGACTTCAAGACCCGGGGGATCTGCTGCTCGGGGCTGGTCCCGGCCAAGGCGATCGTCGACCTGGCCAAATTGCTGGCCGCCGAGGACCACACCCTCCTGGACGTCTCCGTCCTGGAAGCCAAGGAGGGGTTTTTAATCACCTACCACTTCGACTCCTTCTCCGAGCCCGGCCGCCTGGCCGCGCGCGTCCTGGCCCCCCGCGAAAACCCCGTCGTCCCCAGCCTCCACTCCGTCTTCCAGGGCGCCGAATGGCACGAGCGGGAGAGTCACGACTTCTACGGGGTCCGCTTCGACGGCAACCCCAACCTGGTCCCCCTGCTGCTGCCCGAGGATTTTTCCGGCCCCCCGCCCCTGCGCAAGGCCCCCGGGGACCTGGCCGGGCTGGCCGATTTGGGCGTGTTCGACGGCTCGGAGATCCTGGACCCCTCCTGCGCCTCCCTGGTGCCTGCCAGGCCGGCGCCCCCGGCGGCGGTTTCCGAGGCCAGGGACGCCTGAGCCCGAGGCGGCGGACGTTGTTTTTGACGGCGGGTGACGACGGTGATCTGACCGGCGGCGGCGGCGAGTTTTTTTGAAGCGGCGACGGTCGAGCCTTTTTCCTATTATTGTCTTATCCAATAAAACATAGGCCTGGCGATATTATTTGAATTTATCTGCGGTGACTCATGAACAGCCTTAACTTTATCAACCCCTTCGGCGTCAGCGAGGACCCGGGCAGCTATGTCGGGGACTTCTACACCGACAACTTCGCCAAGGGCGCGGGGGAAGGGACCCTGATCTTGAACCTGGGCCCCCAGCACCCCTCGACCCACGGCGTCCTGCGGGTCATCGTGGAGCTGGAGGGGGAGTACGTGGTCCGGGCCGAGCCCGTGCTGGGCTACCTCCACCGGATGCACGAGAAGATGGCCGAGGTCAAGACGCCCTGGCAGTACATCCCCAACATGGGGCGGGTGGACTACCTGCACCCCATAGCCTGGAACTGGGCCCAGGTGGGGGCCTGCGAGCGCCTGGCCGGGATCGAGGTCCCCGAGAGGGCCGAGTATCTGCGGGTCGTCAGCTGCGAGCTCAACCGCATCTCCTCGCACCTCATGTGGTGGGGGGCCTTCGTCATGGACCTGGGCGGGGTGACCCCGATTCTGTACGCCTTCGAGGAGAGGGAGAAGATCAACGACATCCTGCAGATCGTCACCGGCTCCAGGCTGACCATGAGCTACTTCCGCTTCGGCGGCGTCAGCGCCGACGTCGACGACCGCTTTGTCAGACTCACCAAGGAGTTCGTCCCCTACCTGAGGGAGCGCCTGAAGATGTACAAGGCCCTGGTCACCGACAACGTCATCCTCAGGCGCCGCCTCGAGGGCGTGGGGCCCATGGACGCCGACCTCTGCCGCCGCCACGGGGCCACCGGGCCGATTTTGAGGGCCGCGGGCCTGAAAAGGGACACCAGGACCGACGCCCCGTACGGCGTCTACCACAAGTTTCAGTACAATGTGCCGACCGGCCCGAGCGACGACTGTCTCGGCCGCTACATGCTGCGCCTGGCCGAGATCGAGGCCTCTTTGGACATCGTCGAGCAGGCCATGGGGTCGCTGCCCCCGGGCCCGGTCAGGATCGACAAGGCCCCCAAGGCCGGCTGGAAGCTCCCCGCCGGCGAGACCTACTTCGCCGTGGAGGGGGCCAGGGGCCAGGTGGGCGTCCATCTCGTCAGCGACGGCGGCAAGAACCACTACCGGGTCAAACTGCGGGCGCCGGGCTTCAGCAACCTCTCGCTCTTCGCCGAGGCGGCCAGGGGGGTGCTGCTGGCCGACGCCATCGCCATCCTGGGCAGCCTCGACCTGGTCATTCCCGAGGTGGACCGCTAGACGTTTTTTCCCGGCCGCCGCCCCGGACCCGGACCCGGGGTCGGTCCGACCCGCTTGGTTTTCGCGGACAGGGATTTCAGCCGAAGGGATTTTTGCCACATGGACCTCTCCATAGCCAACTTCGCACAGATAATCATCGCCTGCCTCCTGGTCATAGCCCTCATGGTGGGCAACGCCGTGGTCATGGTCTATGTCGAGCGCAAGGCCTGCGGCTTCATCCAGCGCCGCCCCGGCCCCTACGAGGTCGGCCCCAGGGGCATCCTCCAGGCCGTCTGCGACTCCATGAAGCTTCTGGGCAAGCAGATCTACGTCCCCGGCAACATCGACTGGATCCTCTACTTCCTGGCCCCGGTGCTGGCCTTCTTCCCGGTCCTGCTGCTGTACCTGCCGATTCCCTTCGGCAGGCACCTGACCGCCATGAACGTCGACGAGGGGATTTTGCTGATCCTGGCCTTCTCGGGCCTGGGGGTCGTCTCCAACATCCTGGCCGGCTGGGCCTCCAACAACAAATACGGCATCCTCGGCGCCGCCAGGGCCGTCTCCCAGGCGGTGGCCTACGAGATCCCCATGATCATGGCCCTCCTGGCCATAGTCTTCCTGACGGGGAGCCTGAGCCTGACCGAGATAGTCGAGAGGCAGGGCTCCTGGCCCTGGCAGTGGAACATCGTCGTCCAGCCCCTGGCCTTCTTCATCTATCTGGTCAGCCTGGTCGGCGAGACCAACCGGGCACCCTTCGACCTGCCCGAGGCCGAGAGCGAGCTGACGGCCGGCTTCCACACGGAATATTCGGGGATGGGCTTCGCCCTCTTCTTCCTCTCCGAGTACGCCAACATGCTCCTGGTCTCCTTCGTCTGCGCCGCCTTCTTTTTGGGCGGCTACAAGGGGCCGTTCATGGACGGCTTCTGGTGGATGTTCATCAAGGCCTACGCCGTCATGGTCTTCATCGTCTGGATCCGCTGGACCTTCCCCAGGGTCCGCTTCGACCAGCTGCTCAACATCAACTGGAGGTGGCTGCTGCCCCTCTCCATCCTCAACCTCTGGGTCACCGCCGTGATCGTCAGGTTTATTTGAGACAATTTTTAGAGGGGAGTTGAGGAAGCCATGATCAAAGCCGTAGTCGACAATTTGAAGGGTCTGTGGAGCCTGGTGGTGGGCCTCTCGGTCACCGGACGGTTCTTTCTGAGCCCCCAGAAGACGGTCCACTTCCCCCGCGACGTGGTCGGGCCCGAGATCCTGGAGTCCTTCAGAGGGCCCCTCGAGCTCGTCCCCGCCGACGACCAGGGCGGCAGCAAGTGCATCAGCTGCCAGATGTGCGCCAGGGCCTGCCCGGGCGACTGCATCACCGTGGTCAAGGGGGACGCCGGCAAGGCCCCCAAGGAGTACAAGTACGACTTCACCCTCTGCTGCCTCTGCGCCGCCTGCGTGGAGTCCTGCCCGGCCGGGGCCATCAGGTTCTCGCACCGGGTCTACATGGTGGCGCGCTCGCGCGAGGAGCTGCGCCTGGACCTGCTGGCGGATCTCAGGGAGCGCTGCGGCCTGGAGCCCGCCCCCGCCCCGGCCCCCGCTGACAAGACCAAGGCCGTCGCCTGACGGACGGCGGCCGGCCGGTTGGGACCGGCGTTGGAATCTGACTTTTTGGACTTTTAGCTTTGGGACTTTTTTAACTGTCGGGCCTTTCTTTGGATTGTCTTTGACTTGCGACTTCCGGCCTTTGGCCGCCGGCTTCCCGCTATTGATTTCGACCCCGCGAACACCCGGGCCGCCCTCGCGGACCATTCCGACAAGGCGGACGGGGCCGACAAGGCGGACGAGGAAAAAAAAGCGGTCGCGATATTTGCTTTAAACGGTAGTTATCTTGCTTGACGAGGTTATGGCATGGACCAGGCGATAGAAAAATTACTGGCCTCCCTTTGGTCCCCTTTCGACGCGCTGGAGGCGCTGATAGCCGGCTGGCTTCCCGGCCAGCAGGTCGCGGCCATCGCGGCCTTCGCCTTCTACGTCCTGGTGCTGCTGGCGGGGGGCCTGATGGCCGTCGGCTGCCGCAACCTGGTCCGGGCCATGCTCGGCCTGGTGCTGACCTTTCTGGGGGTGGCGGGCATGTACCTGCTGCTGGCCAGCCCCTTCCTGGCCTTCATGCAGCTGCTGATCTACGTGGGGGCCGTCTGCGTCCTCATCTTCTTCGCCATCATGCTGACCAAGAACACCGGCGAGGGCGAGGAGTCCAAGCTCCCCTCCCCCGCGACGGCGGTCTACGGGATCCTGGCCGGGCTGCTGCCGCTCCTGGTCCTGGGGCCCCTGGTCATAGCCGGGGCCGACAGGCTCCCCCAGGTCGCCTACGGGCAGACCGACACCAGGCTCCTGGGCGAGGGCCTGATCACCCGGGACGTGGTCGGCTTCGAGCTCATCTCCATCATCCTGCTGGTGGCCATGGCCGGGGCCGTCTTCCTGGCCTGGCGCAAGCCCGGAAAAAATAAGAACGAAAGCGAGGCCGACTGACCATGAGCACCCTGACCTTATTTTTGCTGGCCTCGCTTCTCTTGCTGGGCATCGGACTCGCGGGCCTGGTCACCAGGCGGACCCTGGTCGGCATGCTCATCAGCGTCGAGCTCATGCTCAACGGCGCCGGCCTCGCCATCGTCGCCGCCGCCAAGTGCACCCCGGCCTCCGACGTCCACGGACAGCTGGCCGCCCTCTTCGTCATGGGCCTGGCCGCCGCCGAGGCCACCCTGGTCCTGGCCATGATCCTGGTCGTGCAGAGGCGCTTCGGCAAGGTCACCCTGGACGAGGTCTCCGTCATCCGGGCCGACGGGAAGCCCGCCGGACACTGATAATAATGACAATGATGATGATGATGATGATGACGATAACGACGATGATAACGATGATAACGATGATAACGATGATAACGATGATGACGATGATAACGACGATGTTGGGCTAAGTCCCATAATTAGTGTTTTTCTTTGACGTTTTTTCGCTTTTCGGCTTTTAATTGAAATATTTTTGCCTTATGCCTTTAGTTTGATCTCCGATTAGCCTTTACTCATCTCGGGACCCGCCCCCGGCGGCCCGTCAGGCAATGAGGCCTCCATGTCCGTTATCGAAAGCTGCAACGTTCTCTGGCCGCTGCTGGTCACCCTGCTGGCGCCCTTCGGGATTCTCCTGGCGGGGTCCAGGCAAAACGTCAGGGAGGGCGTCTCCCTGGCCGCCGGCGCCCTGACCGCGGCGCTGGTCCTGAGCTTCGCCCCGGCCGTCCTGGGCGGGCACATCTACCGCTACGAGCTGTTTCATATCCTGCCGGGCGTGACGGTCGCTTTCGCGGTGGACGGACTGGGCTTCATCTTCGCCTTCATCGCCCCCTTCCTCTGGGTCTTCGCCACCAGCTACAATATCGGCTACATGCGGAGCCTCAAGGAGCACGCCCAGACCAGGTACTACTTCTGCTTCGCCATCGCCATCTTCGGGGCCGTGGGCGTCGCCCTTGCCGCCAACGTCTTCACCCTGTACCTGTTCTACGAGATCATCTCCGTCTTCACCTACCCGCTGGTCGCCCATCACCAGGACGAGGAGGGTTTCTACGGGGCCAAAAAATATCTGGTCTACCTGATGGGCACCTCGAAGCTGTTCCTGCTGCCCGCCATGGTCATGACCTACGTCCTGGCCGGCACCCTGGAGTTCCCGCTGGGGGACATCCAAAACGGCATCTTCTCCGCCGACGTCATCGCCGCCCACCCGAATCTGGTCAGGCTCACCTACGTGCTTTTTATCGCGGGTCTGGCCAAGGCCGCCCTGATGCCTTTCCACAACTGGCTCCCGTCGGCCATGGTCGCCCCGACTCCGGTCTCGGCCCTGCTGCACGCCGTGGCCGTGGTCAAGGCGGGCGTCTTCTCGGTCTCGAGGATCATCTTGTCGGGCTTCGGCACCGAGACCATGACCAGCCTCGGCCTCAGCCTGCCCACCGCCTACCTGGCCGCCTTCACCATCGTGGTGGCCTCGCTGATCGCCCTGACCAAGGACGACATCAAGGCCCGGCTGGCCTACTCCACCGTCAGCCAGCTCTCCTACGTGGTCATCGGCGTGGCCCTGGCGGCGCCCGCGGCCGTCCAGGGGGGGCTTCTGCACATCGGCCACCACGCCTTCTCGAAGATCACCCTGTTCTTCGGGGCCGGGGCCATCTACGTGGCCAGCCACCTCAAGTCCATCAAGATGATGAACGGCCTGGGCAGAAAGATGCCCTGGACCTTCGGGGCCTTCGGGCTGGCCAGCCTGTCCATGATCGGCATGCCCCCCGTCTGCGGCTTCGTCTCCAAATGGTACCTGGTCAACGGGGCGGTGGACCAGGGGCAGATGGTCCTCCTGATAGCCCTCCTCTGCTCGACCCTGTTAAACGCCGGCTACTTCGTGCCCATCTTCTACCGGGCCTTCTTCCTGCCCCCCGACCCCGGCTCCCGCGTCGAGGAGGTCAGGGAGGCCCCGCTGACCATGGTCGTGCCCCTCGTCTTCACGAGCTTCGTCTCGGTGGCCCTGGGCTTGTACCCGGAGCTCTTCCACGCCTTCATCAAGGCCTTCGGACATTTTTAAGGGCGCGCGAGATTTCGGGGCCTGAGATTTGAGAGGGCGAGACGAAGGATTGGAATTAACTAACTTTTAGGGGCTTCCGACTTAAATTAAACTTCGCCGCCTCAATTTTCTTTGAACTCTTTTAAACTTTTTAGCTTTCGACTTTTTGAGTTGGCTTTTCGACTTTTTGGTTTTTTGGCGTTTCGGTTTTTCGACTTTTCGACTTTTTGACGTTTTGATTTTTTCGACTTTTCGACTACTTTTTGTCCCCTGGGGCAAAGGCAGGTTAGCAGATGAGCGACGATCACCATATAAGCCAGACGGACCGGGCGCCGGAGGGGACCCGCCCGGCGGAGCATGCGGTCCCGGAGAACCCGGAGGGCCTGACCTTCGCCCAGGACACCCAGGGGGGCCTGGGGAGGTTTTTGGACGCCCAGCTCGCCCCGGAGAGGACGCGCTCGTGGCGCAACTTCCTGTTCGCCGTCCTGGCCGTCATAGCCGTCCTGGGGCTGGTCGTCACAAACCACCACCCGCACTTCGGCTACGACGCCTACCCGTTCTTCTGGCCCGTTTTCGGGCTGGCCGCGGGTCTCGCGCTGATATTTATCGTCAAAAAGATCATCCAGCCCGTCATTAAGAGGACCGAGGACCATTATGGCGACCTCTGATTTCTACCATCCGTCCCTAGGCTTCCTGATGATGGCGGCCGTCCTGCCCTTTCTGCCGGGCAACCGCCGTTGGAAGTGGCTTCTGCTTCTGCCGCCCCTGGCCGCCTGCTACGCCGCCTGGAGCAACCAGCCGGGCGACCACCTGACCTTCACCTGGCTCGGGCAGACTTTGAAGCTGGGGCACGTCGACGCCCTCTCCCAGATCTTCGCCCAGGTCTTCGCCGTGATGAGCCTGGCCGGGCTGGTCTTCTCCCTGCACGTCAACGACAAGGGCCAGCACATGGCCGCCCTGCTGTACGTGACCGGCGGCTTCGGCTGCCTGATGGCGGGAGACTTCCTGACCCTGTTCGTCTTCTGGGAGCTGATGAGCATCGGGTCCACTTTCCTGGTCATGCTCAACCGCACCAGGGAGTCGGTGCTGGCCTCGTTCAGGTACTTCCTCTACCACACGGCCGGGGGGCTGATGCTCCTGGGCGGGCTCCTGCTCAGGCACCACCACACCGGCTCCTTCGACTTCGGGCCCATCGGGCCGGGCGACGGCGCCGGGATCGCCAACTGGCTGATTCTTTTGGGCTTCTGCGTCAACGCGGCCGTGGTGCCGCTGCACGCTTGGCTGCCCGACGCCTACCCCAGGGGCACGGTGACCGGCGCGGTCTTCATGTGCGCCTTCACCACCAAGACGGCCGTCTACGTGCTGGCCAGGGCCTTCCCCGGCTGGGACATCCTGGCCGTTGCCGGGACCGTCATGGCCGTCTACGGGGTGGTCTACGCCTCCATGGAGAACAACGCCAGGCGCATTCTCAGCTACCACATCGTCTCCCAGGTGGGCTACATGGTCGCCGGGATCGGGGTGGGCACCTACATGACCATCAACGGGGCCAGCGCCCACGCCTACGCCCACATCCTCTACAAAGGCCTCCTGTTCATGTCCGCGGGCGCCGTCTTGCACGCCGCGGGCACGCAGAAGCTCGACGAGCTGGGGGGCCTGGCCGGACGCCTTCCCTGGGTGATGGTCTTCTACATGGTGGCGGCCCTGTCCATCTCCGGCATGCCTTTGTTCAACGGCTTCGTCTCCAAAACCATGACCATCGCCGGCGCCGCCGAGGCCCACCGCTACTGGGTGGCCCTGGGGCTGGAGCTGGCCGCCGTGGGCACGTTCATTTCGGTCGGTCTCAAGCTCCCCTACTTCGCCTTCTGGGGCGGCAAAAAGCCCGACCCGCAGAGAAAGCTCAGGCCCGTCCCCGCCAACATGTACGTGGGCATGGCCATGCTGGCGGTCTTATGCCTGGCCCAGGGTCTCTACCCGCAGATGCTCTACCAGTACCTCCCCCACCAGGAGGCGGTCGGCGAGTACCGTCCCTGGACGGCCTGGAACGTCCTGCAGGCCCTGATGCTGCTGGGCTTCTCGGGACTGGCCTTCTATATAATGCGCAAGGTCATCGAGCCCCACAAGGCCCTCAACCTGGACTTCGACTGGTTCTACAGGCTCATTGGCAAAGGCGCGCTCTTTTTGATCTGCGCGCCCATAGCCGTCGTCGACAACGTCTGGACGGTGGTCTGGGACAAGATCGGCCTCAGGGTGCTGAAATTCCTCGGCCGCCTCTCTTCCTGGTTCGACCGGGCCGCCATCGACGGCGTGGTCGACAACTCCGCCCGCGGGGTCCGTGGCCTTGGCGGGATCGCCGCCCTCCTGCAAAACGGCAGGCTGCAGCACTACCTGGGCCTCATGGTGGTCATAGGACTCTTGATCTTCGCCTTTTTCTGGTACGGGCTGTGAAAAGCGCCCCTTGGGCGCCCGCCTTTTGCCAGGGCGGCCGCTGGGGGCGTCGCCGGGGGATGAAAGCCCCCGTCTTGACGTCCGCCTTGCCTTGACGTCCGCCTTTTTCTCTCGCGACTGTAACGACACCCCGCGGGCGGGCCCCCGGCCCCCTCCCGGGTCACGAATGGACGACCTGATGGATCAAACTAGCTTCACCTACCCGGTCCTCTCGGCGCTGACCTTCTGGCCGCTTCTGGCGGCGCTCCTGCTCGCGCCGGTCAAATCCGAGATCAACGTGCGGCGCCTCACCCTGGCCGCCTCGCTGGTCGAAGTGCTCCTGGCCGCCCCCCTGGTCGCGTTTGAAAGCCGGGCCGGGTACCAGTTCCTGGAGATGGTCCCCTGGGCGCCGGCCTGGAAACTCACCTACGCCATGGGCGTCGACGGCATCAGCATCCTCATGGTCTGGCTGTCGATCCTGACCCTCCCCCTGTGCGTCCTATGCTCCTGGACGTACATCGGCCGCCGGGTCAAGGAGTTCCACGTCTGCCTTTTGATCATGACCACGGCCTGCGTGGGGGTCTTCTCGGCCCTGGACCTGGTCCTGTTCTACGTCTTCTGGGAGGCGCTTCTGATCCCCATGTACCTGATGATCGCCATCTGGGGCGGGGACCAGAGGCGCTACGCCTCCGTCAAGTTCTTCCTCTACACCCTCTTCGGCAGCACGCTCCTCCTGGTGGCCATCGTCGCCCTGAGGGTGGCCGGGGGCACCTTCCTGATCCCGGAGCTCTCGGGGATGACCTTCCCCTTCAAGTTCCAATACTGGATCTTTCTGGCCTTCTTTCTGGCCTTCGCCATCAAGGTGCCCATGTTCCCCTTCCACACCTGGCTGCCCGCCGCGCACGTCCAGGCCCCCTCGGCGGGGTCGGTCATCCTGGCGGCGGTGCTGCTGAAGATGGGGACCTACGGATTTTTGAGATTTTCCCTGCCCCTGGCCCCGGAGGCCTCGGCGCACTTCGCCCCCATGATGATCGCCGTCTCGGTGGCCTCGATCCTCTACGGCGGGGCGGTGGCCCTGGGCCAGAACGACATCAAGAAGCTGATCGCCTACTCGTCGGTCGCCCACATGGGCTTCGTCACCCTGGGCATCTTCCTCTTCAGCCCCGAGGGCGTCAGCGGGGCCATCTTCCAGATGCTTAACCACGGGATCATCACCGGGGCCATGTTCATGCTCATCGGCGCCGTCTACGAGCGCAGCCACAGCCGCGAGATCGTCAAAAACCTGGGCCTGGGCAAGTACCTGCCCCACTTCATGTTCTTCTGGGGGCTCTTCGGCCTGGCCAGTTTCGGCTTCCCCGGCACCAACGGCTTCGTGGGCGAGTTCATGGTCATCCTGGCCGCCTTCAACGAGTCCGTCAAACTCGGTCTTCTGGTCATCCCCGGCGCGCTCCTGGCCGCCGCCTACATATTGAAAGTCACCCTGAAGATGGCCTGGGGGCAGCCGGCCTCGCCCGAGGGCAAAAACTGGCGCGACCTCAAGAAAAAAGAGTGGGCCTACCTGGCGGCGCCGGCGGCGCTGGTCGTCTATCTGGGCCTGGCCCCGACGGGCCTGCTGGCTTTGATCGGCCCCAGCGTGGACGGGACCATCGCCATGGTTAAAAACGAGGCCCCGAGATCCCGGGTCGTCGCCGCCACCAGCCTCTCCGGCAGGCCGACGGGCCTGATCGTCGAGGAGGACCTGACGGCCGGGACGCCCGGACTGCCCGTCCCGGCCCCGGCGGCCGGACGGCTGGTCCAGGCCCCGGCGGGCGGACAGGCCGCCGGTGACGCCGGCCCGGCCCCGACGGACGGACAGGCCGGAACGGCCGTTGAAACGGGCGCCGCCCC
Source organism: Deltaproteobacteria bacterium (assembly GCA_031264015.1). GTDB lineage: Bacteria > Desulfobacterota > Desulfarculia > Adiutricales > Adiutricaceae > JAIRNQ01. The sequence continues at coordinate 1,719 of JAISET010000121.1, read as the reverse complement.
GACGGACGGCCCGACCGGGACGGAGGTCGAGTGATGGAAGGCCTGAATTTTCACGCTGGCCACCTGTGGCCCGAACTGATCTTCCTGGTCATGGTCCTGCTCCTCTTCCTGGGCTCCATGACCAAAAAGGCGGGCCTGTCCGGGGCGATCGTCAGCCTCTGCCCCCTGGCGGCCCTGGCCGCTGCGGCGGGGGCGGCCGTCGCCTTTTACCTGAACTCGACTTTGTTCTTCGGCGCCTACAAGGTCGACCCGCTCTCCCAGTTCTTTAAGATTCTGGTGAGCCTGGGGTATCTGGTCGCCTGGTTCAACTCCCGGACGCAGACGACCGTCGCGGCGGGACAAAAGCCCGACTACTACCTGTTCCTGACCCTCTCCGCCTTCGGTCTGATACTTCTCTCGTCCGCGGCCGAGCTGGTCACGGTCTACCTGGCCATGGAGTTGTCCTCGTACTCCTTGTACGTCCTGATACCGGCCAGAAGCCGGTCCAGGGAGGCCGCCGAGGCGGGGCTCAAGTACATCATATTTGGCGCCGCGGCCACGGCCCTGGCCCTCTACGGCCTGGCCCTGATCATCGCCACCAAGAACGCGACGGTCATCTCCGAATTGTCCGGGCTCGACTGGTCCCTGGCCGGGGGCCCCCTGGCCGCCGCGGGCCTGACCCTGTTTCTGGGGGGCATGTTCTTTAAGCTGGCCCTGTTCCCATTCCATTTCTGGTGCCCCGACGTCTACCAGGGCGCCGGCAACGAGACGGCCGCCTACGTGGCCACCCTGCCCAAGCTGGGGGCGGTCATCGTGCTCATCAGGCTCGCGGCCCTCCTCTCCCCGGGGCTCGAGCTCACCGACATCCTGGCCGTCCTGGCCGCCTGCTCCATCACCTACGGGAACCTCTGCGCCCTGGCCCAGAGGGACCTCAAAAGGATGCTGGGCTTCTCCTCGGTAGCCCACGCCGGCTACATCCTGGTCGGGCTGGTCGCCGGGACGGCCGAGGGCCTGGCCGCGGCGGCCTTCTACGCCATGGCCTACGTCCTCATGAACCTGCTGTGCTTCTGGGTGGTCTGCCGCGTCGCCGCCGACGGCCGCAACATAACCTACGAGGATCTAAACGGCCTCTCCGCCCGCTCGCCACTGCTGGCCCTGTGCCTGCTGGCCGCGGCCTTCTCGCTGGTGGGGCTCCCCCCGACGGTGGGCTTCATCGGGAAGCTCTGGCTGATCACGTCCGCCTGGGGCCGCGGCTACGACTGGCTGGTCATAGTCGTCTGCGTCAACACGGCCATAGCCATCTTCTACTACCTGTCCCTGGTCCGCCACTCCTACACCGAGGAGAAGATCCCGGCCGGCGGCGCCCAGGCCCTGACCCTGGACCTGAGCCTGGCCAGCCGGGCCGGCGCCTTGATCCTGGGCCTCCTGGTGGTTCTGCTGGGCGTGCTGCCCGGCCCCGTCTGGAGCCTGGTCATGGCCGCCTCCCAAAGCGTCCTGCCCACCCCGTGACGACGGCCCGCCCAGGCCGAAGGTGACGGTCCCGGCCGACGACGACGATCCCGGGGCGGGCAATAAAAACCAAAAGGCGCCAGCCAGGACGACCAGCCTGCCGGCGCCTTTCTTTTTGAGGACGACGACGAGGGGCGGGGCGACTCGCATGACGTTCCGGCCGCATATGTCATTTTTGCCAGCCCCGGAAACCGCGGTTTCTCAGGCTTGCCAAAAATATGGGCGGGGCGG
>JAISET010000095.1 GCA_031264015.1 Deltaproteobacteria bacterium | reverse complement strand
CCAAGGCCGGCAGGACGCTGCTGACGGGCACGGGGGGTTTGAGGCCCAGCATGTTCACGCCGATGGCCATGACCATGATCCCGCCCGTGGCCGACAGGCACTGCTCGATGGGGCCGCTCAGCACCGGCTGCAGGGCGCCCGCCGCCATGGTCAGCAGCCCCTGGTAAATAAGAAGAGGCGCGGCGCTCAGGATGACCCCGGAGCCCATGCGGGAGGCCAGGACGGCCACGGCGAAAAAGTCGATGAGGGTCTTTGTGTAGACGGTGGTCCGGCCGTGCCCCAGGCCCTCCTCGAAAGAGCCGACGATGGCCATGGCCCCGACGCAGACCATGATGGAGCTGGAGACGAAGCCGTCGGTGAAGAGGGGGTTTTTAGAGCCCAGGGCACTTTTCAAACGACCCGCCAGGCCCTCCAGCTTCTCGCCCAGGCGCAGGGCCTCCCCGACCGCCCCGCCGATGATGGCGCACATCATGGCCAGGATGAGGCCGGGGCTTTTCTGGATCATCCCCAGGCTGATGGGCACCAGAAAAAGGCCGAACAGCTGGAAGATGACCACCCTGACCCGCTCGGCTATCAGGCCGCCCAGACAAAGGCCCGCCGCCCCGCCCAAAAGCACGGCGGCCGCGTTGATGATGGCGCCCCAAGGAATGACCACTTCGCCCTCTTTTCTCGGCTGAGATTTTATGTGCGGAAAAAGGCCGGTCGAGCGGTCGATTTTACCCCCGGGCGGCCCTGTTTTCAACAGATTTTTCGCCCGCCGGGCCCGGGGCCCCGTCTCCCGGCCGCTGTTGACAGGCGGACCCGGTCTGTTTAATATTTAGGCTGAAGTTTCAGCGGAGGCGGGGGGCTCCGGTCCCTCTTCGAGGCGGCCGAGGGGCCTTCTTGTTTTCAGTGGCAACTTAGTCTAAGAGCAACACCCAAACAAGTCTTATTCGCAAACAAAGCGGTCTTCGGAGGCATTTTGACTGACAAATCTGCAATAAAGTCCCCGCGCGTCAGGGAACTGCTCGCCAGGGAGGAGCCGCTGGAGGCGCTCGTCGTCAGGGGCTGGGTGAGAACCAAGAGGTCGGGCAAGGGCCTGACATTTTTGGAGATAAACGACGGGTCGTGTCTGACCAACCTCCAGGCGGTCCTCCTGGACACCTCCCCGGCCTTCGAGGCGGTCAAAGACGCCGTCACCGGGGCCTCCGTGGCCGTGTCCGGGGACCTGGTGCCCAGCCAGGGCCGGGGCCAGAAGTGGGAGCTCCGGGCCGCCGGTCTCGAGATCATCGGGCCCGCCGGGCCCGACTACCCGCTCCAGAAGAAGCGCCAGACCGACGAGTACCTGCGCGAGATCGCCCATCTCAGGCCCCGGACCAACAAGTACGGGGCCGTCGCGCGTCTGAGGAGCGAGATGTCCTGGGCGGTGCACGACTTCTTCCGGGAGAACGGCTTTTTCTACGTCCAGACGCCGGTCATCACCGGCAGCGACGCCGAGGGGGCCGGGGCAATGTTCCGGGTGACCACTCTCCCCGAGGGCGACAACTCCCCCGCCGCGGAGGACTTCTTCGGCAAGACGGCGTCCCTGACCGTCTCGGGCCAGCTCGAGGCCGAGCTGATGGGCCTGGCCATGGGCCGGGTCTACACCTTCGGGCCGACCTTCCGGGCCGAGAACTCCAACACGGCCCGCCATGCCGCCGAGTTCTGGATGCTGGAGCCCGAGGCCGCCTTCTTCGACCTCCATGACAACATGACCCTGGCCGAGGACCTGGTCAGGTTCCTGGTCGGCAGGGCCCTGGCCGACTGCCGGGCCGATTTGGAGCTCTTCGACCGCTTCGTGGAGCCGGGCCTGTTTAAAAGGCTCGAGAACCTGGTGGAGCCCGGGGTCTACGCCCGCATGCCCTATGCCGAGGCCGTCGGGCGCCTGGAGAAAAGCGGCCTCAAGTTCGAGTTCCCGCCTTTTTACGGCTGCGACCTGGCCAGCGAGCACGAGCGGGCCCTCTGCGACCTGGCCGGCGGCCCCGTCATCGTCCACGACTACCCCTCCGACCTCAAGCCCTTCTACATGAGGCTCTCCGACGACGGGAAGACCGTGGCCGCCATGGACATGCTGGTCCCCAAGGTCGGCGAGCTGGTGGGCGGCAGCCAGAGGGAGGAGCGCCTGGAGATCTTGAAGCGGCGCATGGCCCTCCAGGGGCTCTCCGAGGAGGCCTACTGGTGGTACTTGGACACCCGCCGCTGGGGCGGCGCCCCCCACTCGGGCTTCGGTTTCGGCTTCGACCGCTTCATGATGCTTCTGACCGGGGTCACCAACATCCGGGACATCCAGCTCTTCCCCAGGACCCCCAAGAACCTGGAGTTCTAAGCCCGCGGCCGGGCTGGCCGCCTGCTTCCGGCCGTCCGGGCCGCATGTCCGGGCCGTCCGCCGGCCTCCCCTGACGGCCGCCGGGCCGTCCGGGCGGGGGGCGCCGGGCCGTCTTTTTATGGACAACCCCTTGTAAAATATGACTTTAATACTTATTCTTTTAAAGGCGGCGATTTCGCGCTAAAATGACCGTTGTCCGCGGACTTCGGATTTCTTATTATTTGAATTATTTACGGGGAAGTAAAATGTCTCTGATCATAGGCATGGCCGGCAAGGGCGGCACCGGGAAGACCACGCTGGCCGGCATGGCCGTCCGTTATCTTTCCAAGACCGGCAGGGTGCCCATCCTGGCCGTCGACGCCGATTCCAACGCCAATCTTGGCGACGTTTTGGGCATGAGCTACGACCGCACCCTGAGCGACGCCCGCGAGGAGATGAAGGTCTCGGTGGGCGACATCTCCATCACCAAGGACACCCTCATCGAGATGCGCACCCAGCAGGCCATCGTCGAGGGGGACGACTTCGACCTGGTGGTCATGGGCCAGCCGGAGGGCTCGGGCTGCTACTGCGCGGCCAACGCCGTTCTGGCCGGGGTGCTGGAGAAGACTTTCAAGAACTACCCCTACCAGGTCATCGACAACGAGGCCGGCATGGAGCACATCTCCAGGCTGACCGCCAAGTACATGGACATCTTCTACGTGGTCTCCGACGCCTCCAGGAGGGGGCTCACGGCCGCCCTGAGGATCTGGCGGCTGGTGGACGAGCTGAAGATCACCATCAAGCACAAGTACCTCATCCTGAACCGCAACCGGGGCGACGTTCCCGCCGAGGTCCTCAAGATCATTTCGGACGAGCCCATGAACCTGGCCGGCATCATCCCCGACGACCCCGCCATCTACGACTGCGACCAGAACGGCCGTCCGACCTCCCAGCTCGACGAGACCAACCCGGCCGTGGCCGCGGCCATGAAGATCTTCGGCGAGACGCTGGTGGAGTAGGGTTGGCGGGTCGGGCCGGTATTTTTCCTCCCCGCCGGATTTGGCGGAACAAAAGTCAGGGGAACATGGCGTCGGACAATCCCAGGCTCTATTTGGAAACCTGCCTCGAGCAGGCGGGGGAGAAGCTGGCCGGGTACCAATGCCCGGCCGAAGTGGCCGAGGCCCTGGAAGACATCAACGCCTACCCGGGCCTGGCCGGGCTGGGCCCCCCGCAGTCGCTGAGGCTTCTGTCCGACTCCCCCGACGGGCAGGCGGACATGGGCCGCAGGGCCGTTTTGGAGGGCCGGGTCCTCTGGGAGCACGCCGCCGCCGGCGAGGCCACCAGGATGGGGCTGGGGCCCAAGTTTTTTTATCTGCCGGCGCAGCTCGCGGCCTTGGCGGGCGCGGAGGCCCCGGACATCCTCCCCGTGCGCCTGGGGCTCAGGCACCTCGGGCAGCTTTTGTTGGAAATCAGGCGCCTGGCCGACGAGTCGGGCTTCGACCCGGACGGCGTTCTGGCCCGGCAGACGTTTCTGCTCGTCGGCTCCGAGAGCTCGGTGGGGCGCATGTCCTCCATGGCGGCCAGAGCCTTCGCCCGCATTGTCCCCCTGCGGAACCTTCTGTTCATGGGCCAGACGTTCTTTCCCGGCCTCGACCGCAAGCCGGGCGGCGGTTGGCACTTCGACCAGGCCTCCCCCAAAAAACTCCACAACCACGGCCACATGGTCATGCAGAAGATCATGGACGAGCAGGTCTTCCGGCTCGACTCCCACGGCCACCGGGTCTTTTTAAGCCGGGCCGAGTTTTTTTCCCGGCTGGCCGAGTTCGAGAATTTAATCTCCTCCAACATCGAGGATTTGGATTATCTGACCAGGGCCCTGGACCTCTCCGCTTTGGGTCTGGCCAGCCGCCTCGGCCACGCGGGCTTCGGCATGCTCATGGAGATCGCCCGCAACAACCTGGACAGGCCGGTCAAGGGCGGGCTCTGCGCCCTGGACCCCGCGCTGGGCCGGGACGTGGTGGTCGAGAGCTTCAGGCTCAGGGACATCCAGCCCCGGGACATGAGGTTCATCAACAGGAACAACAACCATTACCCGCGGCCCGCGGTGGTCATGAGACGCCTCCAGGAGGAGGGACTCTTCATGCCCGTGACCGTCTCCGAGAACAAGGTCTATTTCTGCCCCGTCCAGGGCGACCTGAACTTTCTGGTCAAGACCGCCTTCTTCACCCGCGGCGAGACCATCCAGATCAACTCCCTGAAAACCCAGGGCGACGTCCGGGCCGCCCTGAAGGCCATGGCCGCCCAGGACGCCTCGCCCGACTTCAGGTCCCTGGCCCCGGGCCTGGTCGGCCTGTGAGCCCCGGTCCCCCGGCCTCGGCAAGGCCCCGCCTGATTTTTTGACTCCCTCCGCCCCGCGATCGATTCTACATTTCTGGAAAAAATACATCAAAATCTCAAAAAAAAAGACAAAATTCTTCCCGGAGACGGAAGAATTTTGTCTTTTTGGTATTTTTGGGGGGCGCCCGCCGCCCAACCGCCCCGGCGGACGATGTGTCAAAATCCGTCAAAAGTCGCGTCACCAGGCGCTAGCTTTGCTCCCAGACGGCGATCCTGGCCAGCAGACGGCCGGTCAGGACCTCGGAGGCCGGGCCCAGTTGCTCGACGACGAGCCTGGCCTCTTTGGCGTAGGCGAGGATTTTCTCGCGGCTCCAGCGGGCCGGCAGGGAGTGCATGTTGGCCGTCCGGTCGCTTAATTTGACCAGCCAGACCTCGCGGGGCTGCTCTCTGATCCTCCTAAGGGAGTCCGCCATTTTGAACTCGCCCTTGAGGAGGGGGCTTTTGGTCAGGGCCTGGACGCCCTCGGCCACCGGGGCGCCGAACTCGCTCTCGATCTCGTCGAAGCCCGCGCAGGTGTCCTCCATGGCGTCGTGCAGGACGGCGCAGCAGAGGGCCAGGTTCTTGTCGAGGCCGGGCCGCTCGTCGAAGGCGGGCAGGAGGGCGGTGACCGTCTGGGCCAGGTGGAGCAGGTAGGGCAGGTCGGTCCCCGGATAGAGCTGCCCCAGGTGACATTTGGCGGCGAATATCCAGGCGCGCATGGGGTCGGGAACAACAGCCGCCCGGTCGTCCGCGCCGTTTTTCTCGGCGGTCATTTGTCGCCTCCTTTTATTTTCCGTCCTCGGGCGCCGGTCTTTGGCCCCGGTCCTGGGCGCCGGCGACGGGGGCGCGTCCATAGTTTGACTAGGGCCTGTCCCAGATCAGCATCTCCACGAAATAGGGGCTTTTCAGCACGTAGGCGTTCGCCTCCTCGACCCAGCTCGGGGCCAGAAACGAGCGGATCAGCCCGGGGTCGGGCTTTTCCACGCCGAGGTCGGCGAGCATGACCGCGCACCACCTCAGGGCCTCGTCATGGTCGTGCCTGACCTCCCAGACGCCTGTCTTCTCGTATTTCTTGTAGGTCTTGTTCCGGCCGTCCATCCAGAGGGCCATCTCCGGCCCGCTGCGGAAGCGCTTGGGCTCGATCTGGAAGTGTTTGAGGAGGCCCGCCATGGGCGGGAAGTCCACGTAGTCCGTGAAGCCGACGTGCATGAGGGTGCCGCCGACGGCCTCCAGGAGCTTGGCCCTGGCCTCGTCGTCCCGCAAGGCCGGGCACATGGAGGCGAAGACCAGGTCGTAGGGCTTGTCCAGCGGAAAGTCCGTCCAGGAGCTTAGGACGTAGTCGATGTTGGTCAGGTTCTGGCGGTCGGCCTCGGCCTTGGAGATCTCCAGCATCTTGTCGGCCAGGTCCACGGCCACCACCTTTTCGGCCAGCCGGGCCAGCCTGATGGTGAACTGGCCGCTGCCGCAGCCCACGTCCAGGACTGTCTTGCCCTTGAAGTCGACCCCGTGGTCGACGGCGATCTGGAGCA
>JAISET010000202.1 GCA_031264015.1 Deltaproteobacteria bacterium | reverse complement strand
TTTCCTCTTGCCTTAAATATTTGACATTGAAAGTGATAAATTAACCCTGGAGACAGAAATCTTGATGGCAATTTTCATCCCAGGGTAGGTCCTGGACTCGGGTCCAGCCCCAACCCTGGCAGGGGCCGCCAGGGGATCCCGTGAATGCTTACCAGCCAGGGAGTTACAATTGTCACCCAAAGTCAATATTTTTAGACACAAAAGAATAATCTTAAATTATATGTTGACAAACACTTCAAATTAAAGCCAAATTAGCGGCTGGAGTTGCCAAATTTTTATTGCCTGCGGCTCTTGACAAAAAGGGGCGCGAAAGGCATAATGTCAAGGTTGTTTCAAATCTAGGCTTGCCCCGCGACGCCCCGCGAAGGCGAAAAACCGGCGGCATTCGGGAAATCCAGGCTCCGTCAAGCGCCCAGAAACACCATGAATCCGACACGCGTCCGGGCCCCCCGGCGTCCCGCCCGAGCCGTTCGGCCAACCGGGCCGGTTTCGGCGGCGCGAACTCATCAATCCCTGACCAAGGTCAGAGTTTACTATTTGGATTTGTTGTATGAAAGATGTCTCCAAACAAAGAACCATCGCCCTGATAGCCCACGGCGGGGCCGGCAAGACCTCGCTGGCCGAGGCCTTCCTGTTCCTCACCAAGGTCTCCACCCGCCTGGGCTCCGTCGCCGAGTCCACCAGCGTCCTCGACTACGAGCCTGAGGAGATCAAGCGCAAAAACAGCCTGGGCTCCTCCTTCCACTATTTTCCTTGGAAAAAGCACCAGGTCACCTTCGTCGACACGCCGGGCGGCGAGAACTTCCTCAACGACACCAGGACGGTCCTCTACGGGGTCGACTCGGCCGTGGTGCTCGTCGACGCCGTGGACATGGTCAAGGTCTCCACGGAGAAGGGCTGGGCCTTCGCCGACTCCCTGAAGCTGCCGAGGCTGGTCGTCATCAATAAAATGGACCGCGAGCGGGCCGACTTCTACAAAACTTTGGAGAACATCACCGAGTCCTTCACCTCGCCCAAGGCCGTCCCCGTGGCCCTGCCCATCGGGGCCGAGGACAAGTTCTCGGGCCTGGTGGACCTGCTCAGGCAGAAGGCCCACGTCTACGACCAGACGGGCAAGGCGACGGAGGGCCCGGTCCCGGCCGGCATGCTCGAGCTGGTCAGCGAGCACAGGGGAAAGCTTGTCGAGGCCATCGCCGAGACCGACGACGCCCTTTTGGACAAGTATTTCGAGGAGCAGGAGCTGACCTTGGAGGAGCTGGAGGCCGCCCTGAAGGCCGCCGTCCAGCAGGGCAAGATCGCCCCGGTCGTCCCGGCCTCGGGCCTCAAGCTCTCGGGCCTCGGCTATCTTTTGGACCAGATCGTCGCGCTTCTGCCCTCCCCCCAGGAGAGGGGCCAGGTGCTGGGCCACAAGGCCGACGACGAGGAGGCCATCCTCGACCGCGAGCCCGACCCCGCGGCGCCCTTCGGGGGCCTGGTCATCAAGACCGTGGTCGACCCCTTCGCCGGGCAGCTGACCGTCTTCAGAGTCTTTTCCGGGACCGTCACCCCGGACGGCGGCTTTTTAAACGTCACCAGGGGCCAGAAGGAGCGCTACGGCCAGCTCTTCGCCCTGGAGGGCAAGGGCCAGAAGCCCATCGAGGAGGCCGGGCCCGGCGACATCGTGGCCGTGGCCAAGCTCAAGAACACCCTGACCTCGGACAGCCTCTCCGACGAGACCGCCCCCGTCGTCTTCTGGGCCAGCCAGCCCATGGACCCGGTGGTCCACTTCGCCGTGGAGGCCAAGGCCAAGGGCGACGAGGAGAAGGTCTTCGCCGCCATCAACAAGATGACCCTCGAGGACGTGACCCTGCGGCTCGCCCGCAACAACCAGACCAAGGAGATGATCGTCTCCGGCATGGGCCAGATCCACATCGACGTGACCTTGGAGAAGATCAAGCGCAAGTACAACGTCGACGTCGTCCTCAAAACCCCCAAGGTGGCCTTTAAGGAGACCATCAAGAGCCGGGCCAAGGTCCAGGGCAAGTACAAAAAGCAGACGGGCGGCAAGGGCCAGTACGGCGACGCCGTCATCGAGCTCGAGCCCCTGCCCCGCGGCGAGGGCTTCATCTTCGAGGACAAGATCGTCGGCGGCGTCATCCCCAGACAGTACATCCCCGCCGTGGAGAAAGGCATCGTCGAGGCCATGGCCGGCGGCGTGGTCAGCGGCAACCCCGTGGTCGACTGCAAGGTCGCCCTGGTCTTCGGGTCCTACCACGACGTCGACTCCTCGGAGATGGCCTTCAAAATCGCCGGCTCCATGGCCTTCAAGAAGGCCTTCCTGGAGTGCCAGCCCACCATCCTGGAGCCCGTGGCCCTGCTGACCGCCACCGTCCCCGAGGACGCCATGGGCGACGTCATGGGCGACATCTCCAGCCGCAGGGGCAAGCTCCTCGGCACCGAGAGCCGCGGCAAAATGCAAATCATCAGCGCCCACGTGCCCCAGATGGAGCTGCTGACCTACTCCCCCTCGCTCACCTCGATGACCGGGGGCCGGGGGTCCTTCACCATGGAATTCGCCCATTACGACGAGGCCCCGGTCCAGATTAAAGACAAAGTCATCAGCGAGTACAAGCCGCAGGAGGAGAAGGAGTAGCCGCCTTTTCCGGTCCCGAGACCCGAAAAGCCCTCCTGTCGACAGACCGGAGGGCTTTTTTATTGGACTCCGTAAAACCGTCCGCGCCGCCCGGCGGCGCGTCCCCCGGCCTCTCAGCCGGCCCCGGGCCCGGTCAGGAGCATCGAGAGCCCGCAGGCGGTCAGCAGCAGCACCGCCGCCGCCACCTGGGCCGCCCTGAGAATCTTGAAGCGCGGGTTGGCCCGGGTCAGCCTGACCGGGTCCTCGGCCCTCTGGGCCACCAGGGCCCCGGAGACGAGCAGCGCGGCGCCGATGACCAAAGGCATGGTCAGGGGCTCGTTTAGGAACAAGACCCCGCAGGTGGCCCCGATGACGGGCTGGAACTGCAGGGTGATGGCCGCGGTGGTGGCGGGCGTGTTGATCTGGGCCAGGGCCTGGCAGACGTAGGCCAGGCTCACCGAGCAGACGGCCCAGATGATGGCCGGAAAGGCGGTCCGGAACTCCTCCGAGGTGCACATGGAGTCCGTGGCCGCGGCCATGCCGAAGCAGATCAGGCTGCAGACCCCGGACTGGGAGGCCACCAGCCGCCAGGGGTTGACCTTTTGGGCGAAGTGGCCCATGACGATCAGGTGCGCCGCCCAGACCAGGTCCGCGACCAGGGTCAGGGCGTCGCCCCGGTTGAAGCCGTTGGCGTCGCCGGGGTTGCCGATGAAGACGAGACCCGCCAGGCAGAGGCCCAGGCCCGCCCAGACCTGCCAGCGGGGCAGCTGCCCGAAGACGAAGCCGTAGACGGCCACCATGGAGATGTACAGGGAGGTGATGAAGCCGGACTTGGAGGCGGTGGTGACGGCCAGCCCCATGAACTGGAGCCAGGTGCCCAGGGCCAGCAGGGCGCCCAGGCAGAGGCCCGCCTTGAGCCAGACCAGGCGCTCGACGGGGTGGTCGAAGTACTGGGCCGGGGCCTGCCGCCTGCCCCAGCGCAGGACCAGGGGCAGAAGGGCCAGGGAGGCGAACATGTACCTGAAGGCGGCGAAGGGCCAGGGGGGGATGGAGGCCAGGGCGTGACGGTTGATCGGCGAGGACACCCCCCAGATGAAGGTGGCCGAAAGCAACAGAAACAGGGCTTTCTTTCTTGTGGACATGACTTAACCAACCGGGGGTGTTCTTGAGCCAACCGAAATCCCCCCCCTCATGACGGCCGCCAGACAGGGGTCGCGACGGGCGCGGTCGCGACGGGCGCGGTCGCGGCGCGCGGGGGGACGAAAAATAAAAAAACGTCCGGCCCCCGGATGCCGGGGGGACTCGGACGGCGCCCTCCAAAGGACGGGAACGGTGTTGAGCGGCTGCGGGGATTTCGGCCGGCGGCCGGCCGGGGGCCGCCTGGCCGGAGGAGGGACCGGAGTCGGTCCGGGGACGCCGCGTCCGGGGGCCTGACGGGCGGCGAGGCGAGAATCCGACCGCCCTGGTCGGAAGGTCGCCGAGGGGGTCTTTTCTGAAACCGGACGTTACATTCAGAAAAGAGATAAAAATCCTAAAATGATATATCGGAGCAAATTATTAATAAGTAGATATTAATAAATACGTTCAGAGTCGTAATATTCATATAAATTTGCATACAAAGTTAAATTTATTGTCTAAATTAAAAATTATTGATATTTTTTACGCCAACATACTATAAGATTCTTTTTTATACTATCCAGACTACACTTAGACTTCAACATGCATTTTTCCTAACTTTTATACCAAAATATGCTCCAAAAGGCAAGAGTAAAAATCAAAGCCGGCGCCGGGCGCCTCTCTGTTTGACCCCGGCTGGAGCGGGAAGGGGCCGTCCGGCCGGGCCTGGTCAAAAAACCTGCGAAAGAAAAATAAAGGATATAAAACGTCATGAAACAAACATAAATTTTTACACATGCCAATAGACGCCAGCTAGAGCTGCCATGACGACTGGAAATAACCGTTTCAGACCAAATAAAAAAGCCTAAATCAATGAAATAGGCCGAAAAGGACACATAATTTAAGCAAACAACCAAAAAACAGACCGCGGCCGCCGCAAACAAGGCCGCAAACAGAGGCCAAAAATGGCGGCCCGACCATTGGCGACCGCCTCCCGGACCACGGGCGGAGTGCAATATAATCCCTTTCCCCCCGGCAGTCAACAACCGGGACGGCCCGGGGCCGAAAAAACGGACCGAAACGAGAGCCGCAAGATAATTCCCGGTTTTTACTAACTTTCCCAATTCCCCGCGCGCCGCGCGGGAATTGGTAAACCACCTGTTTTCAGGGGTTTGGAGATTCCCCGCGCGCCGCGCGTGGAATTGGGAGCCGGATCCGCCGGCCGGGGAACGCTTCCGCCGACGGCCGCCGACCTGTGAATTCTATTTCTTGCATTTTCACAGTCTTAGTTAGACGCTTTGTAACTTTTTGCCATTTAAGGCAAAATAATTTGTCCCTATAATATCCTATGGATATCATTTCTTCCGGAAGGACGCCCGACCATGACCACCACCCCGCCCACCAAAAAGACGACGCCGGAGCCGGACGCCCCCGGGCCGGCCAAACTTCAACCCGCGGACGACGGACGCCCCGAGCTGACCGCCGGGGAGCTCTTCAGCCAGGTCATGCTGGCCAGGACCCGCGTCTACGACCTCTTCCCCCCGACGCCAACGGAGGTCCACGAGCAGCCCGAGGGCTGGACCATGCTGTTGAAAAGGGAGGACCTCTCCGAAATCCACTCGTACAAGTGGCGGGGGGCCTACAACTTCATCAGCGCCAACCTGGCCGAGGCCGCCGAACGGGGCCTGGTGGCGGCCTCCGCTGGCAACCACGCCCAGGGGGTGGCCGTCTCCGCGGCCAGGCTGGGGCTGCTGGCCCACCTGTTCATGCCCAAGTCGGCCCCGCGGCTGAAGATCGACTCCGTGGCCAGGCTGGGCGGCCGCAACGCGCGGATCCACCTCGAGGGGGACACCTTCGACGAGGCGGCCCGGGCGGCGGAGGCCATGGCCCTGAGGGACAACCTTCTCAGGGTGCCGCCCTACGACCACCCCCTGGTCATGGCCGGACAGGGGGTCATCGGGGACGAGATGATGACGACGTCCCCGCGGCCCGAGGTGGTCCTCCTGCAGATCGGCGGCGGCGGCATGGCCGCGGGGGTGGCCGCGGTCATCAAGACCTACGACCCCTCGGTGCGCGTCATCGGGGTGGAGGCGGAGGGCCAGGCCTCCATGAGACAGGCCTTCGCCTCCGGAAAGCCCGTCAGTCTCGGCAAAGTCGACATCTTCTGCGACGGCACGGCCGTCAGGCAGGCCGGGGCAGGACCGTACGCGCTCCTGAGGGGCCTGCTGGACGACCTGGTCACGGTGGGCGCGCGGGACGTCACCGCCGCCATGGAGACGCTTTGGAGAACCGCGAGGGTGCTCGCCGAGCCCTCCGGCGCCCTGGGTCTGGCCGCGGCCGTCAGGCGCCCGGAGCTGGTCCTGGGCAGACGGGTCGGGGTGGTGGTCTCGGGCGCCAACCTGGATTTCCGCAGGCTGGCCGACATCGCCGCCAAGGCCGGGGACCCCGCGGCCAGACAGCTCTTCTACCGGGTGGCCGTGCCGGAGCGCCCCGGGGCCATGCTGGCTTTCTTTAAGACCATCGCCGACATAGGACTGAACATCTCGCACCTGATGGTCGGCCAGAACGACGCCGAGCTCGCCTACCCCGTGGTGGGCTTCGACGGCGCGCCGGCCCAGTTCGCCGACTTCGAGGCGACCATCGTCCGCTCCGGCTACGCCTTCGAGAACATCACCGACCGGCCCGACCTGCCGTTCAGAGTGGCCCCGTTCCAGCCGGGCCTGTTCAAGAACCCCAGGGGCGTCATCCTGGAGTTTCCCGAGCGACCCGGGGCCCTGTCGGAGTTTTTGGAGAGAATCAAGAACCTCTGCAACATCTCCTACTTCAACTACGTCCACACCGGCGAGCAGGTGGGCAGGGCCCTGGCCGTCTTCTCCTTCGCCGACGAGCGCGCCATGGAGCAGTTCGACCGCGACATCGAGGAACACGGGCCCGCCTTCACCCCGCTGCCGGACGAGACGGTCCAGGCCCTGGGGCTGGGCTCGTTGCGCTGACGGGCGGCAGGACAAGCGGGGACCGCAAGATCGGGAAACCGTAATATCGGAACGCCGCGGAAAAAGGCCGCCCCGCGATCAGGCCGGGCGGACAAGGCGGATGAGGGAACGAACGGGCGGGTTGGCGAGGGCGGGTTGGCGCCTGGCTTTCAGGGAAGGAGGCAGGGATCAAAAAAACACCGACACAAAAAAAGTGTCGGAGCGGCTTTGTCGCGCGCGATTATGGTTGGTCAGTCCGGCGGGAGGCCGTCTGGACCTGCTCTTTTACCACCGCATTTCCAGGCGTCTTGTGGCTGTGGAACTCAAGCTGGGCAAGTTCCAAGGCAAGGATAAAGGACAGATGGAACTCTACCTGAAATGGTTGAGTCGCTATGACCGGCAAGAAGGCGAAAACGCGCCTGTCGGCCTTATCCTCTGCGCGGCCGCCAGCCGGGAACAGCTGGAACTTCTGGAAATGCACAAGGACGGCATCATGGTGGCCGAATACTGGACGGAACTGCCGCCCAAAAAGGAGCTTGAGCGGAAAATCCATACTCTTTTGCTGGAAGCGCAAGAGCGACAAGTACGGCGGCATTTATCGGCCAACAAGGAAACTCCGGCAGATCAGTTGCCGGGGCAATGTGAGTCCCGTCATGAGACTTGAACTCGTATGCTCCAATTCCAGAGGAGACTTGAACTCATGCTCTCGAATGCCGGTGCCAGCAAGAATTTGATGTCATGTAACATATCGTATTTACTACACTTAGGGTCTGTATTTGACAACTCGGACTGAAGAGGATAAACTTCAAGTAATTCAGGATATTAGACGACAGCAATTTTATACGATATTTTTAACGGTATTTTTCTAAA
>JAISET010000180.1 GCA_031264015.1 Deltaproteobacteria bacterium | reverse complement strand
TGCGGCGACATTTTCAAACAAGACCCTGATGGTATGGATAAAATGGACTACAAAGACACCCTCAATCTGCCCAAGACCGACTTTCCGATGAAGGCGGGGCTGACGGAACTGGAACCCAGGCTGCTCCAAAAGTGGGCGGACATGGACCTCTACAACCTCGTCTTGGAGCGGAACAAGGACAAGCCCCGCTGGATGCTGCACGACGGGCCTCCCTACGCCAACGGCGACATCCACATGGGCACGGCCCTGAACAAGGTTTTGAAGGACGTCATCATCAAGTCCAAGTCCATGTCGGGCTGGCTCTCCCCCTACGTGCCCGGCTGGGACTGCCACGGCCTGCCCATCGAGCACCAGGTCGACAAGGCCCTGGGCTCCAAGAAGGCGACCATGAGCCGCTCGGACATCCGCCGCCAGTGCCGCGAGTACGCCAAAAAGTTCGTGGACATCCAGATGGCCCAGTTCAAGCGCCTGGGCGTCCTGGGCGAGTGGGACGACCCCTATCTGACCCTGGCCTACCGCTACGAGGCCGTCATCGCCAGGGAGCTGGGGCGGATGGCCCTGGACGGCAGGCTCTACCAGAGCCCCAAGCCCGTCCTCTGGTGCGGCAACTGCCACACGGCCCTGGCCGAGGCCGAGGTGGAGTACGAGGACCACGCCTCCGACTCGGTCTACGTCTCCTTCGTTTTGGACTCCGACCCGGCCGTCCTCTCGGAGAAGCTCGGGGGCGAGAAGGTCGAGCTGGTCATCTGGACCACCACCCCCTGGACCATCCCCGCCAACATGGGCGTGGCCTACAACCCGTCCTTCGCCTACGCGGCCTACCGGCTCAGGGACAGGGTCTTCGTGCTGGCCAGGAGCCTGGCCGGGAAGATCCTGCCCAAGTTCAGGATGGGCGAGGCGGCGGACCTGGGCGACGTCGAGGTCCGGGCCCTTTTCGGCCTCCAGGCCAGACACCCCCTCTACGACCGCCTCTCCAAGGTGGTGCCCGCCGCCTACGTCACCGACGACCAGGGGACGGGCCTGGTGCACACCGCCCCGGGCCACGGCCGGGAGGACTACGAGACGGGCCTGGCCCACAACCTGCCCCTTCTCTCCCCCCTGGACGACCACGCCCGCTTCACCGACGAGGTCCCCGAGCTCCAGGGCGTCAAGGTCCTGGACGCCAACCCCCGGGTCGTCGGCTTCCTCAAGGACAAGGGCGCCCTTTTGGCCCAGGAGACCCTGACGCACCAGTACCCACACTGCTGGAGGTGCAAGAAGCCCGTGGTCTTCCGCTCCACCCCGCAGTGGTTCGTCTCTTTGGAAAAGGACGACCTGCGCGCCAAAACCCTGGACGTTGTCGACCGGCTGACCTGGATCCCCAAGTGGGGCCGCGACCGCATCCGCGGCATGATCGAGCACCGGCCGGACTGGTGCATCAGCCGCCAGAGGTCCTGGGGGGTGCCCATCACCGTCTTCTTCTGCCACCGGTGCGGCGAGTGGCACTACTCCGAGGCCATCCAGAAGAAGCTCTTCGCCCTGTTCTCCGAGAAGGGGGCCGACGCCTGGTACGACCTCGACGAGAGCGACCTTCTGCCCCCCGGCGAGAGCTGCAAAAAGTGCGGCTCGTCGAGCTTCATCAAAGAGACCGACATCCTGGACGTCTGGTTCGACTCCGGCTGCTCCTTCACCGCCGTCTGCGAGGAGAGGCCGTACCTGCCCGACGTGCCCGACATGTACCTGGAGGGCTCGGACCAGCACCGCGGCTGGTTCCACTCGTCGCTGCTGGTCTCCATGGCCAACCGCGGGAGGCCCCCCTACCGGGAGGTGCTGACCCACGGCTACGTGGTGGACGGGGCCGGCAAGAAGATGAGCAAGACCCTCAAGAACACCATCGAGCCCGCCGAGATCATCAAATCCTACGGGGCGGACATTTTGCGGCTCTGGGTCTCGGCCGAGAACTACCAGGACGACATCCGCCTGTCCAAAACCATCATGGACATGCTGGCCAAGGCCTACTTCAACTTCCGCAACACCTCGCGCTTCATCCTGGGCAACACCCACGACTTCGACCCGGCCGCGGACGCCGTCCCCCTGGGGGGCCTCGACCCGCTGGACCGCTACGTCCTGCACCAGCTGGCCGTGGTCGTCGAGAAGATCAGGCAGTCCTACGAGAGCTACGACTTCCACCTCATCTACCAGGTGCTCAACAAGTTCGTGGTCTTCCTTTCCTCCGTCTACCACGACGTCATCAAGGACCGCCTCTACACCCTCAAGGCCTCCGACCCCTCCCGCCGGGGCAGCCAGACGGTCATGCGGACGGTCCTCTCGGCCCTGACGAGGCTCATGGCCCCGGTGCTCTCCTTCACCGCCGAGGAGATCTGGCAGCGCCTGGAGCCCGGCGAAAAGACCAGCGTCTTTTTGCAGGACTTCCCCGAGGCCGACCCCGCCTGGCTCGTCCCGGAGCAGGCCCGGCTCTTCGAGAGTCTTCTGACCGTCAGGGCCGCCGCCTACAAGTCCCTGGAGCAGGCCCGCCGCGACAAGGTCATCGGCAGCGGCCTGGACGCCGAGCTCCGGCTGGCCGTCACCCCCGGCGACGCTGCCGTCCTGGAAAGGTTCCCCAACCTGGCCGAGCTCTTCATCGTCAGCCGGGTGGTCGTGACGGTCGCCCCGGAGGGGGCCGACCTGGGGCCCGACAAGATCCTGGCCGAGGTGGCCGTCAGCCCCGACCAGAAATGCCCCAGGTGCTGGACCAGGCGTCCCGAGGTGCCCGCCGACCAGGGCGCCGTCTGCCACAAGTGCCGGAAGGCCATGGAATAGCGGGGGGCGGGAGCGTGTCTGAGTCATATCTGGTCCTGGCCAGAAAATATCGGCCGAGGACCTTCGAGGACCTGATCGGCCAGACCCAGGTGACCAGGACGCTGACCCGGGCCCTGGAGACCGGCCGCATCGCCCACGCCTACCTGTTCACCGGGCCCAGGGGGGTGGGCAAAACCACTGCCGCGAGGCTCCTGGCCATGGCGCTGAGCTGCAAGGCCGGGGGCCGGCGCCCCTGCGGGGTCTGCCAGTCCTGCCAGGAGATCAAGGCCGGGAGCTCGGTGGACCTCTTCGAGGTGGACGGGGCGTCCAACCGCGGCATCGGGGAGATCAGGGCCCTGAGGGAGACGATCAAGTTTCTGCCCATCAAGAACCCCCGCAAGGTGTACATCATCGACGAGGTCCACGCCCTGACCCCGGACGCCTTCAACGCCCTCCTGAAGACCCTCGAGGAGCCCCCGGCCCACGTCGTCTTCATTTTCGCCACCACCGAGGCCCACAAGCTCCCGGCCACCTTCCTCTCCCGCTGCCAGCGCTTCGACTTCCGGCGCATCATGGTGGACGACATCGTCGCCCGCCTGGAGGACGTGTCCCGGGCCGAGAACATCCCGGCCGACAAGGACGCCCTGACCGTCATCGCCAGACAGGCCGAGGGGGGCCTCAGGGACGCCCTGGGCCTCATGGACCAGGTCGTCGCCTTCGGGGGCGAGATAACTCTAAACGCCGTCGACGCGGCCCTGGGCCTCATCAACCAGGACCTGGTGGTCAGGGCGGCCAGCTGCGCCCTGAACGGGGACCTGGCCGGGGCCCTAAGCGTCGTCGACGAGACCTACGACCTGGGCTACGACTTCAAGGAGCTGGGGCTCCGGGTCCTGGAGCTGGTCAGGGTTCTGACCATCTACCGGGCCGCCCCGGGCACGGGGGAGTTTCTGGACCTGACCGACGCCGAGGCGGCCCGCTACAAGGCCGTCAGCTCCAACCAGACTTTGGGCACGCTGCACCGCCATCTCGAGGCCTGGCTGAAGTTCCAGGGCGAGCTGGCCCGCCACCCGCACCCCCGCTGGCTGATGGAGGCGCACCTCATCCGCCTCTGCCAGATGGCCCCCCTGGGCGACCTGGCCGTCCTGGCCGAGAAGCTGGCCTGCTACCTGGAGTCCGGGGGCAGGCCCGCCGACAGGCCCGGCCCGCCCTCCAGAAGCCTGGACGCCCCCCTGAGCCAGAGCCGGGGGCTTTTATCCGACGCCCCGAGGCCCGCCGCGCAGGCGACGACAACGGCCGCCCCGCCCGCCAGGCAGGCGGAGCCGGCCAGACCGGCCGAAGTCGTCAAACCGGCGGAGGAAGCGGAACCCCAGGCGCCGGCCGCGCGGACGGGGCCGGTCATAACTCCCGAGCCCGCCAGGCCGGTCGAGGAAACAAAACCGGCCGCGGAAGCCGTCTTACCGGCGGGGGAAGTAAAAACTCCGGCGCCGGCCGCTCAAACGGAACCGGAAAAAACTCCGGAGCCCGCCGCACCCGCCGAGGAAGCAAAACCCGTCGCGGAAGCCGTCAAACCGGCGGGGGAAGTTCAACCCGTCGAGGAAATAAAACCTCGGGCGCCGGTCGTCCAGGCCGAGCCGAAAAAAACTCCGGAGCCCGTCAGGCCGGCCGACGACGTCAAACCGGCGGAGGAAGTTAAAACTCCGGCGCCCGCCGCGCGGACCGGGCCGGAAAAAACTCCCGAGGACGCCCCGGGGGAACGCCCGGCCAGAATCTCCGAGCAGGCGGAGCTTATCAAGCGTCTCAGCAAGGCGCCGTTTTCCGAGCAGCGCCGCGACATCCTGGAGACCCTGCCGGTCATCATGCGCCTGAAAGAGGAGCTGCCCGGCAAGTTTGTGAGCTACAAGGACAACCCGGCCAACGAGGTCGGTCTCGACGACCTGGATTCCGACCCCGAGTCGGAGACTGACGCGGCTTCCTCCGAACAGTCCGACGACGCGGACGAGAACGGCGGCGAGGTCTAAGGCGCCGCGGTTTCCCTCGGGCCCGTCG
This sequence comes from Deltaproteobacteria bacterium, assembly GCA_031264015.1. Lineage (GTDB taxonomy): Bacteria > Desulfobacterota > Desulfarculia > Adiutricales > Adiutricaceae > JAIRNQ01. The sequence continues at coordinate 11,063 of JAISET010000180.1, read as the reverse complement.
CGGCCCCCCGCCGGGATCCGCTTCAACGGCCCCGCCGGCCGGACCCGAACAGCGGGCCCGACCCGCAGTCCCGCCGACCGGGCCCGACCGCCCCGGCGGCTCCCCCGGCGGCTCCCCCGGCGGCTCCCACGGCAGCTCCCACGGCGGCTCCCACGGCGGCTCCCACGGCCCTCCCCCGGGGCCTATAAGCGGGCCCGCCCCGCGCTCACCAAATCCCAAAAAGTGTGATAAAATCTATTTAAGGACAACGGTCGGAGCCAGGGGCCCCCGGAGGGGCAGCATAATAAACGCCGCTTTCGCCCCGGGGGGACTCTCCCGGCCCCGGCGGAGACGACGAACTGAAAAGTTAACCGCCGGCCGTTTTTATATTGCATTTTTTCAGTTTCCGCCATAAGAAAACGCATTTATGGTCCGCGCGTCATTGCGGCCGAAACTTGTTGCCCGGAGGCCAGGAACATGTCCAGCGACGAGTCGCCCCACAACCTCAACCTTATCCAGCAGGCCAAGATCATCCAGGAAAAGGTGATGCAGCTGCAAAAAAGCACCAACGACAAGACCGTCTCCGCCAGCTCCGGCGGGGGGGTGGTCGTGGTCACGGCCAACGGGGCCAACCAGCTGGTCTCCATCAAGCTCGACAGACAGATCGTCAACCCCGACGACATCGAGATGCTCACCGACCTCATCCTGTCGGCGGCCAACCAGGCCCTGGCCGAGGTCCAGACCATGATCTCCGAGGAGATGGCCAAAATAAGCAGCGGCTTCACCCTGCCCAGCCTCATCTGACCACCCCGGGCGGCTTGAACGCCCGAAAGCCTCGCCGTTCGGGAGGCCGGCCTGGCGGGCGGGGGAGGAGAAGCGCCCCCGCGCCAACCCTGATGCTTGTGAGTCCCCAAACGACCGGGGCGGACGACTAAAAAAGTCCCGTCCCGAGCTTTCCGCACCCCCCGCCGGCGGGCCGCCATGACCGACGACCGACGGCCATGGCCGGCTTTCTCCCGGGGCCCGAACGAAAGAGGTTAAGCCCGTCACATGCAAACTTCCCTCACCTCCCCGCGCCGCCCGCTTCCGGGAGCGGAGTTCGCCCAGGCCGACCTGGAGGCCTTCGACCGCCTGACCTCGGTGGAGCTGACCCCCGAGGAGACGGCCCTGGCCAGCACCCCCGACCGGACGGACGAGAACGAGGACAGGCTGTTCGCCGTCCACTTCCACCCGGAGTGGGTGGGCCTGGATCTGATTGAAAAGCGCCTGGCCCTGGCCTTCCCGAACGTCTCGGACTTCATGGTCATCCCCACCCAGCACAACCGGGTGACCGTCATGGGCCCCTGGGCCGGCGTCGAGGTCGACTGCTACGCCCCGGGCTACGACCAGAAGATCCAGCTTCTAATCCACCTGCGGGCCGAGAAGCTGGCCGGGGCCACCAAGTTCCTGTCCATGATCGAGCAGACTTTCCGCTACCGGGCCCTCCAGCTCCTGGAGATCCTGGCGGCCCTGACCCACCCGAGCCCGGAGATCAGCCGCGAGATCAACTCCAACGGCCTCGACCACCAGGCCCTGGACCTGGCCAGCCTCTACGCCATGCGCCTGGACCAGCTGATCCACTCGGGGGACGCCCTGACGTCTCCGAGGTCCGAGATGCTCAAAAACAGGCTCCTGACCGACTTCATGCTGGCCAGAAACCTGGACGTCGACCCGGTCTTATTCTCCAACAGCCTGGCCGCGGCCAACATCGTCAAGGCCATGGTCAAGCACCACCTGGACTACGACCGCTTCCACACCGCCGTCGAGATCGTCGAGGAGGCCCGCTCCCTGGGGGCGGGCGTCGTCGTCCCCCACCCGCCCCTCTTCTGGCCGGCCTTGCTGGACGACCTGGACGTGGACGGCTGGGAGGTCTGGAACCCCTCGACCCCGAAACAGACCGTCTTTTTGACCGAGTGTCTGGCCAGGGCCAGAAGAAAGCGGCCCCTTCTGGCCTTCATGGGGGACGACACCCACATGTCCTCCAAGATCAGGCCCAACATCACCGAGGACAAGAACGGCGCGGGCCGGGAAATCGGCTTCCAGCCCCCCTGGCGCGACCCCGTCGTCCTCGCGGCCCTGAAAGACGCCGGGCAGAGCCGGGAGCGGACCATGGACGAGTACAGGTCCAGGATAGTCTGACGGGCCGCCGCAAGCCGGGCGCTCCCCCCCCGGGCGTTCGGGACGGACGGCCGGGACGGACGTTCTGGACGGACGGCTGAAAAAGACAAGATCGGACAAGACAAGTCTGGAAAACCGTCCGGAAAAACTGGCGGCCCTCATGTTTTGACAAGCCGCGCCCGGGCGGCCCGGCCGTCAAAAAAAAGACGGCCGGGAGCGTCGGCCAGGACCGGCTGTCTCCCCTGACAGAGTATTTGCATAAACGCTCCGGACTTTTTTTGGCGGCTTGAGAACGCGCGCCTTGGAGGGCGCCGCGAGCGGTCGCATCCCCCGGCGTCCAGCCCGGGTTTTTCGGCGGAGGCACATGACCAGACACAACTTCAACCACTCCTTCGTCTCCGACCCGGACGAGGTCGTCGCCTTTCTGGAGTCCCTGACCGAGGGTTTCAAAAACCGCAGCATCTCCGTCGGCGCCGACGGCCGGGAGATCGTCCTGAAGCCCGCCGAAATCCTCGACCTGACCCTGGAGACGATGCAGCGCAAGGGCCGCCAGCGCCTGACCCTGACGGTCGGCTGGCCGGAGACGGAGCCGCCCGCCGGCAGCCACCGGGGCCCGGCCACCCTGTTCCCCCCCGCCCGCGCGAACGCGCCGCGGCCAGCCGACGAGGGCGTCCCGGTCTGGACGGTCGCGCCGTCGACGACGGTCGGGACGACTGGCCCGGCCGAGGCCGGGACCGCGGCGGCGGACCAGGCCGGGACGGACGGGACGACGGCGGCGGAGACCGGCCCGGAGGCCCCCGACGAGTGACATGAGACGCCCCCCGCCGGCCCGCGGCCTGGTTAACAGCCGGGGCGGCGGATGAAAAACACCGGGCCGGGAAAAAACCCTTGTCTTTTCCGGGCCGCCCTGCTAAACTAAAACCACGCAGCGCGGAAAACTTACCGTCCGGGCCCGGCGTTATTTATTGACAAATCACTGTCAAAGACGGGCGCCGACGATAATATGACGTTTTTTTTGGCGCCGGACCGTCGCGACCGCGGGCGGCCCGGCCGTTTTTTTTCCGCGGCGGGAACGGACGGTTTTTCATTTTTTTGGGTTTTTTCTTTTTTTCTTTTTTTTTCGCGGACGCGGGCTCGTCCGCGGGCGTGGAAAATCGCCGAGGTCGAAATTGCTTTTCTTGCGAGGTTGGCGATGAAAGGGGTTGAGCTGGACGACGATCTGCGGCTCCTGACCACGGAGGTGCTGCAGGCGGCCTCGGAGGCCCGGGACCTTTTGGTCAGGCGGGACCCGGCCAAGAGCAGGGCCCTCTTCAACCGGGTGGCCTACATCACCACCCAGGTGGCCCAGCTCCAAAAGATCGCCTTCGACAAGACCATGAAGAAGCTCGCCGCCAACAGGGAGAGCCTGTTCCTGCAGGCGCTCTCCTCCGTCGCCTCCCGGCTGGAGCGCATCAGCGACCTCCTGCTGAACCTCGACCGCCAGGCGGGGTACCTCTCCCGCATCAGCGTCCTCTACCCGTACAACCTCGACGAGTTCTTCAAGCAGATCCTCCTGGGCCTCGAGACCATCCACCCCGCCCTGACCCAGCAGAACGTCGACCTGGCCGTCAAGCTGGGCCAGGTGGAGGAGAAGCTGGACGCCCTCTACGCCGACCGCTTCGCCGGGCTCATCAAGGAGTTCGGGGCGGGCTCCTCGGCCGAGGACCTGGTGACGGTCATCATGATCGTCCATTACCTGGAGAGGATCGGCGACATCATCCTCGAGATCGGCGAGAAGATCATTTACATCATCATGGGGGAGAAGATCAAGCTCGAGCAGTACAAGGCCCTGGGCGAGGGCCTCAAGGCCTCGGGGGAGCACGTGGAGCCGGCCAGGCTGGACTTCCGCTCCATCTGGGGCGGGCGCTCCGGCTGCCGCATCGGCGTCATCGGCCACCACGGCGACGCGGGCGGCCCGACGGACCAGACGGTGGTCTTCAAGCACGGCCCGGCCTCGAAAATGACCAGGGAGCGCGACAACCTGGCCGTCTGGGAGGACCTGCGCCCCGGCCTGACCCCCAGGGTCAAGGCCTTCATCAAGGCCGAGGCCGGCAACGAGGCCGCCCTGATCATGGAGTTCGTCAACAGCCGCAACCTCCAGTCCCTGTTTCTGGAGAACGCCTCCGACGAGGCCGCCGAGGGTCTGGGGAAGGCCTTCGGGGCCATGTTCGACCTCTGGCGGGAGACCAGGGCCGACCGGCCGCAGCCCTCCGACTTCTGCCGCCAGGCCTCCGAGCGTCTCCCCGAGGCGGTCACCCTCTACCCCAGGCTCATGCGCCACCACGGCTCCCTGGGCAGGTGGAGGCTCAGGGGGGTCGCGGAGCTGTTGGACGAGGCGGAAATTTTGGAGCGGACCCTGTCCGCCCCGTTCACCGCGCGCATCCACGGGGACTTCAACCTCTCCAACATCCTCTTCAGCCCCGACAAGAACAAGCTCACCTTCGTGGACATCTACCGCAGCCGCCAGGCAGACTACGTCCAGGACGTCTCCGTCATGCTGGTCTCCGTGGTCAGGCTGCCCGTCGTCAACCACCAGGCCAGGGCGGCCCTGACCCGCGCCGCCAGACAGGCCGAGGCCTCCGCCCGCGACTTCGCCCGGGAGGCCGGGGACGCCACCTACCCCGCCCGCCTGGCCTTCGGGCTGGCCCGCTCCTTCGTCACCTCCACCCGGTTCGTGCCGGACGAGCGCCTGGCGGGCCAGCTGGTCGCCCGCGGCCGCTACCTCTGGGAGAAGCTCCTGTCCCACGGCCGCAAAAACCTCCCCTGGGCCGACTTCCGCCTGAACACCGAGGTCCTGGACATCCGCGTGGACTAAAGACGCGCGGGGCGAGGACGCGCCCCCCGGAACGACGCGCCGTAAAACGTCAAAACCGCCGGCCCTCCCGAAAAAGAGGACCGGCGGTTTTATTTTTTCAGGCCGCCCGGTCGGGCCCCGCCGTCGGGGCTTGTCGGGCGCGTTCCCGGAGGTTGGCCCGAGGCGCGCCCGATGCGGAAACGGGCCGGCCGGGGACGGACCCTAGGCGACCAGGGCCTTGGTGAACTCGGCGATGGCCAGCTCCTCGTTGGTGGGGACGACCTGGACCTTGACGGCGCTGTCGGGGGTGCTGATGACCCTGGGGTCGGGGGAGCGCACGGCGTTCTTGGCGGGGTCGATCTTGATGCCGACGCCCTCGAGGCCCTTGGTGATGGAGGCCCTCATGGTGGCGGAGTTCTCGCCGACGCCGGCGGTGAAGACCAGAATGTCCAGCCCGCCGAGCGCGGCCGTGTAGGCGCCGATGTACTTGCGGACCCTGTAGGCGTAGACCTCCAGGGCCTGGCGGCACTGCTGGTTGCCCTTGTCCTGGGCCGCCTCGACGTCGCGCAGGTCGGAGGAGCCGATGCCCGCCAGACCGAGGACGCCGCTCTGCTTGTTCATGAGGTTGTCCATCTGGTCGGGGGTGTAGCCCTTGAGCTTCATGACGTAGAGGACCACGGCCGGGTCGACGTCGCCGAGGCGGGTGCCCATGACCAGGCCCTCGAGGGGGGTCAGGCCCATGGAGGTGTCCTGGCACTTGCCGTCCTTGATGGCCGCGACGGAGCCGCCGTTGCCGAGGTGGCAGGTGACGATCCTCAGGTCCTTGTAGGGACGCCCGTCGAGCTCCGCGGCCGCCTTGGAGACGTAGGCGTGGCTGGTGCCGTGGAAGCCGTAGCGCCGCACGGAGTTCTCGGTGTAGAAATTATAGGGCAGGGCGTAGAGATAGGCGTGGGGCGGCATGGTGGCGTGGAAGGCCGTGTCGAAGACGCCCACGTTGGGCACGCCGGGCAGGACGCCCTCGCAGGCCTCGATGCCGTTGAGGTTGTGCGGGTTATGCAGAGGGCTCATGGAGAAGCAGTCCCTGATAACGTCCTTGACCGCGGGAGTGATGACGATGGGATCCTTGATCTTCTCGCCGCCGTGAACGACCCGGTGGCCGATGGCCTTGACCTCGTCGAGTTTCTTCAGGACGCCGTGCTTGGCGTCGAGCAGGCGCTCGGAGATGATCTTTATGGCATCCGTCGGGTTTTTCACGGCGACCTCGCCCTTGACCTCGTCACCCCTAAAGTTGGTGTACTTCATGGTGGTGCCTTCGATGCCGATGCGCTCCACCAGGCCGTTGGCCAGGACTTTCTTGTTGTCGGCCATGTCGAAGCAGGTGAACTTCACCGAGGAGCTGCCGGCGTTAATGACCAAAATAACCATGGAATTAGCCTCTCTGAATAACGTTGATGGGCCGGGCCGAAAACGACCCAGGAGAACATGCCTAAGGCACAATCTAGGTGGACGTCGCCGAATGCTAGAATTCGGCAATTATATCCCAGGCGACTGAAAATGACAATATTTTTTGACGGCCCGCGGCCGTCCGCCGGACGTCGCCCGGGGGCGGTCCCGGTCTCCTCGGCGGCCATGGACAAGCCCTGCCTGGCGGACTTGCGGGGGACGGCGGGCCCGGGGCCGGCGGACGGCCGCCCGGAGGCGGCCGGGGGACGGGGGCCGGACGCCGGGGCGCCGGGACCGGGGCGGGAGGGACCCTGGCGGCCGGGACAAGACAAATCAACGTCTTTGGGGACGCGGACCGCGCCCGGGGACGGCGGCCCGGGAAAAAATTAGGTCCCGGGCCCGGTCTTTAGTTTTCTTTCACCATGAATTTTCTCTATTGAAAACTATAAATTGATGGTATAATACTCATGACGGAATATTTAGGACCCTGACCGGGGACGCGGGCCCCCGGGGGCCGCCGAAAGTCCCGGAAAAAGGGGCCTCGGACCCTTTCCCGGCGTTTCGGGCCGGCGAGGGCCCGGTCCTCCGGGAGCCCCGGGCGCCGTCGGCCGCGGCTAATTTTTGACGGGCGGCCCGGCCGGCCGAATTATTTGACAAAAATAATTTCAGCCTTTTTCCAGGCACTAAAAGCCAAGCAAACAAATAGTTTTTGAACGCAAGTTTACCGTCGTCAACCAATAAGTAACTTTATATTTCAAGACTTGACACATAATATATATTATAATATATTTACAAGCTTAAAAAAATTTGTCTGAGACTGCCTGTTAAATTTTTTATCTGCTTATAAATTAGTTTATACATAAAAAATATACTGAAATATTTTTGTAGGAAATAAAATATTAAATGCCATTATGCAAATGCTTAATTATTTCTCTTTGGTGACAATAAATTAATCAATCTACCATGACGGAGTTTAAATTACATAATTTACGATTAACATTGTTTATATTTCTGCAAACCAGGCCAAAAGAAAAATTCTTCGGCCAACGCCATCCAAAATTGTCCTAATAATAAGAAACATGAACAAAAAAAATTTTTTAGTCTAGGAAACAAGCTGACTTTAGACAAAAAATAGGGCACTTGCCAGCAAACCGGCCAATTTCAAGAGTTTTTCAATGAAAATCCCCGGCTTGCGGCCATGACCGGCCTGAAAAAAGTCGGCCTTATAGCAAAAAATTTTTGAATGGTGGGATAAAATTCCTCAATCGTCAAGTTTGGAACGACATTATTATTTAGAGGTCATAAAAATAGCTAAAAATAAAGGATGGTGCAGTGGCCGCATTGTGAATGCTTGTTCCTTTTTGAGTTCTAGCGGTCATTTTTTTTCCTTGACCTGAAAAATTATAAGAGTTAAAATGCTTTGGGAGCTTGAAAAATTTCTCGGGCCGCCATTTTTTGCTAGGTTCACTATAAAGTTGCCAATTAGAAACTGCACACGTCATACAATAATAGAGTCGATTTAGCCAAAGACAACGTCTCTGGGCTCGTAAATTGGCTTTATTGAATTTCAACCAAAAGGAGTCAGATTATGAGAGTGAATGCTGATGCCTTTCGTAGAGCCAGGGAGAACCAGCTGATCAGCGTTTTGGGCTTGGCCAAAAAGGCTGAGGTTTCCGGCAAGGTCATACGGAACCTCGAGTTGGGGAAGACCACCAGACTGGAGTCCATACGAAAGATTATTCACGCCTTAGGCTACACCCTCGACGAGGCCCGGGAGAAGAGACTGGTCGAAGACGACTAGATCCCCCGCCTCTCGGCATCCTGCCTTTGCCGTCTTTGGCTTTTCGGTCCATCCGGCTGTGAATGACCAAACCCCAGGCGAGGATTCATGGGTTTGACATTCGGAGCCCCCTCCTTCAACCCCCCGGCCTCCAAGGACGCTTTCGGCCTTGTCGGCCGGGGGGTTTCTTTTTGCCGGCCCCGCCCGGGCCGTCAGCCCGGCTTCGGCCCGCCCCCGGGACCGGCGGGCCAAAGCCGCCCCGGTTCGGGAACGATCGCCCGGGAGCGAAAAGACTTTTCTCGAGCCGTCCCGGTTTGGAACGGTCCCCGGCGTCACGACCCGGGCAGCCTTGTCCCCGCCCCGCCTGGTCCTGGCCGGTTAGGCCCGGCCGGGATCTGCCGGGATCTGCCGGGACCGGCTCGGAGGGGGCCGCTATGGCCCGCGCCCGACGGAGGGGGCCGCCCGTCTGACTTCGGGACGGGAAAAAAGCGTCCTTCTCCGCGGCCGGGGAGGGGTCGGGACAAAAAGTTTCGTCAAAAAATTTTCTCTCGCGGCGGCTTGACAATCAAGGGTCATGTCTGTATAGTGTCAAAATCTACCTGCAAAAATTAGCTGTCTAACTATGATAACAAACAACTAAAAATAATAACAACTCTCAATTAATCGCAATCTATTTACCTAATTGCAAATTAAATTCCTGGAAATATATCAAAATATTATTTGCGATCACTTAGCATATTTTTTTTCTCTCTCCATGCAAAAAAAACAAAATTATTGCTATTGATAAGCAAATTTATAATATTAAACCGACTCTTTTTCAATTGAATTTGACATTCTTCTTTGAAGCTGCTAAAGTACTTCTAAACTTAGCGCCAAAAAGTGGCCTGTCGCCCTAAAAATTTCCCCGCTCGCTCATCCGGCCCGCCAAAAACATTAAAGACGCCAGAAGGCCGCAACGGCCTGAAATCAAGCCGACGCCCGGGCGAGATCCCCGGGACAGACCCGGGCGGCCCCAAAGCCGCCCTGACCCCCCGGACGGGCGTCCCGGAAAGGCCCGGCCGACCCGGGCCGACTTTCCCGTCGGACGCCGAGATTGTAAATTTTTATCGTCTTCTTTTGATAACAACAGTTTTTTATAACTTTTCTAAAATAATTTGCTACAATATAACTGTTTTTTTACGAAACGATATATTTTTTTATTAAATTGACATGTTTACCATCAAGAATCTATTTTCAAACCATCAAGAATGCAATAAATAAGTACTTTGACAAGTTCAGTTTTTGTCGCTGAACATATCTGTGGCTAATGTTACATTAAATGTCTTTACTCATAAAGTGTATGTCAGTTAACAACTTTTCTAGCTAGATACATTTTTAGTGGGAAAATTATAGATACAAAGTGGGATAAATACTTTTTTACTATAAGTTCCACTTCTTTATGCGAGAGTCCAATGTTCTTGCATCTAATTACTCACTTAGCGAGGAGAGAGTAGTATGGAGACGTCTTTTTTGCAGAATCTGCAAAGTTTTCTTGACAAGGTCGGCGGCGTTGTCTGGGGTCCCTACGTCCTGCTTCCGTTGTTGGTAGGCTCGGGCATCTACCTGATCATCGGCCTGAAATTTATGCCCTGGCGCTACCTGTTCCCGGCGTTTTCCCACATGCTGGCCGGCCGCAAGCATTCCGCCGACCACCAGGGGGAGCTCTCGCCGTTTAACGCCCTGATGGCCTCCATGGCCGCCACCGTCGGCACTGGAAACATCGTCGGCGTGGCCACGGCCATCACCATCGGCGGACCCGGCGCCGTCTTCTGGATGTGGGTGACGGCGGCGGTCGGCATGGCCACCAAGTGTTGCGAGACCATGCTGGCCGTCAGGTACCGCGAGGTCACCCCCACCGGCAGCTATGTCGGCGGCCCCATGTACTACATCAAGAACGGCCTGGGCAACAACTGGAAGTGGCTGGCCTGGCTGTTCGCGCTGTTCGGCGTCGTGGCCAGCTTCGGCATCGGCAACATGACCCAGGCCAACTCCGTCACCACCAACGTCAACAGCCTGATCGGCAGCCCCGACTGGGGCCCCTATTTGATCGCCGGCATCATGCTGGTCCTCACCGCCGGCACCCTGCTGGGCGGCGTCAAGCGCATCGGCGCCGTGGCCGGGACCCTGGTCCCCTTCATGGCCATCTTCTACATCATCGTCGGCCTGATCATCATGTGCATCAACTATGACAGGATCATCCCGGCCTTCGCCTCCATCTTTCAGAACGCCTTCGCCCCCGCCCCCGCCGCGGGCGGCTTCCTCGGCGCCACCGTCGCCATGGCCATGCGCTTCGGCATCGCCCGGGGCCTCTTCTCCAACGAGGCCGGTCTGGGCAGCGCGCCCATCGCCCACGCCACGGCCATCACCGACAGCCCCGTCCGCCAGAGCTTTCTGGGCATGCTGGACCCTTTCCTGGACACCATCGTCGTCTGCTCCATCACGGCCATCACCATCCTGATCGCCGGCAACTGGGACGCCCCCGACAGAGGCTCCGCGGCCTTGGTCACCGCCAGCGCCTTCGCCATGGTCATCCCCTACGGCGACTACCTGGTCGGCATCGCCCTGGCCCTGTTCGCCTTCTCCACCATCCTGGGCTGGAGCGTCTACGGGGAGCGATGCTGCATCTATCTCTTCGGCCACAAATCCTCCGTGCCGTACCGCATCATCTTCAGCCTGGTCGTGCCCCTGGGCGCCCTGGCCCAGCTGGAGCTGGTCTGGAGCATCTCCGACCTGTTCAACGGCCTGATGGCCCTCCCCAACCTGGTGGCCCTGCTGCTCCTGAGCCCCGTCTGCTTTAAGATGGTCAGGGACTACTTCGCCGCCGAGGCCGAC
>JAISET010000114.1 GCA_031264015.1 Deltaproteobacteria bacterium | reverse complement strand
AACCTTAAACCCTAAACCCTAAACCCGCTGGACGGCCACGGTCTTCAGGTGCCTGTTCCGCAGGGCCTCGGCCAGCTTGCCGACCACGTTGCGGCGCAGGTCCATGTCGGCCACGTGGGAGGGGTCGAAGTTGGCCATGTTGACGCCGGTGCCCTCCATGACGTGGATGATGTCGTGGCTTAAAAGAAATCTGACCAGCGAGCCGGCCGGGTCGCCGGGGGGAGGCTCGTCGGACTCCAGGTATTTGACGGCCCGGCTCATGGTCAGCAAACCTTCAGTGACCAGGTCGACGCCCTCCATGCGGCTGGCCGGTGGCAGGCCGCCCCGAAAGTCGCCGGCGGTGGCGACGGTCCGGCCCAGCTCCCTGGCCAGCAGCGCCGCCGTGGTGCCCCCGCAGACAGCCTTGCGGCCGGGAAACTGGTCGAAGGACCGGGCGTAGTAGGCGTCGCGCCTTTTCTCGAAGGGCGGTCCGGTGAAGAGGACGCATCTTCTGGGGGTGCGGAAGTGGACCACCACGGCGGAGATGTCGTCGACGGGATGGCGGTTCGGGGATAGTTTGACGGCCTGGCCGACCACCTCCCTCGCCAGCATCGTCCCGTCGATGGCGTGGTGGCGCTCCAGCCTGGCCTGCAGAAAGTCGGCCAGCCCGCGCCTGCCCAGGCCCAGGTTGGCGGGCCCGGGCTGCCCGATGCCCGCCTGGGTCACCCCGTCCGAGCAGAAGACCAGGCGGTCGCCCTGGGCCACCTGGAACTGGTAGAGCTTCATCAGGCGGTCGGGGAAGATGCGGGACTCCACCAGCCGGTACGGGGCCTCCAGGATGGAGTTCCCCCGAAACCAGAGAAAGTCGGGGTTGCCCTCCTCCACCACGGTCACCTGACCCTCGTCGTCGCAGTCGACCACGGAGAAGGTCGCGTAGCTGATGCCCCTGACCTGGCAGACGGGCAGAGAGTTCATGACCGTCTCGGCCGCCCGGCGGATGTCCATATGCTCCTTAACGAAGCCCAGGAGCATGGTGGCCGTCATCCTGGCCAGAATGGAGGCCTTGACCCCGCTGCCCAGCCCGTCGGAAAGCACCCCCAGGACGCGCCCCTCGTCGTTGAACCTGCGGGAGAGGAAATAGTCCCCGAAGGCGTTCTGCCCGTGCTTCTTTTCCTGGCGGCAGCTGACGTCGACGTACATGCTAGACTCCGGTCCCGCCGCCCGGGCCCGCGACTTCCGCCGTCTCCTTGCCGATATCCTCGCCGGTCTCCTCCCCCGGCTCCGGGGACTCGTAGTCTTCGGCCACCGCCGAGAGGATGGACTCCGTCTCCACCATGTGCTCGCCCAGGAGGCAGGCTATCTCCTGGACGGTGGCGATGTTGCGGTCGATGACGTCGCGCACCTTGCGGGCCAGGGCCAGGCGGTCGTCCTTGAGCGAGGTGACGTCGGTGACGATGGCCCCGACGGACTGGAATTTCTCGACGCTGAAAATGTGGACGTTAAAAAGTTTCCTTCTGTGCAGGAAGCGCTCCCTCCTGATGTCCGTCCCGGTGCGCAGGACCCTCTTCAACAACCCCCCGAACTCCACGAAGTCCGTCACCGGCTTGCCGGTCAGGGCCGGGGCGCCTTGAGGTGAGGAAGAGGAGGAGGAGGACGGGGACAAGGAGGAGAGGCGGTGCGGGGAGGGCCGGGCGCCCCCGCCGTTTCCGCCGCCGTCGCTTTCGCTCAGGAACATGGAGACGAAGGCCTCGTTGAACTCGATGATGGAGAGGTCCCGGTCGACCATGACCAGGGCGGAGGGCATGGCCCGCACCAGCGCCGAGGCCTTGCGGGCGGCCAGCCTGCGCATGTTGGAGACGCACATCTCCGGGCCAGCGTGCCCCTCGGCCACGGCGGCGGCCAGCTCGCGGCAGGTTCTGTAGCCGCAGCCTGAGCAGTTGATCTCGTCCTCGGGCCGGTGCTTGCCCAGGGCGGCCAGGGCGTCCTGCAGGGCGTCCACACCCAGGGCCGGGGCCGCCGGAACGGGGGCGGCCGGGTACTCGGCGGGCACCAGGGCGGCCACCTCCAGCGTCTCCAAGGCGTCCCGCCGCTGGACGTGGCGCAACAGGTCCGAGGCGGCCAGGATCTCGGAGCGGTCGGAGGACGAGCCCGGCCCGTTGAGGCAGCCGCCCCGGCAGGCCAGGGCCTCCACGAAGACCGTGTTTTTAAACCCGTCCTGCCCCAGGTCGTCCAGGGCCCGGGAAAACCCGTCCAGGCCGGCCACGCTGACCAAACTGACGGAGGGCCCCAAAAGGCCGGTTTTATTCAGCCCCTCCGCCATGCCTCCCGGGAGGGCGTAGAGAGCCCCCTCGTGGGATCTGTAAGGCGAGAAGTCCGAGTCCTCGTCGATGGGCTGGACCCCGGCGTCGAACTGGTTGTCCCGCAGCCATCTTTTCAGCTCCCCGAAGGTGAGGGCCGCGGCCAAAAGGTCCGGGCGCTCGTCGGCCTCGACCTTCTTGGCGGCGCAGGGCCCGGCGAAGACCACCTTGAGCTCGTCGCCGTAGCAGTCCTTGAGCAGTCTCGCATGGGTCAGCGCCGGGGAGGCCACGGGCATCAGCCTGTCGGCGAAGCCCGGCTTGTACTTGCGCACGTAGTCGACGACCACCGGGCAGGCGCTGGAGATGTGCAGGCCCGCCCCGGCCCGGCTCAACGTTCCGGCCATGGCCAGGGTCACCTGCTCGGCCCCCAGGGCGGTCTCCCCCACCAGGGCCACCCCCTTGGCCTTGAGGGAGTGGACCAGGCGGGCCCGGTTGTAGCCCGTGGCCCCCCGCCAGCTGGGCGCCAGGCTGACCGCCACCATCTCGCCGTCAGCCACCAGCCCCCTGACGACGTCGAGGTCGTCGCGGATCTTTTTGGCTCGGCTGGGGCAGGCCAGCACGCAGCGCCCGCATTTGAGGCAGCGCTCCTCGGCGATGGAGGCCCGCCCGCCCTCGAACTTGATGGCCTTGACGGTGCAGCTGCGCAGGCATTTGTAGCAGTCCTGGCAGGCGTTGGCCAGGGTGTAGACCGGCGAAATTTTATTCATGACCTTCGATCAACCCGGCGGTCGCGGCCGCGGCTCGAGGCGGAAAAAGCGACATGACTCCATGAAAGGCTAAAAGACACAAAATGTGCCAAAAAAGAAAAACAGGGCCTAAAAAGTCAGTCTTTTCGGGTCCTCGGACGCTGATCTTAGCACCGGCATGGGTCGGATGCAAATAAAAAGGCCGGGCGTTCACCCGGCCGTCGTTCCGTCAGCTTGGTTGTTTGATGGCTGTTTGTCAGTTTGTTCGCTTGACCTTCTTTTTTCGGCCGGTCCGTCCGCCGGATTGTCCGTCCAAATTTTTGACGGCCGGCACTTGGTCAGTTCAGGCATTTTGACGCCTTGCCCCGCGTCCGTGGACCAGGTGGTACAAGACGGCCGTCCCCGCCATGACCAGGGCCCCGGCCAGGTACATGGCTGAGAATCCCCTTTCCGCGGCTATCAGGCCGAACAATATCGGACCCAGGCCGTAGCCCAGGTCGGAGAAGCAGAAATAGGTGGCGTTGGCCTTGGCGGTGCGGTGGGGCGGGACGGATTTGACGGCGACGGTCTGGCCCATGATCAGGACGTTGCCGAACCCCAGGGCCAGAAAGACGGCGGAGACGAGCAGCAGGGGCCCGCTCCCGGCCAGGGACAGGGCGACGAGGGAGATTATGAAGCACAGAAACGAGGGGTACATGACCATGTTCTCGCCGCGGCGGTCCAGGATCTTTCCTGCCAGGGGTCTCACTGCGATGACCACCAGTGCCAGGACGATGAAAAAGGAGCCCGCCCAGCCCAGCAGCCCCAGCTCCCTCGCGTAGGCCTCCAAAAAAGTCGTCTCGCTGGTGTAGCAGGCCCCGACAAAGACGGCCATCGCGGCCATGGGCAGGGCGCCCGCGTCAACGACGTCGGAAAGTTTGAAGGGGGCTCGGAAGGATTTCTTTTCCTCCTCGGTGAAGGCGGGCTCTTTCACGTCGATGAAGAACGAGAGGACCAGGGGTATGACGGACAAGACAGTCAGGAGTTGGAAGAATGTCCCGTAGGAGAAGCGGCCGACGACCGGCAGGGCGACGAACGGCCCTATTCCCGCCGCGCTGATAAAATTTAAGGAGAAATAACTCAGGCCCTCGCCCAGGCGCTTTTTGGGGATGAACTGGATGACGACGGTCTGCAGGACGTTTTGCAGCAGGCCGAAGACCAGCCCGTGGACGAGGCGGAGGACGACAAACACCGGGAGCCCCAGCGGGAGAAGAAAAAGGGAGCTGACGGCCGCGAAGCCCAGCCCGCCGCCCAGGACGGTCCGGCGCCTGCCCATCAGCTCCAGGTACCTGCCGCAGAAGGCCCTCCCGACCACGCTGCCCAGCAGAAAGACGCTCGCCGCCATCCCGGAGACGCTCTCCGTCGCCCCGTAGCTGAGGATGGCGTAGACGGCGAGGGTCGTCAGCGACATGTAAAAGACCAGGGCGGAGAAAAAGCCGACCACCGTCGTCAGAACGAAGTTTTTTGTCCAGATTTTTCCGTCTTCCATATGCGTCAAACCTTGTTTTGTTTTCCAGACGCGACGAACGTCTGCCCGACGAGTTCAATTTTTCTCGGACGACGTCGATTGGCGGGAAAGTTCTCGACTTATTGTCGCCCGACAGCCAACCGATTATAAACTGACAACTGACAATTGTTTAATTGGACATAATCAACAGCCGTCTTCTGATCGTCGGCGGCCCGTCGGATAAATCAAAAAATCCTCGGGCTGCCGCGCCGGGGGGCCTCCTCCTCCTCCGGGCGTCCACCCCGGGACGTCGTTCCCCGGGCGTCCTACATCGGCGGCAGGCCGTTTTGGGCCCGCCCGAAGCCGCAGTTGGGGAAGACGCAGGTCCGGCACGACAGGCACAGGCCCCCGTGGCCCATCCTGCTGATCTCGTCGCGGCTGAGTCTGACGCCGGCGGCGACTCTGGGCATGATCACGTCGAAGACCGTCTTGGTGTCGTGCATGACGCAGCCGGGCAGGCCCAGGACGGGGACGTCGCCCAGGTAGGCCACCATCAGCATGGCGCCGGGCAGCACGGGCGTCCCGTAGGTGACCACCTCCGCCCCCGTCTCCCTGATGGCCCCTGGCGTCAGGTCGTCTGGGTCGACGCTCATGCCCCCGGTGCAAAGAATTAATTCCGCCCCGGCTTCCCTGGAGGCCAGAATCTGGTTTTTGATGTCCTCCGCGGAGTCGTCGCAGACCACCTTGCTGACGGTCTTGATCCCGTAGCGGGCGATCTTTTCCTCGACCGTCGGGGTGAAGGTGTCCCGGATGCGCCCGTTGTAGATCTCGCTGCCCGTGGCGATGATGGCCGCCTTGAGTTTTTTGAAGGGCTTGACCGTCATCAGAGGGACGTCGGACTGGATCTCCTTAATTTTTTCCAGCTTGCTTTGGTGGATGGCCAGGGGGATTATTTTTATCCCGGCCAGAAGATCACCCTTTTTGACGTCGACCCCGCCCAGACGCACGGCCACGACGATCTCCTCGATGACGTTGAGTTTCTCCAAGAGGCTCACGTTGACCAGGTACAGCCCCGACTTCCTCGAGTAGACGTCTATGCGGCCCTCTTTGGCCTGGGTCAGGTTGAACTGTCCGGCCAGGTGGCAGTGGGAGGCCAGGGTCTCCACGGCCTCGTTCTCGTGGACCATGCCGGGGCCCGGGTCCCAGACGTAGAGCCTGGTCTTGCCCATGGAGAGAAGCGGATCTATGTCCGCCGGCTGGATGACGTGGCCTTTGCGGAAGGCCGTCTCCTTGACTTTGCCTTTGACTATCCGGGTCAGGTCGTGGCAGAGGATCGTGCCGACGGCGTTCGGAGTGTCTATCGTTTTCATAATGGCTCCCACTGAGCAAAAAGGTGAAACAAAAAACAAACAAAGAAACAGTTTGATGGTAAGTTGGCGGACCTACAAGCTAATTGACCGACAGGCAAGCCGACTGGTCGGGAAAAAAATATAATTAGAGACGAACAAATTGATCGGACATGAAAATGTTTAATTTGTCGGCCGACAAGTCGACTGGTCGAGAAAATAATTAATTGGCCGACAGACAAGCGATTTGTCCAAGAAAATAATTAATCGGCCGACGGACAAGTTGACGGGACGACTTTTTCAGCCCTCGTGCCGCCGGAAAAGCTCCTCGAGCTCGTCTTCGGACAATATCTTCCCCAGCCCGAGTTTTCTGGCCGCGTTCGCGAGAAAGACCAGCCTCCCGGGCTCCAGTTCGTCGCGCAGCGGAAAAAAGGGCGGATAGCTGCAGGTGTTGTACAGGACGATCTTCCTGATCAGCGTCGGCAGCCTGGCGAGCTGGGCCAAAGACAGCTCCAGAGGGTCGCCGACGGGCCGGTCGTCGAACTCGTCCCGCAGATATTTCTCCTCCTCGGTCCTGGGGTCCCAGTAGGGCATGACGACGACGTCCGCGAGCCTCTCGAAATGCCGCCCGATAAATTCGCGGCGCTCGATCTCCAGCAGGGGGAGGCAGATTTTAATCTGGCGCAGCCAGGCCGCGTGTCTTGACGGGGCCTTGCCGGACGCGGAACTGTTCTCCGGGGTCGGGTCCGGCTTTTTAGAATTTTCCTTGGCGCCGGTCAGGTTTGATTGTGGCGAAGCGGTCAGGCCGGAATAGGGCGGCCGGTCGTTTTCCGCCGCTGTCCCGTCCGCCGCGCCCGGCTCCAATTGTCTTTTGTAACTTGCCATCAGAAAGGATTGTCGGTCCGAACTGGCTTTCATTGTCGCTGTCATGGGGTTCCTCCCGCTCGAAAAAAAAGGCCGGTGAAAAAGGTGGGGGCGCGCCGCTTTTTTCTCCCCCGTCCCGTCCCGTCCTGGCAGGAGCGGGCGGGAGGTCGGACCGTCGTCCGGCCGGGACGGGGGGGACTCGCCGGGGGAGCTATCCGGCCAGGCACAGCTGGGATATCTGGCTCAGGATGTTTTTTTCCCTCTCGTCGAAGAGCACGTCGGCGTTGTGACGGAAATAGCTCTCGCAGCCGTAGTGGCCGATGAAGCGGGCGCTGTAATAGCCGGCGGTCAGCTCCGTGACCAAAAGTAAAATGTCGTCGGCCTCGGGGACGGCCTTCTCGTAAAAGGCGAAGACGTGGTCGAGTTTCTGCCTGGCGCCGACGACGGCCCGCTCCAGGGCGGCTATTTCCTCCCGGTAATACCCCCGCAGCTTGTCCGGGACGCCGGCGTCTGGGACGCTTTCCTGGACGAGCCTGCGGCGGCAGTCGTCGATGGTTTTCATGACCCTCCTTATCCGCGCCCGCTTTTTGGGGGAGACGGACGAGCTTCTGGCCCCCCTGTCCAGCCGGTCCTGGAGCTCGGCGTTTTTTTGGGGCAGAAGAGCCTGGAAGGCGCCGTCGCCCCCCGTCATGTCGGCCAGAATGTCCCCGAGCTCCTTTTTCCAGATCAGCAGCGTCTCCTCCGTCTCGGCCACCTGGGTCATCTCGGCGTTGGCGGCGTCGTAAAGCAGTCCCAGAAGGGACACCCTCTCGTCGAAACTGGCCATCCTGGCTCTCAGGATGATGGACTCGGGGGGATCCCCGGCCATGATTTTGTCGATCTGGTAGTCGGAGTGATATTTTTGGTAGAGGTCGTAGTAGATGGCGAAATTCTTGGCCACCCTGGGGTGCTGGAGGTATTGCTCCACGAGGCTCTCGTCGACCGGGAGACCGTTCTCCTCGTAGAGCTTGATGATTTCCGAGAGGTCGTCCCAGCCCCTGGCGGTGACGAACTTCCTGCCCTCGACGGTGTTTTCGACCAGATAGAAGTCCTTCCGCCTGGCCGCCAGGTAGGTGGTCACCGAGGGGTGGACGCCTTTTTCCGAGGCGTACTCGCGCCAGGCGGGGTAGTCCGGGACCACCTCTATTTTTTTCAGCCTGTCCCAGGTGACCACGTCGAAGTCCCTGACCGACTTGTTGTACTCCGGCGGATTGCCGGCCGTCACCACGATCCAGCCGTCGGGCACCCGGTGCTGACCGAAAATCTTGTACTGGAGAAACTGGAGCATGCAGGGGGCCAGGGTCTCGGAGACGCAGTTGATCTCGTCGAGGAACAATATGCCCTCCCTCACCCCGGTCTTGTCCATCATCTCGTACACAGAGCCGATGATCTCGCTCATGGTGTATTCCGAGACGTCGTACTCGTAGCCCCGGAAGTTTTTTCGGACGATGACGGGGAGGCCCAGGGCGCTCTGCCTGGTGTGGTGGGTCATCGAGTAGGAGACCAGCCCCACCCCGAGCTCCGAGGCCACCTGCTCCATGACGGCCGTCTTCCCTATGCCCGGGGGGCCGATCAGGAGCACCGGCCTCTGCTTTTCCAGGGGGATCCGGTAGCAGTCAAACTCGTCTTTGCTGAAATAAGCCAGCATGGCGTTTTTGATCTGGGTCTTGGCCTCTTTGATGTTCATCTTCTCCCTTGCTCCCTTCCCCGGTCTGTTTTGCGGGTTGACGGGTTTGTCGACGGACCGCGGCGGATTTTTTGTCGCCAAGATGACGTTTTATTATCAGCGATTGATTTCTCGCCGGTCGGACGACTGGTTTTTCCATCTAACGGACGGTTCCTAAGTTCCCGCCGGAGGGTTTGATCTTCCTAGGAGGGCTGGTTTTCCCCGGTCGGGTTTAGAGCGAAAACTCGTCCAGATATTCCAGGCCGGTCAATTTTTCCGAGGCGTAGGACATGAGGAGGCTGACTATCTCCATGGCCGCCGCCTTCTGGGCGCGCTCCAAAAATTCGGCCACGTCGGCCGCGCTCAGAAGCGAATGCTTGGTGAAGTATCCGGCCACGGACAGGTAATTTTGGTCGACGGCGGCCGCCATGACCCGGGACTTGTTGTCAGCCAGGAAGCGCCGGTATCGCCGGGCCAGGCTGCCGGCATACAGTCCCGGCTCCTCGCAGGCGGCAGCGAAACCCGAGGCCGCCCTGACCGCGTCGGCCGGGTCGGCGAAGTCGTCGGGGGCCATGCCGGGGGCGACGACCAGGGCCAGGCTGACGGAGTCCAGAAAGGGCGTCTCCCCCAGGTCCCGCACTCCGGGTCCCAGACGGATTTCCCGGAGCTTCGGGCACTCGGCCAGGGCCAGGTGTCCCGCCTCGGTGACCGACGGGGGGAGGGTGATCGACCGGAGCGTCCTGTGCCCCCTCGCGGCCCCGCTGGCCAGCTTCACGGGGCCGTCGGGTACGAGGAGGTCCGTCTCCTCGCCCAGGTAACCGTAGACGACTCTGTCCATGACCACCAGCCCCGTCTCGTCGGCGAGGGTCAGGCAGCCGTCGAAGGCCGCGGCGCCAATTTTCTTGACGGTGTCGGGGACGTTGATCCGGGCCAGTTTTTTGTCACCCTGAAAGGCCCGGGCGCCTATCTCCAACAAGCTCTCGGGCAGCGTCATCTCGACTAAATTCTGGCAGCGGGCGAAGCATTCCGCCCCGATGAACTCCAAACCCTCCGGCAGGGCTATTTCCCTGATGCTTCCCGCGTGCTCGAAGGCGGATCTCTCCAGGCGCCCGACCCCCGGCCGAACGTCCAGTCGGACCAGGTCGGCGCAGCCGTAGAAGCATTTTTCAGGCACGGTTTTGAGCGACCCTGGGATCGTCAGGACTTTCAGGTCCCACATGTGCGAGAAGGCCTCCTCGCCGACTTCTTGCAAAGTGTCCGGCAGGAGGAGGCAGGTCACCCTCCTGGCACCCGAGAAGGCCCTTCTGGCGATGGTGACGAGACCGCGGGGCAGCGCCACGCCCCCCAGGGACGCGCACTCGAAAAAGGCCTCCACCCCAATTCTTGTCAGGCCCATCGGAAAATTGACCTCCGTCAGGTTGCCGCAGCCGGAGAAGGCCCAGTCGCCGATTTGTTCCGGCGCCCCCTGGATCTCGGCCCGCTCCAGGTTGGTGTTGCCGAAACAGATCCAGGAGCCCATTTTCTTGAGACTTTTTGGTGTCGCGAGGGTCCTCAGGTTCCGGCAGCCGGAGAAAACCCCGCCCTCGAGGTGATCCACCCCCTCGAGAATGTCGGCCCGCCTCAGTCTCGTGCAGTCCCGGAAGGCCCGCCAGCCGACTGTCTTGACGGTACCGGGGATGGTGATCTGAGTGAGTCCCGTGCAGGCCTGGAAGGCCCGCCAGCCGATCTCGACGACGCTTTCCGGGATCTCGAAGGATTTCAAAAGCACCCGCTCGCTGAAGGCGTCGGCGGCAATCTGCCAGACTCCCCGGGGGACGACCGCTTCCCGGATGTTTCTTCTGGCCTTGACCAGGCAGCGTCCCAGCAAAAGAAAGTCGTCCAGCCAGTCCGTCTCGTTCTCCTCGTGATAGCGATAGAACGGCGTGCCGGCGAAGACGTCCCGGCCTATTCTATTCAGGCTCTCCGGGGCGGACACTTTGACCAGCCCGCCGCACCATTGGAAAACCCCGTCGCCCATGGTCTCCAGCCCCTCGGGCAGAACGACCTCGGTCAGGTGCCTCCGGTCCCTGAAGACGTGGTCGGCCACGGCCGTGATCCCGTCGGGCAGGTCCAGGTACTCGTCGTCGCCCTGATACCCGGTCAGGACGCCGTCCTCGATGGTAAACTCCGCCGCCAAATAGAAGCTCCTTCCGCTAAATTATCCAAAATGAGTTCCGCGTCTAAAACTCATCAGACAAAAAATCCAAAATTCAAAAATTTAAAATCTAAAATCTCAACCCGGAAATCCGCCGTCTAAAAATTCTCTATCTGCTCCTCCGTCAGCACCACCTTGATGGCCCAGGGGGGCACGTCGGGGGTCGGCTTGTCGGAGACTGGGTCGGTCACGAAAACAAAGGCGGCCTCGTAGGCCGGAGGCATGGCCGGAAAGTCCCCGTATCCGTCGGTGAAATAGACGAGCCCCTTGAGGTTTAGAAACTCCCGGCAGGAAATAAGAAAATCGACGTGCTCGAAGACCGGCCGAAAATCCGTGCCCCCGAAACCGCGCAGGGTCATGGTCTCCAGGTAGCGGTCGAACTCCTCCTGGCTGGTGACCTTGGCGTCCTCGTAGACCTTGGACCCGCACTGGATGATGTGGACGTTGATCTGGGTGAAGAAGTTTTTGCTTTGTTTGAGGATGTTGTAGGTCTTCTGCACAAACCTCTGCACCAGGTCCCCCGAGACGGACTGCGATGTGTCCAGGGCGACGACGAACTCCCTGACCCGCTCCGTCTCCCGGTATTCCAGCGGCTCCACCAGCGGCATGTTCTTGTAGAGCCTCAGGCCGTAGGAGTAGAAAATGTAGTCGAACTCGTCCGAGTTGACCTCTACGTTCTCGCCCATGACGGCGAAGCGCCTTAAAAATTCCTGGTAGTCGTAACGCTCCTCGTTGAGGCTTTTGAGCTGCTGAAACAACTCCCCCTCGCCCCTGCCCCAGCGCCCCGCGACGGTTTCCAGGTCCACCTCTATTCTTCTGGCCAGCTCCCGCCACTCTTTTTCCAGCTCCTCCCTGGGGTTTGGCTGTTTGTCGTCGCCGGTCTCCTCGGGGCCCTCCGGGTCCTCGTCGCGCCCGGCAGCGCGCCCGGCCTCATGTTCCCGCCCGGATCCGTCGCCCTCGCCGCCGGACGTCCCGGGGGCGTCGTCGTCGAGGTCGTCGTCGGGCCCGGGCTTGGTTTTCTCGCCCCCGTCGGAGTCGCCGTCCTGGTCGTCGTCATTCTTGTCGTCTTTTCCGTCGTCGGAGTCGTCGTCAGGGAGGCCGGCGGCCCCCGTCAGCTCGCCGTCATCGTCGTCCCGGTCGTCGTCGGCGGTTTCGCCGGCGTCGTCGTCCTTGTCGGGGCCGGAGCGGTCGTCGTCGCCGCCGGTCCCCTCGGCGTCGGAATCGGTCTTGTCCCGGCCGGCCGCCCCTCCGGACCCGCCGTCTCGAATGGCCTCGTACCAGACGGAGTGGTCGTCCCGGACGAAGGCCGAGCGCAGGGCGGCGATCCTCTCGGGCTCCAGGTCCTCGATATTTTTGAAATGGCGGTAGAGTTTCTCGGCCGTGAGCCTGCCCAGGGTCTTCTCCAGGTCGGCGATGATTTCCAGCTGGCTGTCGACCCGGGGGACTTCCAGGAATTTTAAGTTCAGCGAGTTGATGAGGTTCTCGGCGGCGATGTCGCAGGAGAGGTCCCAGAGCTCTGGGATGATTTTTTTTCCGACGAAGAGGTGCCTCATGAGGCAGTGGACGGTCAGATGCAGATAATCCCTGGCCAGGCCGGCCCGGGAGTTTTTAAAAGACCTCAGAATGTGCCAGGGGTTGAAAAACATGACCCTACCGTCCGTGGCCAGGTTGATGGCGGCGTCGGGGGAGGGGAGGGGGACGAAGCGGATCAGGGCGGCGTCCAGAAAGCGCAGATGGATCAATAGCGCGCTGCGGACGAGGCGCAGCGCCTCCAGGGCCAGGACCTCCTCCTTCGGGACCCCTTTTCTCAGATCCCTCCGACTGTCCAGCCTCAGATGATGCTTGTCAGATTCCACTGAAATTGTCCGTCGACGGTCGCGGGGGTTCTACCCCCTGGAAAAACAATCGCAAAACAAACGAAAAAAACTCGCGCCGACAATCGTCAAAATTAAACGCCAAAAACTATCAAAAAAAGTCAAACCAATCGAAAAAAATTTAATTTCAGAAAATGGGGCAGGCGTCGGACGGGGTCTGGCCTCCGCCCGACGCCTTTAAAACCGTCGGACCGGGGAAACCGGGAATAATTTCCCCCGGTTTCGGCCGGCTCGGCGGGTTTTTTCGTCGAGAACCGCGCCCGCGGGCTTTCAATTCGCCAACCAGGCAGGCGCCGCCAGCGTCAAGTTTTTAGTGGAATGGCTTGACGTCGGGCATTTTGGCAAACTTTTCTTCCAGCCCCTCCAGGCCGACGTCGATCGCCCCGGTGAGCTTCTTCTGTCTGATCCCCCGCCAGATGGTCTCGGGGTCCACCGGCAGGCGGTGGAATTTGAGGCCCGTGGCGTAGGTCAGGGCGTTGGCGATGGCCGGGCCCACCGGGGCGGTGGACCCCTCGCCGGCTTCCTTGGCGCCCATGGGCCCGTCGGGGTCGGGTTTGCCGCAGAGGATGGTCTGGATGCTGGGCATGTCCAGGGCCGTCGGGAAGCGATAGTCCCTAAACGAGGGGTTCAGGTGATGGCCATCCTTGTCGTACTTGCACTCCTCGTAGCAGGTGAAGCCCAGGCCCAGGAGCACCGAGCCCTCGATCTGGCCCTCCACGGCCCTGGTGTTTAGGGGGCGGCCGCAGTCGTGGGCGAAGACGAAGTGCTTGAGCTCGATCTGCCCCGTCTCCATGTCCACCTCGACCCGGGCGGCGGAGCTCGAGAACGAGTAGGCCGGGGCGTAGTTGCCCCTGTTTTTCACGTAGATGTCCTTGTCGCCGTCGTGGGCGAAGGAGCCCACCCCGGAGATGCAGCGGCCGAAGTTTTTCTCCTCGTAGCCGAAGCAGGCCTCGTTGTAGGAGATGTTCTTCTCCGGGTCGCCCTTGACGAAGACCCGGTGGTCCTTCATGGTGATGTCCTCGGGCTTGCAGCCCCACTCCTCGCCCCAGTGGGTCAGAAGCTTCAGCTTGGCGTCGCCCACGGCCCGGCGGCAGCTGTTGCCGCCCAGGAAGGTCACCCGGCTGCCGAATGAGCCGGCGTCCCAGGGGGTGAGAGTCGTGTCGCTGTTGACGATCTTGACCTCGTCCATCCTCAGACCCAGCTCCTCGGCCACGATCATGACCATGACGGTGTCGCAGCCCTGGCCGATGTCGTTGGCCCCGGAGAAGACCGTGGCGTAGCCCTCCCGGTTGAGGCGGACCAGCGTCGATGAAGAGCTGTACCTGGGGGTGACCAGCACAGGGAAGCCCGTGCCGGACATGAAGCCCGAGCCCGCGAAGCCGACGCCAGTGCCGGAGCCGCGGGGGATCTCGCCCCTTTTGGCCCAGTCGATGGCCTCGGCCGCCCTGACCAGGGTCTCGTCGAAGTCGCAGGTGGTGAACTGGAGGCCGGTGGGGCCCGTGTAGTACGGGGTGATGGCGTTCTTGCGCCGGAGCTCCACGGAGTCGATGCCCAGGGACTCGGCCACCTCCTCGATGTGGACGTCGTGGGCGAAGTGCACCTGGCAGGCCGAGTAGCCGCGCATGGCCCCGGAGGCGGGCTTGTTGGTGTATGGCCGCCTGGCGGTCATGTCGATGTTATCGACCTTGTAGGGGAAGGTGGCGCAGATGAGGCTCAGGGCGTTGGCGGCGATGCCGCTGCCGCCGTAGGCCCCGCCGTCGAGGATGTGCCTGCAGCGCTTGGCCAGGAGCTTCCCGTCCTTGGTGAAGGCGGTTTCGATTTCGAAGGCGATGGGGTGGCGGGTCCTGGTGCCCAGGAAGACCTCGTCGCGCTTCAAAATGCACTTGACCGGGTGTCCCAGCTGCTGGGCGAACTTGGCCGGGCAGAGCTCGTGCGCGAAAGCATCCAGTTTTCCCCCGAAGCCCCCGCCCATGTGGGGCTTGATCACGCGGACGGCGCTTTCGGGCACTCCGAGACCCCAGGCGATCCAGAACCTGGTCACGTAGGCGCCCTGGGTGGTCGACCAGATGGTCCACTCGCCGTTCTCGTAGATGGCCGCGGCGCCATGGGGCTCGATGGCCGCGTGGACCATCTGCTGGGTCATGTAGTAGTGCTTGTCGGTGTAGTCGGCCTCGGCGAAGGCCTTGTCGGGGTCGCCTCCGATCATTGTCGTGAACATGCTGATATTATTGGTGTTTTTATAATGAACATAAGGGGCGTCGTTGTTCATGGCCTCGAAGGGGTCGATGACGGCGGGGAGGACCTCGTACTCGACCTTGACCAGGCGCATCCCCTCCTCGGCGGCCTCCTCGGTGACACCGCAGACGGCGGCCACCTCGTCCCCGACCATGCGGACGATCTCGCGGCAGATGGGCTCCTTGTCGGCCAGCTCCTTGAAGGCCTCGGGGTTGCCCATGTTGTGGCCCTCGGGGAAGTCCTTGCCCGTCAGCACCCCCTTGACTCCCGGGACCTTCAGGGCCTCGGTGAAGTCGATGCTCTTGATGCGGGCGTGGGCGTGGGGGCTGCGGACCAGCTTGCAGTACCACATGCCCGGCAGGTCGATGTCGTCGGTGTATTTGGCCCGCCCGGTGACCTTGGCCTCGGCGTCGACGCGCACGTAGGCGTTGCCCTTACCGGCCAGCTCGTAGTCCTCGGGCTTCTTATAAACCTTCTCGATCTCGGCATAGTATTCTTTAGAGGACATTGCCATGGTCATGCCACCTTTCTGCTGAGGCTCTCGGCGGCGGCGCCGATCGCCTCGACGATTTTAGCGTAGCCGGTGCAGCGGCAGAGGTTGCCGGCGATGGCGTCGCGGATCTCGGCCTCGGTGGGGGAGGGGTTCTCCTCCAACAGAGCCACCGCCGAGATGATCATGCCCGGGGTGCAGAAGCCGCATTGCAGGGCCCACTTCTCGACGAACTGCCTCTGCACGGGATGGAGCTTGCCGTCCTCCATGATGCCCTCGATGGTGACGATCTCGTGGCCCTCGGCCTCGGTGGCCAGCATCAGGCAGCTGGCCACGGGACGGCGGTCCAGCAGGATGGTGCAGGCCCCGCACTCCCCCTCCTCGCAGCCGCGCTTGGTGCCCGTCAGGTGCATGTCCCGGCGCAGGAAGTCGGTCATGGTCACGTTGGTGTCGGCCAGCGTCTCCACCGGGTCCCCGTTCAACATGAACTTGATTGCTTTTTTCACTTTTCGCTCCCTTTCTAGCTCCTGAGGGTCTCCAAGGCGCGCTTGAATGACCTCTTGGCGTAGACGCGGATCATGTCGGACCGGTACTCGGCCGAGGCCCGGACGTCGGAAATGGGTTTGGCGTCGGCCGCGGCCAGGACGGCTGCCTCCTCCAGCAGCGCCTCGGAGTAGGTCTTGCCTTTGAGGTGCTTCTCGGCCTGCAGGGCCCGTAGAGGCGTGACCCCGGCCCCGCCGAAGGCCATCCGGCAGTCGGCGATCTTCTGGCCGTCCATCCTGACCCAGGAGGCCACCCCGATGATGGCCAGGTCCATGGCCTTGCGGACGGCGTGCTTGAGGTAGCCGGAGCCCTCGCCGGACTTGAGCTCCGGGACGAAGATCTCCCGGACGAGCTCGCCGGGCTCCAGGCAGGTCTTTTTAACCCCCTTGAAGAAGTCCCCGATCTGGATCTCCCTTTTGGTGGTCAGAATCTTGGCCCCCATGACGATCAGGATGCAGGCGGTGTCGGCCGAAGGCGAGGCGTTGCAGATGTTTCCGGCCATGGTCCCCTTGCAGCGGATCTGCTTGGAAGCCACGTAATGGGCGGCCTCGGCCACGGCGGGCAGGTTGTCCCTGACGGCCGGCGAGGCCTGGATCTGGTCCAGGGTGGCCAGGGCCCCGATCCTGAGGCCCTCCCCCGGCTTGAACTCGATCTTGTCGAGGCCGGGGATCTCCCGGAGGCTCACGACGAGCTCGGGCCGGATCAGGCGGTCGCGGAGCAACGGCATGACGTCCGTCCCCCCGGCCATGATCTGGCATTTGCCGCCGAGGCTCACGGCCATTTCCGCGGCCTGGTCCAGGCTCTTCGCGGCGACAAAATCAAAACTTGGCATGGTCATTGGCTAGGTCTCCTTTCTAAAAGACGTCAGTCTAAAAATCACATGTCTTTAAACCACATGTCAAAAGTCGGATGTCGATAAAATCAGTCAAAAATCAGACGTGGAAAAACATCCGTCAAAATTCACATCTCTCGGAAACGGCCGCTCATAACGGCCGTTTAAAATTCTCTTTCCAAAGATCTCCGGGCGCCGTCTTCTTTTTCTCAATTGGCGGCCGCAGTCCCGTCAAACTCTTGGCCCGGGTTTGTCTTCTCTTGAAAAAGCCGGGCTTTTTGTCTTTTCAAGTGCGCCTCCAGCCCGGGGGCGTCGACGCCAGCCCTGACTTCCTCGACGCTGATCCGGCATTTTTCGGCCAGCGCCCGGCAGGCTTCCTCCATCTCTTCGGCCGAGACGGTGATGTTTTCACTTTCGATCAGCTCGTCCAGGCGGAGGTCCTCCTCCACCAGGGTCCCGGCCCTTTTTTTGTTGTCCCCGAGCCACATGGCCTCGGTCTGCCGAACGGAGCCCAGGAAGGCCTCGAAAGCCGCCTCGGCTCTTTGCGCCGGGGCGGCCTGAGAGGCGGCCAGGCGGCGCTCGGCGATGATCTCCCGGATCATGACCTCGGACAGGCTCTCGACGGGCCGATATTTTTTCAGCTCCTGTTTGAGGCGCCAGATGAAAAAATCGTCCCCGGTGTCCGTCTGCTCGCTCGAGAAGCACTCCACCATGATGTCCAGTGTCTCGGACTGTATCTGTGCCAGGGGCCTCGGGGCGCCGATTCTCTTGTAGGCCTCCCGAAGCATGGCCGTCATGTCGGCGAGCATCAGGTAGACCGGGTCCTGGGCGGCGCGCAGTTTCTCGTCGGCCAGCAGGTTGGCGAGTTTTTTCTCGACGAGGGTTTCAAAAAGAGTCTGGTCCATTTTGGTCTCGAATTATTTGCGGCGGCGGCCGCGCTGACGCTCAGGTCAAGATATTCAGCTCGGGTAAAAAATTTTGTTCGCGGATAATTTTTTTTCCGCCGTCAGAAATCCGTCTCCGATGACGGCAACTTTA
Source organism: Deltaproteobacteria bacterium (assembly GCA_031264015.1). Taxonomy (GTDB): domain Bacteria; phylum Desulfobacterota; class Desulfarculia; order Adiutricales; family Adiutricaceae; genus JAIRNQ01. Next base: position 30,794 of record JAISET010000114.1, on the reverse strand, counting down.
GGGGAAACAAAATCTCCCGACTAGATGTCCGCGCTACAACTGTCGCCTGTCTGACGAAAAAAGTTTGAGAGGGGCGCCGGTAGTTCCCGGCGAAATTTGCGCTCAGTCGGGACGGGCGTCGGGACAAAAAATCCCCGTCCGAAAATTATTCCCGCAAAAAATGATCGCGGCTTTGGTTGATAAGTCGAGGTCTGTTTACCTCCGGGGCCTCTCCGAAGCCCAAGTATGGTTTTAGCCGGCCCGCTAGAAGCATTTTGAATTTATTTTTGCCGGCGGTTCCCGCCGAAATTATAAATCTGTTCATGTCGTAAAATATAAGTTCCAATAAGTGTCGGCAAGTAGCCCGGACAACACCTGTGGCCCGCGCTTCGAAAAAATTTTAAAAAATTATTTCGACTGAAAAATCTCAGCAGTAGTCCAGGTGGATTTTCATCTTATCGACGTCGCGGATGCAGTAGTAGCCGTTGACGTTTTCGATCAGACCCATGTCCCTCAGATTTTTGATGACGTGGACGGTGGTGATCCGGTTGATGCCCAGCATGTTGCTGAGCATCTGCTGGCTGATTTTTTGTTTGATCATGACCTTGCCCTCGTAGTTCACCCCGTAATGGTCGGCAAATATTAGGAGCAAGTTCGTAATTTTCCATGAGGCGTTGAAGCTTCCGGACTGTCTAATTTGATCCATCGACGACAAAAACTTAATGGAAAGTGATTGAATGATATCAAAATTAACTTCTGGATCATCAATCATGGCGTTAAGTAAATTTTCACGATCTATGCATATCAAATCTGAGTCGACCGCCGCGCGAAAATAAACGGGCGCCGGAATTCTCATCAGCAGGTTGGCCTCCAACAAGACGGCGTTGCGCTCCATCAGGTTGTAGATTCTCTCGCTGCCGTTGACCGAGTAGTCGTAGGCCGTGACCATGCCCTTGGCAACCACGTAGCAATATTGTGGCATTTCGTCCTGTTTTGAAATGACCCTGTCCTTGGGAAAACTTTTCAGGACACCCAGCGAGCTCAGCCGCTCCACCCCCCGCGGCAGGTACAAAACCCGGCTGGGGTATTTGGTGTAGCCGTCCTGCCTGTCAATGCCGCCCCTTGTTTTTCCCTTCTCGGAATCAGACATCGTCTTGCCTCCCCGGTAAATGTATGACCGCTTTTTTTGGGACGCTACAGAAATATCAGATTTCGTGATTATACACATGTAGTTTGCACTACTCGACTGAAAATAAATAGTGTGGAAAATCATCTGGAAAAGAGAGCGGGTTTTTATATTTGAAATTTTCTGACCTCTCATAGGTTTTTGTGGACAATCGACATTAATGCCTGACTACCGATTATGACGGTTATGCTTGGTTGTTCTTCAGGGCGCCAAAGTTTGTAAACTTACCAGTTAATTAGCGTCACTTCGTGTCAATTATATTTTTACTTATAAATGGTGCGACTATTTGTCTCACTTTTATTCAGATTATTTTTTCGCATCCAGAGATTTTTATTCGGCCCTGGCTTTTTCCGCTCCAAATTTTTTGCCCAGACCTTCTCTATGAAATGCAGAATTAAGCATTTCATCTGTCGTGGCAAGGGGGGGGCGGCCAACATTATGAACCGTTTTTTGGGAGAAGTTTTTTTATTTGCTCCGCGGCCGGCCGGTCCCTGACGGATTCGCCAGCGGCCACGTTATTTTTTTCCAACTCATTTGCAGGAGATCGTCATGAAAATCACAAAATTCGACGTCATCATGAATTTGTGGATGTCCCTGGTCATCAGCGCCGTCCTGAGCTACGCGCTGCCCTACGTGCTCATCCACACGGTGACCTGGGAGATTTTTCTCAAAGGCCTCGTTATTTCCTTCGTCGCCAGCACCGTCCTGGTCTTCGTCGTCCCCGTGGTTCCCGCCAGCCACAAGATAGCGGCTTTGTTCGGGGTCAGGGAGCACTCCATGCCGGAGAGGCTTTTGTCCACCTTTTTTCTGGCCTGCATGATGGGAGTTTTCATGTGCCTGCTCATGGTGGCCGTCAACGCGGGCATCGGCCCCTGGTTTTGGGGCGCCTTTCTGCACGCCTTCCCGTACGTTCTCGGTTCGGTTTATGTCTCCGCCTTGTTTGGCATCGCCACCGGCATCCCTCTGACCAAGGCCATTTTGGGCATACCCAAGGATGCCGGCCGGCCTCCCCGGGGAGCGTAGTTTACGACTTTCGCCGACCGCGACCCGGGTTTGATTTTTCCCCGGCGGGACGGAAAGGACTCTGGATTTTTCGTTCTGCCGGTTTTTTCGTTCTGATTGATGCCGGACTGTGCGGCTTGTTTCATCTCTTTAATTGGCCGTTAATTTAGGTTCAACTCCAAATCAGACAATTTTCTAAATTTGTCATCTTCTTATTTCTATTATTTTGTCCCTTTGACGTGCTCCAGTTTGGTGGTCGCCGCCTGTCTGGAGTTGCGTCGACCCATGCGAGGCTCTCATGAAGAAGTTATTCCTTTGTCTGCTAGTTTTTGCCCTGACCCAGTCCTTCGCCTCCGCAGACGCCTCCGACCGCGACGAAGCGGCCAGAACGTTTCGCTCCAAGGCCATGGATTATCAGGCCGGGCTCGCCCTGAGGCCCCCGGTGTCGAAAGACGCCCCCTCGGCCGGCTTCGGGGCCGGCCCACTGGTTCTGGTCATGGTCCCGGAGTTTCATTACACCAGCACCCAGGCCACCAAGGGGACGATTGACGGGCACCGCTTTAAAATGGACTCCGGCCACAGCGAGACGGGCAGCTTTTTGGTCACCGGCACCAAGCCTCTGACCGACGTCTTTTCCCTGGGTTTTTTCTATCAGTACGCCATGGGCACCTATAAGGGCGGCCTGATGGTGGCCGACCTGCCGGTACTCTCCGGCGCCAGCGACGTCCGGGTCAACTCCCATGTCATCGGAATCTTGGGAAATTTTAATTTCGCCCAATACGGACGCCTGGAGACCAGCCTCCTGCAGGTCTTCGAGGACTTCAGCGGCAACGAGACCGTCGTCAGTCCGGGCGGACCAGACACCCAGAGCCAGAACGACTTCAAAGACCGGGCGACCTCCCTGATGGCCTGGTACATGTTGGATTTTCAGGCCTCCCCCAGCGTCACCCTGACCCCCTATCTCGGCTGGAGGAGCATCTATGTCGTCCTGAAGAATCAAACCGACTGGGCGAACAACCCCGACGACCGCGTCGACTCCCACGCCTGGACCCACCTGGGGACGGCCGGCCTGAAGGCCACCTGGCACGCCGGGCTCCTGTCCCTGAACGCGCGCCTGGGCGTCAACCGTCGGATCAGCAAAAACGACGTCCCCGGCTTCACCAGCAGGGCCACCGCCCCCGGCGTGGCCCATCTGGGCTGGAACAACTCCTGGGACAGGAACCTGGTCAGCTGGGGCGCGGGTCTCGGCTACGTGGTGCCGGAGATCTTCGTCTTCGAGATCGGCTACAACGGCTTCGCGGGCTCCGACACCAGCGCCCACACTTTCAACCTGGCCGCCATTTTTCCTTTCTGAGGCTCCCGCCGCCCGGCGACGGTTAAATTAATTGCCGCTCAAAAAAATCCGGTCTCCGGCCTCGGTCGTCGGCCGGATTTTTTTTCCGCGTCGTTCGTCGACAACTGGAACATGAATTAATTAATAATAAATTTTATTCAATAACTATTGATAAAATATCATAACTATAAAATAAGATCTATAATTATGTATACTCTATTTATTTTTCTTCCCGGCCGGCCGGCCATCAAGCCAGGAAAAAAATATTGCAATTGAGACTCAATTAGTTTAAGATAGCTTCCGCGCCCCGGATTTTATTGCCCGCCGTCGGCTGGTTGTCTCGCCGGAGCCCCCGCTCCCCCTTCCCAAAAAAGTCCTCGTGAAAAAAAACATGGTTCGGAGGTGATTTATGAAAATCGAGCCGACATTGTTTCTGCCCGGCCCGGACGGCGACTTGGGCGCCGTTCTCGGCTCCGGGGCGGGGGAGGGGGAGGGGCGTTCTTTTAAATTAAACGGCCTGGCGGCCTCATTTCCCTCCGCCTCCGACACCATGGACCTGGACTTCGGGTTCCTGTACGAAAGCGGCCAGTCCGACGTCGAGTTCAGCGCCCCCGGCGTCTGCAAGATGCGCATGGAGACTTACTCCCTGGAATCCGGCTTTATTTTCTATTTAAACGAGATCGTCAGCCACCGGCCCCTGGCCTTCAATTGTCTGCGGCTGCCCGAGTCCAGGGGGTTCGGGTTTTGCATGCGCGGGGACATGAGGCTCGACGGGGGCGAGTACGGCGGCGCCAAGGTCATCAGACCGGGCGAGATGGCCGTCTTCTGCTCCCCCGGTTACGGAAGCTACGTCGAGAAGCTGCCCGCTGCCCGCCTGTTCAGGGTCTCCATCTCCCACTGCCAGAGCCTGGAAAGAACTCAGGGCGGCCCTTCCTCCCCGGGGCTGGAGGGGCTGTTCCGCGACACCGGTCTGTTCGCCGACGACAGAAATTTTGTCGACTCGTTCGTCTGGCCCGAGAGCGTGGGTCGAATTTTACGGGAGATCGTCTCCTGCTCCTATTTCGGCCCCCTGCGCAGAATCTACATGGAGGCCAAGGCCCTGGAGCTCTTCGCCCTCTCCATCCAAATCGTCTCGCCCGGCGAGACGCGCGGCCGGACCCACGGGAGCCTGAGCCGCCGCGACGTCGAGAAGGCCCGGGAGGCCGCCTCGTTTCTGGTCAGGGACTTCGAGGCCGTCCCTTCTTTGGACGAGCTGGCCAGGTCGGTGGGTCTCAGCCGCAGCAAGCTGATCCATATTTTTAAACTGGTCCACGGGACCTCCCCGTTCGCCTATCTCAAAGACCACCGTCTCGTCAAGGCCAGGGAGATGCTTGAGGACAACCGCATCAACGTCACCGAGGCGGCCATGTCCGTCGGCTACTCCAGCCTCAGCCATTTCACCAAGGCCTTCACCAGGCGCTTTAATTTCCACCCCAGCGACTGCCGCAGAAATAAAATGTGAGCCGTCGTCCCGGCCGGGGACGTCTCCGTCTTGACCGTTCGTTATTCTTCCCTCAAATAAAGCGTCCGACCGGCGGTCTTGACCTCGGGCGTTTGTCCGTCTGTCCGCCCCCGTCGTCTGTTTGTTCGTCTGTTCGTCCGTCCGTTCGTCCGTCCGTCCGCCGTGTCGTCTGTTTTTTTCCTCTGTTCGCTCGTCCCTTTCCGCCTCTTTTTGTCCGTCCCGTCAATAATTATCACCTCCGTCCAACCGTCCAACCGTCCAGCCGTCCAGCCGTCCAGCCGTCCGTTCAACCGTCCCTCCAATCGTCCCCCCCTCCGTCCGCATTTCTCTCTTCCTGAAAAAATGTTCGCCCGCGCTAAAAAAATAACCGGCGGCGCTATTTTCCTGATGGCGTTCTGAGGCAGAATTAAGCCGCTCCGAAAAATCGCCCGCCGCCCGGGGTCGCGACGTTCATGCCCGTCGCGACCCCGGCCGGGGGTGATGGTCGGCGCCTTAAGCAAAAAAAATCAATCATTATGCCAAATTCTGACAATTAATCATTTAAAAAAACTAATTTTGAAGCCATCAGTAAATCTTAATTTAATTTGAGGTAAGAATGACTGACACCGCCGTTCAGACGCCCAGGCCGGGGTTGAGGCGCCTGCTGATGCTCCCCCGGGCCAAAAAAGGTCACTTGATTCTGGCCTCGGTCCTCTCTCTGGTCTCGGCAGTCCTCTCCCTGGCCCCCTACGTCCTGATCGCCCTCATCGTCTCCGTCCTCTTCGGCGGCGCCGCGATGACCGAGGCCGAGTACGGGTCCATGCTACGGCTGGCCGTCCTGGTCGGGATATTGGCCGCGGTCCGCTACCTGCTGCTGTTCGTCTCCATCATGTCGTCCCATTTGGCCGCCTTTGACATCCTCTACGAGATCCGCTCGGAGCTGTGCCGGCATCTGGGGCGCCTCTCCATGGGCTATTTCAGCGTCCGGCAGTCGGGCCGCATCAAAAAAATCCTCGCCGAGGACGTGGAGGAGCTGGAGCTCTTTCTGGCCCACCACATCCCGGACATAGTCACCGGGGTCGTCCAGCCCCTGGCCGTGGTCATATGTCTGATGACCTTCGACTGGCGGCTGGGCCTGGTCGCCCTGATCCCCCTGCCGGCTGCCTTCATGCTGCACCGGCTGGCCTTCGGGGGAGGGGAGAGCCGGGAGATCAGAAGCAGGTACCACGACGTCCTGGAGGACATGAACGGCTGCATCGTCGAGTACGTCAGGGGCATGCCGGTGGTCAAAATCTTCAACCAGACCACGGAGTCCTTCACCGCCCTCAAGGCGGCCAGCGACGCCTACCAGCATTATCTGGACAAGATCACCCGCGCCAACGCCCCCGCCTGGGCCATGTTCGTGGTGACGACCACCTCGGGGCTGCTCTTTCTGCTGCCCTTCGGCCTCTATTTTTATTATGCGGGGACGGTCAGCTTCTCCACCCTGGTCTTCTTTCTCGTCCTGGGCTCGTCATACATGAGCCCTCTTCTGAAGCTGGCTCTGATGGGCGGGCAGCTGAGGCACCTCATGGAGGGCCTCTTCAGGGTCGACGCCGTCATGGGCGAGCCGGAGATGCCCGAGACGACGGAGCCCAAAAAACCGGAGGGCTACGACGTCAGGTTCGAGTCTGTCTCCTTCGGCTACGGGCGCAAGGAGATCTTAAAGAACGTCTCCCTCAGTCTCCCCCAGGGCGGGGTCTACGCCCTGGTGGGCCCCAGCGGGGCCGGGAAGAGCACTTTGGCCAGACTTTTGACCCGCATGTGGGACCCGGCCTCGGGCAGGATCACCATCGGCGGCGTCGACATCAGGGACATGACCTTCGCCGGGCTCATGGAGACGGTCTCCTTCGTCTTTCAGGAGACTTTCGTCTTCTCCGACACCATCAGGGAAAACATCCGCATGAACAAGACCGACGCCTCGGACCCCGAGATCATGGCCGCCGCCGAGGCAGCCCAGTGCCTGGACTTCATCTCGGCCCTGCCCCGCGGGCTGGACACCCTGATCGGCGAGGGGGGCGAGGTGCATCTCTCCGGAGGCGAGAGGCAGCGCCTGAGCCTGGCCCGGGTCATATTAAAGAACGCGCCCATAGTGGTGCTGGACGAGGCCACCGTCTTCAACGACGCCGAGAACGAGGCCCGCATCCAAAGGGCCTTCTCAAAGCTGATGGCCTCCCGGACCGTGGTGGTCATCGCCCACCGGCTCTCGACCATCACCGACGCCGACGCCGTCCTGGTCATCGACGAGGGCGAGCTTGTCCAGAGCGGCCGACACGAGGAGCTGGTCGCCGCCGACGGCCTGTACCGCAACTTGTGGGCCGCCCACACCGAGTCTTTGAAATGGAAGTTTGACACCGGCGGGAGCTCCCGGGGGTCGGAGACAGAGGAAAATTCGGCCCCCGAAAAATTATCGCCGGCGGCGGAGACTGTGCCGGCGGCCGAGATTAATCCGGGTTCGGAGACGGAGGGGCGGACATGCTGAAGGCCATGCGGATCATCGCGGGCGACCTCGCCCAGCTGAGGAGCCTGACCCTGCTGCACATTCTGCACACGATTTTGACGGGGCTCCCGATAGTCTTTCTGTTTTTCGTCGTGAGCGAGCTTCTGAAGCCCAAGGCCGAGGCGGACGTCCGCGCGCTGGTCTTTTGCTGCGTCATGGTGGCCGTCATCATGGGCTCCAACGTGCTTCTGGCCGCGAAAGTATACGTCCAAGACTACCTCAAGGCCATCTCCATCACCACCGGGGCCAGGCTGCGTCTGGCGGACCACCTGAGGCTTCTGTCCCTGGGGTTTTTTAAGAAGCGGGACCCCGGGGAGATCTCGGCCCTGATGCTCCAGGACATGGCCAAGGTCGAGCAGCTGTTCAGCCACCTGTTCATCGAGTCCATCTCGTTCACCGTCCTGCCCGCCCTGATGGCCCTCTTTTTCTTTTCCCAGGACGCGAGACTGACGCTGCTTTTGCTGGCCGCCGTCGCCCTGGCCGTTCCGGCCCTCTGGGCCGGGCAGAGGCTCATCGCCCGCTACGGCGAGAGGCAGATCCGCTCCAGGAACCGGGCGGCCTCGCGGATCCTGGAGTACGTCCAGGGCCTGGCGGTCTTGAAGGCCTTCTCGCTGACCGGCAAGGGTTTCAAGAGGCTGGATCAAAGTCTTCTCGACCTCAGGCGCGACTCCATACATCTGGAGGCGGCGGCGGGCGCCCCCATCGTCGTCTTCTCGGTGGTTCTTGAGCTGGGCATGGCCGCCCTGATCATTCTGGCCACCTATCTTCTCCACCGCGGCCAGCTGGATTTGCTCGTCTATATTCTGTTCATGATCGTGGGCCTGAAGTTTTTCGAGCCGCTCCTGAACCTGGCCCTGTTCTTTTCCGAGTTCCGCTACATGTCCCTGGCCGGGCAGAGGATCTCGGGCATCCTCTCCGAGCCGCCGCTCCCGGTCGGGGGCGTTCTCGAGACCCCGGAGGGCTGCGGGGTCGTTTTCGAGGACGTCACCTTCGGCTACTCGTCCGACCGGCCGATCATCAACAATCTGAGCCTGACGTTCCCCGGCCGGGCCATGACGGCCCTGGTGGGGCCCTCGGGGGGAGGCAAGACGACCGTCACCAGCCTCATGGCCAGGTTCTGGGACCCGGGGGGCGGCAGAATTTTGATCGGGGGGGCCGACATTAGAAACATGGCCCCGGAGGACCTCAACGCCATGTTCAGCTTCGTCTTCCAGGAGGTCTACCTGTTCGCCGAGACCGTCTACGAGAACATCCGCATCGGCCGGAAAAGCGCCTCCGAGGAAGAGGTCATGGAGGCCGCCAGACTGGCCCAGTGCCACGACTTCATTTTAAAGCTCGAGGACGGCTACCAGACCAAGGTCGGGGAGGGCGGGGCGTCCCTCTCCGGCGGCGAGCGCCAGAGAGTCTCCATCGCCAGGGCCATCTTAAAAAACGCCCCGATCGTCGTTCTGGACGAGGCCACGGCCAGCATGGACCCGGAAAACGAGCTGAACATCCAGCGGGCCATCGGCGCCCTGGTCAGGGACAAGACCCTGGTGGTCATAGCCCACCGCCTCAGGACCGTCGTCGACGCCGACCAGATCGTCGTGATCGACCAGGGCCGCGCCGCGGAAAAAGGCACCCACGAGGAACTTATGTCCGGCGGGGGCCTCTACCGCGCCCTTTGGGACGAGCAGCAGAAGACGGGGGGCTGGAAATTTGCCAAAAAGTAGACTGAAAAAAATAAGCGGGTCCTGTCCATGTCAAAAAGGGCCATGTGGAACAGGGCTATGCCAAGCTGGTTTTGGCAAAATTCATCCCGCGGGAATTAGCCGTCTGTTGGCGCCTGACTTTTTCGCGCCGGCTTTTTTTATTCTTGTATTTTTCCTCCCTGTCTTGTCGCTCGTCTTCGGCGCCGCGCCGGCCGCTGCCTTCGAGCCGGAGGCCAGGGAGCTCATGACCGGCGTCTACGAGCGGGCGGACGGCGACGACAGGCACTCGCAGATGACCATGGTCCTGCAAAACAAGCAGGGCCGGACGCGCAGGCGCTCGGTGGAGACGTTCTCCAAGGACTACGGGCCCGACAGAAAGAGCGTCATGATCTTTCTGGAGCCGGCCGACGTCGCCGGGACAATGTTCCTGAGCTGGGAGTACGACGACCCGGACCGCGAGGACGACAAGTGGCTCTATCTGCCGGCCTTGAGAAAAGACAGGCGGGTCAGCGGGGCCTCGAGGCGCGAGTATTTCATGGGCACGGACTTTACCTACGACGACATGGGCCGCAGGCACTCGTCCAAGGACGACCAGGCCATCCTGGGGCGCGAGGAGCTGGACGGCAGGGCGGTCGTCAAGGTCGAGTGCGTGCCTGTCGACGACGACGAGGGCTATGTCAAAAGAGTCGTCTGGGTCGACCCTGAGACATACCTGGTGGTCAGGGCCGAGTATTATGACAAGGACGGTCTCTTAAAAGTCTTTGAGGCCGTGAAAATCCGGACGCAGGACGGTCTCGCCGACATCGAGGAGGCCCTCATGCGCAACGTGACCACCGGGCATCAGACGACGCTCACCACCACCAAAATAGAGTATGACAAGGGTCTCGAGGACAGTCTCTTCAGCGTCTCGACCATTCAAAGGGGCAGGTTTTGAGCGGAGCTTTGCTTTGTCGTTCAATATTGGCGGGATTCTGGCTTGTCCTCGGCCTCGTCTTGTTTCCAAACGAGGTCCTGAGGGCGGCGGCGTCAGGGGAGGGGACGGTTGCTGGAATAAATTCGGAGGATGAGGACGGGCTGTTTTCTTCCGGCGGCCTGCTTTCTACCGGCGGGCTGTTTTCCGCGGCAAGCTTTTCCGGTTTCGTCGAGGTCCTGGAGGGGGCCAGGCTTTCCTCGCCGGGGGGCGAGATCGGCTCCCGGGTCAAATTGCGGCTGGAGACGGGCTTCAGTCTGGGGCCGCTTTATTTTCACCTGGCGGGCCAGGCCGAAAAGAACCGGGTCGTCAAATCGGAGACGGGCGCCGGGGCCTACGAGATGTGGGTCGAGCATGTGGGGGACGGATTCGACGTCAGGGTCGGCAGGCAGATCATCATCTGGGGCAAGGCCGACGGCGTCCAGATCACCGACGTGGTCTGCCCGCCGGACTACACGGAGTACATCACCAGAACTCTCGACGAGATCAGGCGCCCGGTGGACGCGGCCAGGGTGCGAATTTTGGGGGAGAACACGGCCCTGGAGATTGTCTGGATCCCCTTCTTTCGGGCCGGAGTCAACCCCGGCCCCGACAGCCCCTGGTATCTGGGCCCGCCCGGCGGCGGCCTCCGCGAGGTGAGGGAAAGAAAGCCCGCCCGCGGTCTCGGCGGCGGTGAGATCGGCCTTCGGGCCGCCGGCTATTTTTCCGGGCTGGACGCCGCCGTGTCGTTTTTCAGGGGCTACTCCGACTTCCCGACCCTCGGCCCGCCGGTCTCCTCCGGGGCCGGGGGCGGGCCCTCTTATCGGGAGGCCCTTTATCACAAGTCGACGGTCCTGGGCCTGGAAATGTCCAAACCAAGCGGCAACTTTGTCTTCCGTGGCGAGGCGGCGGCGACCCTGGGCCGGGTCAGGCAGAGCAGGGACATGACGGCGGGTCCGGTCAAGGAAAACAGCGTCCATTATCTGGCCGGTCTCGACTGGACGCCCGGCTCCGACTGGACGATCTCGGGGCAGTTTTCCGGGGAGAGGATTCTGGGCGACAACGACTCCGCCGACCCGACGGAAAATTATCTGGCCACCCTGAGCGTCTCCAAAAAGTTTTTGCGGCAGATACTGACGGTCTCCGACATGGTCTATCTGGACCTTTCCGACCGGGGCTTCTACAACAGCCTCAAGTTTGACTACGAGGTCTCCGACGGCCTGATCGTCACTTTGGGCCTGGACGTCTTCAGGGGCAGCGGAGGCATGTTCTCGTTCTATGAGGACAACTCACAGGCCTGGTTCAAGGTCAAGTATTACTTTTAAATGTTTTGTGCCTTTATGTATTTATGCTTGAGAATTTTTAATAATTTACTTTTTATATTCTATATTCAACATTCTATTTTCCATATTATATAGTCAATAGTCTATATTCTTATAGTTATGCGTTTATTTTTTTAATTTTTAAGTTTATTTTTATTGCGATTTTTATTATTTCGATAAAACTAAAAATTAAAAATTGAAAATTATAACTTTAAAATTTTGGAAAGTGTTGGCGACATGTTTGACTCGACCTCCATCAATAGTAAATTTCGTTCCCTCACCGCCGCGGTGCTCAAACGCAGGCTTGTCTTCGTCATTCTGGCTTTGGTCCTGACGTCTGGCCTGGCCGCCGGCCTGCCCCGCCTGGAGGTGGACACCTCGCAGGAGAGCTGGCTGCTGGCGGGGGACAAGGAGCTGCTGGCCAAGGAGCGCTTCGAGGCGATCTTCGGCAAGGACGACTTCTGCGGGGTCCTGGTGAGGTCCGACAACATCACCTCCCCGGAAAGCCTCGCCCTGATCCGCGAGATGGGCCGCGAGCTGATGGCCGAGGTCCCCTACGCCTCCGAGGTCGTCTCCATCACCGACTTCGAGTTCACCAGGGGCGTCGAGGGGGGCGTCGAGATCGTCAACCTGGTGCCGGACGACCTCTCGGAGCTCTCGGCCGCCGACTTCGAGGGGGGGCTTCGGGAGCAGATTTTGACCAAGCCCATGTTCCGGAACACCATAATCTCGCTGGACGGCACCGAGGCCTGGGTCGTCCTGCGCCTGAAGCCGACCTCCGCCGAGCAGGTCGGTGGCTCCGCCCATGCGGACTATCTCATAGGGGAGAAGGTTCTGGAGATCACCAGGGCCGACAAATACGCCCCCCTGAGGCCCAAGGCCGCCGGACTGGCGGTCATCGAGGTGGAGAAGAGGCTGTATTTCGGCCAGCTGACCGGAAAGCTCATCATGATGAGCATTCTGATCATCGCCCTGGCCGTCGCCCTGCTGACCAGAAACTATTGGGCCGTCTTTTTTCCCTTCCTGGTCACCGTCATGGCCCTCCTGTCGGTCTTCGGCCTCGAGGGGCACCTGAGGATGAAGTTCGACCCGGTGACGGTCTTCCTGCCTATTTTTCTGGCCCTGGCCATGTCCACCTGCTACGCCGTCCATCTGCTCAATTTTTTTAACAACGCCCTGGCGGCCGGCAGGAGCCGGCTGGACTCCGCCCTGCACGCCGCCGAGATGACCGGCTGGCCGCTGTTGTCCAGCGCCCTGACCACCATGGGCGGCATGATCTCCTTCATGATCGTGCCCGTCCGGCCTCTTCGTTTCGTGGGGCTCACCGCGGCGCTTTTGGTCGGTTTCATTTTTGTCTTCGTCTACGTCCTGCTGCCCATTTTTTTAAGCGTCGGCGGCAGGACCGCCCCGAGGAAGTCCGGCGCCGCAAAGTCCTCCCCCGGCCTCGCCGACCGGTTTCTGGACATGCTGGGCCGCCGGGTCCTGAACAGGCCCGGTCTGGTCCTGGGGGTCTTTTTCGTCTCCTTCGTCGTCCTCATGACGGGCCTCCGCGGCTTCGAGGTCTCCTTCGACATCAGGCGCAGCTACGGGACCAAGGTCCGCTACATCCAGGACATGTTCACCGTGGGTCTCTCCCAGGTGGGCTCCCTGTACAGCTACGGGATGGCCGTGGAGCTCCCGTCTCCGGACATGGCCAAGGACCCAGAGGTCCTGCGAAACCTCAAGACCCTCGAGGAGGAGATCAAGGCCCGGCGTCTGACCAAGCGGGTGACCTCGGTGGTCGCCATCCTGGAGGACCTCAACCAGGTGGTCAACGACGGGAACGGCGAGTTTTACAAACTGCCCGAGACCAGGGAGGAGGTGGCCCAGCTTCTTTTGTTGTACGAGAACGCCGGCGGGACGGAGCCGGAGCGCTGGGTGGACTATGACTACCAAAGGCTGCGCTTGCTGGTGGAGGTGGACGATTACAGTTCGGCGGAAGTCTACCAGGATCTGGTGGAGGCCAGGCGCCGGGCGGCCGAGCTTTTCCCCGGCTCCGAGGTCATCCTGACCGGCGCCCTGAGCCAGTTTACGGTGATGATGGAGTACGTCACCTGGGGTCAGATCAAGACGTTTTTTCTGGCACTGGCCATGATCACCCTGGTCATGGTCCTCACCTTCCGCAGCCTAAAAATCGCCCTGATGGCCCTGGTCCCCAACGCCGTGCCGGTTTTGGCCATCAGCGGCCTGATGGGCTGGATGCGCGTGCCCCTGGACGTCATGACCGTGACCATCGTCCCCATGCTCCTGGGCCTCGCCGTGGACGACACCATCCATTTCATCGTCCACTCGGGCAGGGAGTTTCAGAAGACGGGCAGCTACGCCAGGGCGGTCTTCCTCACCGAAAAGAACGTGGGCAAGGCCATCATTCTGACCTCGGTCATTTTGATTCTCGCTTTCAGCCCCTATCTGGCCTCGGAGATGCTGGTTTTCGTCAACATGGGGATTCTGATCGGCCTGGGCGTCTTCTTCGCCCTCCTGGCCGACCTGCTGGTCACCCCGGTCATGATCAAGCTGACCGCGTGTTTCGGCCCCGAACGGACGACTGCCATGGGGGCCGGCGAGTCCCCCTTCGACGCCGACGTCGTCACCGCTTCAATCAACAACGACAAACTGCCTGGTTAAAACGCCCTCGGCCCGGGAGGGGGACGCCGGGGGCGACATCCGCGACGGTCGCCCCGGCCTGTCGGGCCGGATGGTCGAACGGCTGAATGTCGCCAAATGATCGCCGCTTGCCTGAACGTCGTTTTAATGATCTTCGGTTTATCGTCTTGCATGAACGTCGTTTTAAAGATCTTCGGTTTGTCGTCTTAGGGATACAAATTCTGGATTTATGGTGCCGCCCCTATGGTCTGGTCTTTAAAAAAAGAAGCCAAAGTCAAACGCCTCCGTCTTGCGGACGAGACCTGCGGAATGTCGGCCGAGATGTCGTCTGGGATTTTGCCGGGCCTGGCCTCCGCCTCCGCTGAAATCTATCGGAGGGGCGGTCATTTTGGCGGGGCCTGCCGCTTCCCCGAAAAGTTCGGGCGTCTGGAGAGCATGCGGCCCGGGCTGGATTTGTTTTTGGCCGAGGCGACCGCCCTCGAGGATCTGGCCGACTACTTTTTTTATCGGGGCAGCGCCCTGTGTCTGACCACCGTCGTCGGAGGGGAGACCGAGGCCGATTTTTACCCGGGTTCGGCGGACGGCCGCCACGGGCATTTGTTCAGCCCGGCGGCGGGCCCCTCCGAGAGCGTCTATTGGATCAACGACCTCGGCGGGCGGATTATTCTCCCCCGGGGGCGCTCTTTGCAGTCGGTGACCATAATCATTCGCCGGGAGTTTCTGGAGCGCCACGTCTCGCGTTTATTGGACGACGGCGGGACGGGCGGGGAGCCCGACGGCGTCGGCGCCCGCCGGGGGGCGGACATGCCGCCTGGGCCTCGGAAACCCGGGCGGACTTTCTGCGTTCCGTTCTCCCTGGCCGGGAGCCGCGGAGGCGACGTCTTCGCCGATGACGGCGGCGGCGTCGGCCGCGGCGGCGGCGACAATTCCGGCGGGGCGTCCCCGCTGTCTCTTTGCAGCCGGAAGCGGCTCAGCGCCCAGAAAAGGCAGATCGCCGTCCAGATGCTCGGGTGCCACTTTCCCGACAGCTGCCAGAAGCTGTTTCTGGAGGGCAAGGCGTTGGAGATGACGGCCTTGTATTTGAGCCAGATGGTGGTCCCCAGAAGAGAGAGGCTGTTTTTTAGCGAGAACGACCTCGACAAGCTCAGGCTGGCCAGGCGGATGCTCATCAGGGACGTCGTCTCGCCGCCCAGCCTCAAGATTCTGTCCCGGCACTGCGGGCTCAACGAAAACAAGGTCAAAAGCGGGTTCAGGGAATATTTCGGGGAGACATTCAGCGACATCCTCCGCCGGGAGCGGATGAGGCAGGCCCGCCATCTGGTCGCCAAATCGGAAAAGCAGGTCGGACTGGTGGCCAATCTGGTCGGCTACAGCAACACCAGTCATTTCATCGCGGCCTTCCGGGCCGAGTTCGGCCTGACCCCGGGGCAGCTGCGTAGGCAGGCCAGGGACGGCGTCTCCCGCCCGGCCGAGGAGGAATAAGCTTTTTCGCCATCCGCCCGGATATTCCGGGCGTCAGTCGTCGGCCGTCGGCCGTCGGTCGCCGGCAGCCGGCCTTTGGCAGGGCTGGCTGGCTGGTAGGCTGGTAGGCCGGTAGGCCGGTCGAATTTTCATATGTATGAAAAGTTCGATGTCGCCTGAAAAGTCTATGAATTAAAATTTTTAAAGCCTAATTGTAATTTTTGAATTTTAAAAATTACAATTAGGCTTTTCCATATGACGTCAGGGTGTCACTTATTTCTTATTGTCGCCAGGTATATTTTCATATCTTGGACCTCCTGGTCATGTTGTTGAAATTATTCGTAATAGAAGTTGAAGCCAACACCTGCCTGCAGGGGCCTGGTGGGCACGCCGTATCTTTCCCCGAAGGACGTGACCGCGCTGGGGAGGCCCTTGACGATGGCGTATTTGTTGGCGAGGTTGTCGCCGAAGAGAAAAAGCTCCCAGCGCTCCGTCTGGTAGCCCATTCTCAGGTGCAGGGTGTTGTAGGCCTTTTGGGAATAAAGGTTTTCCCTGTCCCAATAAGTCTTGCCGACAAACCTGATTTCCGGGGAGACGTAAAACCCGTCCAGGAACCTGAAGTTGAGGCCCAGGTTGCCCGTGTATCCGGGGAAGGAGGTGACGTTCTTGCCGGAGTAGTCGCCGCTCAAGTCGACATATCTTTTATACGTGCCCTTGTTCCAGCCGAACCCGAAACTGGCCGTCACATTGTCGGTTATTTCCGCCAGGCCCTCCAGCTCCAGGCCGTAGGCCCTGGCCTTGCCGGCGTTGCGGAAAAAGCTGGTCTGATTGTTGAGGACGAACTGGTCCTGGTAGCCGTTGTAGTCGGTGTGATAAAAGGCCAGGTTCAGCATGAGACGGTTCTGGAAAAAGTGGTTCTTGCTCCCCAGCTCGTAAGTCCAGCTCGTCTCCTTTTCGAAATAGACGTCGCTTCTGTCGGGGAGCGAGGTGTAGTCGTAGGTCTGCACGTTGTAGAGGCCCCCGGGCCTCCAGCCCTTGGTGGCGGTCAGGTAGACCATGTTCTCCGGTGTCAGCCGATAGTCGACGGAGAATTTCGGGATCAGCTGGGAGTCGTTTTTCTTAAATTTTTCCCCGATGAAATAAATCCTGTCATCCATCTCCCGGCTGGTCCAGTCCTGCCTCAGGCCCAGCGTCAGGCCCAGCCTCTTGTCGAACAGCCGGTAGGTGGCCTGGCCGAAGACGGCGAAGTCGTTGAGGTCCAAAGTCGTGTCCGCCAAGGGCATGTCCGTCATGCTGACCCCCGACATGAACATCTCCATGCCCATTTTCACCTGGCGCTCGGAGTGGCGATAAAAGAGCCCTGCGATCCACTCCAGGTTCGAGGGGTCGTCCTCGGGGGACATGAGCCGAAACTCCTGCATGAAGGTGCGATAACGGTTGTCCACCAAGCCCTCCAATGCGAGACCCGGAAGCGGAAAGGGGGCGAACACCAAGTTGTAGGCCGCGCCCTTGGCTCCCATGTCGAAATCGGTCAGGTAATCCTGCTCGGAAGTCCGCCAGGAGGTGATGGAGACCAAGTCGACCGGCCCGGTTTTCAGGCGCATGTTCAGGTCGGCCGTGAAATTTTTGACCCGGCTGTACTCGGGGGCGTCGATGTCGGTCTCCCATTTGTTGAAGCTGGTCCAGCCCATGAGCTGGGCGGCCTCCAGGTCCCTGGGCAGGGAGATGTAGCCGTTGTCGGCCTTGACCTGCGAGTAGCCGACGTTTAGCGTCGCCTCAAAGGCCTCGGCGGGGGTCAGGACGGCGGAAAAGCGGACGGCGCTGCGCCGGTTGCGGGCGTAGTCGTCGTCGGCATGAATGTTGTTGATGTAGCTGCCGTCCTGGGCGCCGTTGAAAGACAGCCCCACGGAGAGAACGTCCCGGACCACCGGGGCGCTGAAGGCCCCCTGGACTCCGTAGCTGAAGTCCGAGTCGCGTCCGTCCCCGAAGGTCAGGCCGAACCTGGCCCTGGCGTCGGGGCCCGGCTTGCGGGTGATTACGTTGATGACTCCGGCCTCGCTGTTGAACCCGTACAGGGTCGACTGCGGCCCCCTCAGGACCTCTATGCGCTCTATGTCGAACATGGGCAGCGAGGCGACCGAGTTGAAGTCGTCGAAGGCGACGCCGTCGAGCATGACCGTGACCGTCGGGTCCATGTCGCCCCCGGAGCTGTTGACCCGGCCCCTCATGCCCAAATACGCATAGGTGGCCGCGCCTCCCGAGGAGCTGACGGTCAGGTTGGGCACCAGGGTGCCGAGGTCCATGAATTGTCTGATCCCTTTCTCCTCGACGGCCCTTTCGTCGATGACGTCGATGGAGACGGGCACCTCCTGGACGTATTCCGCCCTTTTTTGGGCCGTGACCGTGATGGAGTCCAGGGAGAGGGGGTCGTCGCCTGCCGCCTCCAGGCCCGTGGAGGCGAGGAGCAGCAGGCATAGGCAGAGAAATGGAGTTAAAAATTTGCAGGGCATGGAAGGCCTCCGTGTTTTTTATATATGATACTGAGTCTTATTTGCAATAGTAGCCCGAAATGATTTATTTTTAACCCAAATGGAATTTTGACAAAAACTCATACCCTGCGGAGGTATTTTTTCTACCTCCCGTCTTTACAAAGAAAATAACCCCGGGTGGTAAATATTGTTAAGTTTGAGTGATTATCATGGTAAAAATGTGAATTTGTGATAATTTTGATTGGAGTTCTGGCCGGCGGCGCAATCCGGGCGTCAGTCGGTTTTTCTTCCCGGTCGGACGGCGGGCGGCGAGGGGCGAGGGGAGGGAGTCTTCGCGGCGTTTTTCTATGAAATGCAGAATTAAGCATTTCATCTGTCGAGGCAAGGGGGGGGGCGGCCAACATTATGAACCGTTTTTTTGAGTCGGCTAGGGCGCCGAGGCGAGGACGTGGGCGAAAATCAATGGGAGGCCCGACGGTCGTCTTGGGGGCGGCGGCGATCATTTCAGGCGGGTTTCGGCCCGGGCTTGAAGAGGCCGGCCCGGTCTGCTAACATTTTTTCACTAGCAGGCGCTTGTCATGACCAGGCATGAACAGGGGAAGGCGGGGAGGGGCCCCCGTCGTCGGCCGGCCATAATTTATCCGCCCGGACGCGAAACGGGACGGCCGGGCGCCGGGACGCTTTGACGCCGCGGGGCCGGCCGGCAGGAGGACGCGATGAACGAGAAAGTGACGGGGGAAGTCGAGATGGCGACGGCCGCCGAGTCCAAGGCCGCCGACAGGGAAAAAATTGTGATTTTGGACGCCCAGTTTCACAACCCCGGCGACCTTTCCTGGGATCATTTCGGCGAGCTGGGCGAGCTCAGGATCGTCGAGAGCGTCAGGCAGGTCGAGGTGCCGAAGCTGATCAAGGACGCCACGGTGGTCCTGACCACGGTGACCCGCTTCACCAGGAAGATTTTCGAGGGGGCGAAAAATCTCAAATACCTGGGGGCGCTGACCATCGGCTATGACTTAATCGACCTCGAGGCCGCCAAAGAATTCGGGGTGACCGTCACCAACGTCCCGGGCTTCTGCTCCGCCACGGTCGGCCAGCACGCCGTCGCCCTCCTGCTCGAGATCTGCAACCACGTCGGCTATTACGGCGCCGAGGTCAGGGAGGGCCGCTGGGTCAAGTCGCGGCCGAAGTGCTACACCGATTTTCCCATCCTGGAGCTGGACGGCCTGACCATGGGCGTGGTCGGTCTCGGGCGCATCGGCCTGGCCGTGGCCAGGGCCGCCGTCGGGCTGGGCATGAGGGTCCTGGCCGACCAGGATCATCCCAACCCCCGGTCGGACCGGCTGGCGGAATACGTCCCTCTTCCCCAGGTGATGTCCAGCTCGGACGTCCTGGTCCTGGCCTGCCCCCTGACCCCCTCCACCGAGCGCATGATCAATCGGGAGTCCATCGCCGGGATGAAGGACGGGGTTATCATCATCAACGTCGCCCGGGGGAAGCTGATCGACGAGGAGGCCCTGAGCGAGGCCCTGTATTATAAAAAAGTCCGGGCGGCCGGCCTCGACGTGGTCTCCGTCGAGCCGCTGACGGCGCACAACCCGCTGGGGAAGGCCAGGAACGTCTTTATGACCCCGCACCTGGCCGGGACGTCGCTGGCCGCCAGGAAGAGGCTGATGGCCTCGGGCTGGGAGAATTTGTTCCAGTTTCTAAAGGGGAATCCCGTCAACGTGGTCGGCGGGTGAGGCGAGGGGAGGATTTTGCGCGAGGAAGGCCGGCCCGGTGGTATTTGAGGCTTTTCCGGCGTCCGGCCGGCCAGGTCCGAGCGGCCCTTGTCCGAGCCGTCTCAGTTCATGGTCAGGCTGTTGAAGAACGGGTGGCAGAGGGTCGGCTTGTTGCGGGCGTGCTCGTTGACGGAGGCGTCGGGGCTGATGTCCCCGCATTCGAGCTTGACCAGCTGGTCGCCGTAAATGACGATTCTGGTGTCGATCTGCCGGAAGGCGGGGTAGGGGGTCGTCTGGCTCTGCTCGACCACCACGTCGGCGGCGGGCGAGCTCTGGAAGAAAAACTCGTTGTAGGATTTGGCGCCGTGCAGCCCCTGGGCCATGGATCTCCAGAAGGCCGAGAGCGAGCTCTGCAGCCAGGAGCCGTCGGAGCTTTTTAGGAGCCCGTTGATCAGCTTCCGGTCGAGGCCGAGGATGGTGATGGTCATGTAGGAGAGGTTCCTGGTCTCCTCGTTGACGACGTAGAACTCCTTGAGGACCCTGGGCTTGGGCTCGGGCGCGATCAGGTAGCCGACGGGTATCTTGACGGATATGTCGAGCCCCTCGGCCGCGGGCTCCCCCGCGGTGCTGTAGGTGAACCAGCTCCCCCTGGTCTGGGCCGAGGCGGGGCAGGCCGCCAGACAAAGGAAGAATAAGCCGGCCAGCAAAACCGTCCTGGCGGCAGTTCCGCCGATTGATTCACTCATCTCTCCCCCGCGAATGATCGTCGGATCGGCCGCCCGGCGGCCATGGCCTTGTCTAAGGTATTCTCAATGCGGCCCGCTTGTCAAGGTCTTGCCGGAAAGCAAAACGCGCCCCGTCAACTCTGGAAATAGGGTTTTCACCTCCACATTTCCTTTTGAAAACGATTTTTCCGCCTCTTTTTCCCCTGAAAAACGATTTTTCCCCTGCTTTTTCCTCCGACAATGATTTCCCGCCTCCGCCCGCGCCGATTTTAGGCCCCGCATTCCGACACCGTCCCCCCGTTTCTGGTTGTTCTCAAGTTTTGTCGTCGTCCCCGCGGGCTGCGGGGATGCCCTTATGGATTGGGAGAGGGCGTCCGCAAGGAACAGGGGGGGGTGTCCGCACGGGTTGTCGGCGTCCCCAAGGAACAGGGGTGTCCCCGCGGACTTAGGGGTAGGGGGGAGCGGCTACGGGTGATGATAAAAAAATATGAAATAAATCTTGACAATTCCTTCGGCCAGCCATAAAATCTAGATGAATTTGAGAATCATTCTCAAACTTCATTTATCATTTTTCCCTCTTCTTCAGGAATAACCAATTTAACGCTGTTTAATTTATGTTTGCTTCAAGGTTAACATAAATTAACTTTGTCTAAATTTTCGTCATCTTTTAGCTGGCTTGGCTAATAATTTGGCTGCGGCGAGAGGTTTGTCCTCGAGCGCCATGATTTTGTCCAAATAACGGCGATCCGGACAAAAATTAGTTCCTCATCTCCCGTCCTCTTTCAACCGTCTTGGGTCGCGGGGGTTGCGGTATGAAGTTATCCGCTCTCCCGGCTGGGGGTGGCGACGGTCTGTTTTTATTCGCCCTCCCGGCCCCGGCCGGGAATTATCTTAAATTTATGACGACGGACAACAAATGCTTAGGGAGGCGGAAATGTCCTATATCTGGCTGTTCATCAGCTTTATCTTTTATCCTCCTTAACGCTGACTTGAGTCATCCACCTATCTGAAACTAATTTCAAGTATATATAAGATACGTTTGCCAGGTACTATCTCCTTTATACTGCTATTTATATTTCAAAACTATAATAGTCTTTATATAGGGTATTACCTAATGTTCCAATTATTAAAAAAAACCGCCGTTTCAGCTCCGGCGGGCGCGGCCGTTTTGTCCACAGCTCTCATTCTGGCCGCTTTTTTCCTAACCGGCGCGGCCATGGCCCAGCAGGCCGACGACACAGTCTCCTTTCCCCTGGACTCCATCACGGTGACGGCCGGACGCACCGAGCAGGACCTGATGAGGGTGCCCATGTCGGTCAGCGTGGTCGACGACAAGGCCGTCGACGAGCGCTACATCACCACCAACACGGCGGAAAAGCTCCGGGACGTCCCCGGGGCGAGCTTCTCCCCCAACAAGTCCGGCCCCGGCAACAACTCCATGGTTTCCCTGAGGGGGCAGACGGCCTCCAGGGTCCTCTATCTCATCGACGGGATCAATCAAAATTCCGTCTTCAAGGACGACATCAACAAGGGCGTCCTGACCGTCGACCCCACCGACATCGAGCGCATCGAGGTCGTCAGGGGACCTGCCTCGTCGCTCTACGGCTCCCAGGCCATCGGCGGCGTCATCAACATCATCACGAAAAAGGGCGGCGACGGCAGGCCTCTGGGCGGCAGGCTGGATTTTAAATACGACGGCTCCACCCGGGGCTACTCCCCGCATCTGGCCGTCTTCGGCGACACTGAAAATGTTCGGTATAGAATTTCCGGCTCCTTACAGAACGCCGGGGACAGAGACTCGGTCAGATACGGGCGTCTCGACCACAGCGACTTCAAGACCCAGAGCGTTTATGGCAACATCGGATTTTTGTGGGACAAGGGCGAGTTCGACCTCTCGCTTTCCCACTACGACTCGGACGTCAACGAGATGGCCGGGATGTTCGACTTCGCGAACAAAGTCATCAACTACAACCCCTACGGGGACCCGGATTTGATGGAGCTGTCGACATTCCCTAAAAACAGGCGCGACAGCATTGTCGGAACGCTGGTCCTGCACGATCCTCTCCCATACATGGACAAGCTAACTTTTCGTCTGCATCACCAGAGGAGGGACACCGACCAGATCGGCTGGCAGTACCCCAACACGGACGATCTCTCCGCCATGCTGCGCGACAAGTCCAAGACTTACGGCGCCTATCTGCAGGGGGACTTTTCCTTCGCCTCGCACCAGGTCGTCGTCGGCCTGGAGTTTTCCCATGACGACTTGGCCAATGACTTCCTGACCGGCTCGGCATATTATCTCAACCCCAACCAGCTCTACGTCTTCGAGGCCAAGCAGAGAAATTTCGCCGCCTTTCTCCAGGACGTCTGGACGATCGCCGACCCCTTGTCCCTGACCGCCGGGCTGCGCTACACCAACATCAAAAGCGAGCAGGGGCGTCTCGACGAGTTTCCCGCCTTCGCCGACAGGACCGACATATTCACCAACGTCGTCTGGAACGCCGGCCTGGTCTACGAGCCTCTCGACGTCCTCGCGCTGCGCGTCCAGTACTCCCAGGGCTTCAGGGCCCCCGACCTCGCCTCCAAGCTGACCGGGGCCGGCGGCTATCTGATGCCCAACCCCGACCTGGGGCCGGAGAAGTCCCAAAGCTACGAGTTCGGCGTCCGTTATAACGACAACAACCTTTTCGTGGACGCCACCGTGTTCACCAGCGAGGTCAGGGACTACCAGGCCTTGCAGTATCTCTACACCAACCCCAGCCAATTCAACGTCTCCCGAACCATCAACGCCGCCAAGTATAAGACGACGGGCTTCGAGCTGGCCGCCTCCTGGCGGATTTTCGAGACCGGCCTTACCGCCTATGGCAACTACACCCACATCGACGGAAAGCTTTCCAACCAGACGGACGGGACCACCACGAAAAATATCGCCACCCCCAAGAGCTGGGGGTCCCTGGGCCTCAAATGGGAGAGGGACGTTCGGAGCGACATGAGGGTCTTCGCCGACGCCCTGTTCCGCGCGGCCGGCAAGTACGCTTATGAGGACGGCGGCTATGTCTACTACCAAAATCGCAGCGGCAAGACCATGGACCTCAACCTTGGCTTCGACTACACCGGAACGGAGCGCGTGATGGTGGTCCTTTCGTTAAAAAACCTCTTCAACGAGGAGTACGAGCCGGCCTATTATTATTATCCGGCCCGTCATGTCGTCCTCTCGGCGTCGCTGGTCTTCTGAGCTGTTTTCACTTCAACCAGGCGGCCGAGACCGGGCGGGGGAGCCCCGCCCGGCTCCAGCCGCCTTGCGCCCGGCAGGGCCGGTCTTTATCGGTCCTTGGGAGGCGGGGGAGGGCGATGGGTTTTTATTTTCATGGCCGTCGCGCGAAGAAGCCGGTCGTCGCATCCGTCCTGGCCGCCGTCGTCCTGCTGGCCGTTTTAATGTCAGCCGCGGGCGAGTCCGGCGCGGACGGGACGATTCCGTCGAACGGGACCGAGTTGCCGGACGCCGCAGCCGCCGAGAAGTCGGGGGACGACGGCGTTCCACCGCCTTTCTTGGTCTGGGAGGCCGGGCCGGAAGTGAGGTTTAAGGACGGGGCAGTCGGACTGACCCTCGGGCTTCGTCTGAGAGAGTCGGACGGAACAGACGATGCTTCTGTTAATAATGATGATGATGATGATAGAGGCGGCAAGGGTGCCGATCATGACGCTAATTTTACGGAAATAGAATACATTTATAGCGCCGGCCCACTTTTTGTCGGCAGCGACGAGGCGTCCTCGTCCCGCGCTGGTTTTCTGGAGCCAGGGAATGTCAGGCTCGTTTTTCGGAGCGGCTCCATAGTCTCCCTGACAATTTTGGCCAGGGCGGTTGTCGGAGGCGGGACATTTTACGCCCAGACGTCGCTGCCGATGTTCGGCCGGGGAGGCGGTGAGTTTTCGGGGCCGGGGAGCAATATCGGGCGGGAGTTTCGACCTGTTTTTAAGCTGGCCCACCCCGGCCCCTACCTCCGGACCGGCCAGGAGGCGGCTTTGATTATCTGCGAGGCTGATCCCGGCGCCGTTTTCGAGCCGGCCATATTGGAGTCGGAGTTGAAAACTCCCGGTTCGGCCGGCGCGGCTTCCGGCGTCTGGCTGGTCGAAGGCGGGAGCCCGCCCAGGCGTCTTCCTGGGCCGGATCACAGGCGCGTCCTGAGTCCCGACGACGCCCTGGCCTCGAGGGGCTACTCGGCCTCCAAGGACGTTTATTACGTGGCCGGGCTGCCCGGCGGGGGTTCGGCCTCGCTGACAGTCCCCGTCTACCGCTCGGACACGGACAAACGGAGCTACCCGTTGGGCGCGGCCGTGCTGCTTGGCTTCGGGGTGCTGGCGGGCGCCGGTTTCGTCAGGAAAGGCGGCGGGTGAATGCGGCTCGGTCTCCCCAGAACGGCGGTCCAGCACCTGGGGCTGGCCATGACGCTCTTTGGCGCGCGTCTGGCCCCTGTGTGGATGTTTTTTCCCTGCCTCACCTGCAGCCTGGTCGGCGGGGGCTGCCAGGGCTGCCTGCTGAGGTTCGCGCAGATGTTCGCGGCCTTTTTGGCGGGCCCGGTCTCGTTCGGCAGCCTGGAGGGGCGCTCGTATTTTCTCTCCATAACTGTCCTCGCGCTCATGGTCGTCGTCTTCGGGCGCACGTGGTGCGGCTGGCTCTGCCCCTTCGGTCTCCTCCAGGAATATCTGCGGCGGCTGGGGTCGCTCCTGGGGGTCAGGCGCGGACGTCTATCCCCGGCCTCCCTGAGGGCTCTCTCGGCGGTCAGGCTTCTGCTGCTGGCCGTCCTGCTGGTCGTCCCGCCCCTGGTCGAGCTGGGGCTGCTGCACCCGGATTTTATCTACGCCTACTGCAGGATCTGTCCCGCGGGCACCATGATGACGCTCCTGACCGGGCATACCGAGAGGCTTGCCCTGAACCTCTCGAGTTCCGTCTCGGCGGCGTTGTCGGTTCTTTCTCTGGCTTTGCTGGGCTCCGTGGCGGCCATGGCCCTGGCGCATCCCAGGCCCTGGTGCCGGGTCTGCCCGGTCTCCCTTTTGTTCGGTTTGTTCCATAAAAAGACGCTGGCCGGGCTGCGCGCCGACCCCGGGGCCTGCCTGGGCTGCGGGCGCTGTCGCAAGGTCTGTCCCGTCGAGGAGGCCGCCCCCGTCCTCAGGAAAAACCCCGGCTCCGGCTGCCTGCTCTGCGGCCGCTGCCTGGACGCCTGCCCGGTCGACGGCTGTCTGGCCATGACGTTTGGCGGCGGGACGGTCGCCGCAGGCGGAAAAAGGAAAAACTAATATTGGCAGCCCGCACTGTATGTTTACCAATTTACATCGAAAAAATTTTTCGAGGGCGGGGGAGAAAAAAAAGCCATTGAGAATTTTCAGTCGTTTTTATGAGCAGCTTATCTCAAATATTCTGGATTATGTTTGGTAAATTTACAGGCCAATGAATTAAGATGGAAAGAATAACATAAAATAGTTTGACAGATGATTGGTCCTGAATAATATGTTAACAGCACCTCTGAAAATGTTGTTGACAGAAAGTTTGAATTGCGGTAAAGTAAATTTAGGGAATTTAGATTTTTTTCTATATTAATTTTTAGATTTTTTCCATATAAAAGTTAGTTATTATTTTCGCAAATATGGTAGAAAAGATAAAATTTATCATTTATATTCTTATATATTCTAATATGCATATTAATTTAGCTAAATATTTAGAAATAATAGATGATATATATAGTTCGGTTAAATTATTAATTAGTATGTCAATAAATTATTTTTAAATGCAAAAATTTTAAATATGGAATCAATTTGTCTATTTGAGATTATTTCTTGGAAAGATTAGAATATATAAAAATATAGTGGCCCTTTATAAATTTCTAGCAGGAAGATTGTGGCTGATAAAATAATTTATTTATGTTAATTCTTAAATATTCTTTTTTGGAGGGCTGCTCCTTAGGAAAACTGTCAGTTTTTTTTGCTGTAATAAATCTTCGCTATACCTATCTGTAATTTTAAACATTCTTCGTCTCCTTATATATGGTCAAAAATTTATTATGCAGGATGTAAATAGATAAAATAGTTAAAAGGTTTATCTATTTTAGTCGATTATTTTTGTATACTCATAATAGAATAAAAATATTAATAATAATTACTGTCAATTATATCTTGTCTTATTAAAGGCGAGTTCTCATTATGAATGATGATTTTAAAAATTCCAGAAGTCTTCTTTTTGCTGACATTCTTCGTAGGCAGATTCCCTATGTTGATAAGTCAAATTTTTTCCCTAGTTTTTATGTTCCTTCCATGTTTAATCCGAAATTTCTGGCCAGACCCAGGCGTTTTGGCAAGACGCTTTTGCTTTCATCTCTGAATGCTTTTTTTTCTGGTAGAACCAATTTGTTTGAGGGGCTTGGGGCTGAAGAGTTCATGAAATCGAGCGTTTTCTTCCCTCATCCTGTCATCCACCTTGATATGAGCGCCGTCAAAGTGGTGACTTCAGATACTGACATATCAAGCACGGTTCTATTAAAAAGTAAACTAATTAACACTCTTGATAAAATCGCCGAAATGAATGGCGTCTCCCTGGTAAATCCTCTTTTTGACGACCGTTTTGAGGAACTTATAGAAATTTTAGCATTGAAGTCCCCTGACTCTAAGTGTGTTCTCCTGATAGATGAATACGATAGCCCGGTGATAAGTCTCATGCAAAAGGAAAGGAAGCTTTGGGATCTTAAACTGATTGACGATATGCGCAACATTATGAGACAATTCTATTCAAAAATCAAAGTGAATGAGTTTTTTCTCGGCTTCACGCTGATCACTGGAGTCACTAAATTTTCCAAAATGGGTGTGTTTTCGGAACTTAATTCCTTGATTGACCTTTCTTTGCGACCGGAATATGCCGCGCTCTGCGGCTTTACTCAAAAGGAACTTGAAAAATATTTTGTTCCTTTTTTCTCCGATTTAGCTAAAAAGAACAACATGGACGTGCCTACGCTTCTTGAAGCTCTGCGAAACGAATATGACGGGTATTCTTTTGACGGTTTGACTAGGGTATACAATCCACATTCTATCGTTATGTGTATAGAAAGTGGGGCGATCAATAATTTTTGGATTAAGTCAGGATCTAATATTTATTTGAGGCAGTTTTTATTGGATAAGGCAGCATTTTCTATTGACTACGATGGGATGCGCATCGATAATGATTTTGCTTCGGAACCTGGCGAGCTGGAAACAACATCGCCCGAGGGTTTTCTTTATCAGGCCGGCTATCTTACTATTCGGCAAGATGATGATGGCGGTTTGAGCCTCAGCTATCCTAATGGAGAGGTCAGGAAGTCGATGTCCAGACTATCCACCCTGGCGATGATGGACAACTCGGTAAATACTGTTGAAGATTATTTTTCTGATCTTTCAAAATGCCTCGGTTCCGGGGATCCTGGTCTTGTTTTTCAACACATACGGAGTTTCTTTTCGAAAACAAATTACCAGGCATTGTTTGCTGTCGAATATAAATTTAATAATTCACCAAACTCTGAACCGGCGGTTGAGTCAAGAAAACGACAGCCAGGTGAATCAACTTATCAGACTATTTTATATAAGTACTTATATAATGCCGGAGTTCTAGTAGAAAAGGAAAAGAGCGGCAATCTGGGAAGATCCGATCTGGTCGTGTCTTTTCTTGGAAAAATCTATGTGATCGAACTCAAGATGGCAGGCGGAGGACAAGATCCTAAGGATGTGGCAAAAATCGGTTTGGAACAAATCGTGAAGAAAAATCATGGAGGGCAATATAAGAATCCGATTCTTATGTCGATTGTCTTGGACAATAATTTGAGAAATGTTGTTGCCTGTTGCTTTGCGATTGGCCGTCATAAAGGTCTGTCTCTAGCGGATAAATCTGGCCAAATAGAATCTGCTAATCTTGTTGACGCAAATGAGAAAAAGAGCTGACTGTTGGCACGCTTGATTAATAGATCTTGGCTCTATTAGCGTTGGCCACGGGATGACTGGTATGCAACTTTAGAAATGAATTCACGCTAATCATGTTTTAAGGAGCGACGCTGATCATGACCTGGAGTCAAGCAGCCTGGCTGGCCATTGAGCCGGTCTACCAAAAAATCCTGGACCTCCCCTTCATCAAGACCCTGGTCGACGGCACCCTGGAGAGGGAGAAATTTCTCTTCTACATCGCCCAGGACTCCCTCTATCTCGACGACTTCGCCAAGTCCCTGGCCGCCCTGGCCGTTAAGTCCCGGGGCTTCGCCCAGGCGGGCCTGCTTCTCGGCTTCGCCAAGGAGGCCTGCGAGGTGGAGAGGGAGCTGCACCGCTCGTTCCTGCTGGACGCCCCTCCCCTTGAGCCCAGCCCCAGCTGCCTGCTCTACACCTCGTATCTCTACCGGCAGCTGGCCACGACCTCCCTGGAGACTGGCCTGGCCGCCGTCTTGCCCTGCTTCTGGATCTACCAGAGGGTGGGGGAGCACATCCTGGCCCAGCCAGGCGTCCCCGGCAACCCCTACCAGAGCTGGATCGACACCTACGGCGGCGAGGAGTACGCCCGCTCGGTGGCCGGCGCAGTCTCCCTGGCCGATGAGCTGGCGACCGCGGCCACCCCGGTCGCCCGCGAGGAGATGACCGGCTCCTTCGTCCTGGCCTCGAAGATGGAGTGGATGTTCTGGGACAGCGCCTGGCGCCTGGAGAAGTGGCCCGTCTGAAAGGGGCCCGTCTGAAAGAGGTCTGTCCGACAGAGTTACGTCTGAAAAAACAAGAACGTTAGTTTGTCAGGCCCGGGGGCTTTTCCTCCGGGCTTTTTTTCTCCCTCGGGGCCGCGACCCGGGGTTGTTCGCCTTGCCTGACGCTGACTCCAGTTGCGTCTAGTTAAAAACATCAAGCGCGCTCGTCGTTTCAGGGAATCATGACTCTGAAAGTTCTTTTGCTACAGGCTAATTCGCTGAGGGGGGGCGTGAACGTAACATTTTTGCAAGGACGACGGCGGGGGAAAGCTCGGAGAGACCGGCGGATAAAAAATTCGATCCTGACGGTTTGCAAGATGGCTGTTAGCACTGGGCGGTGGATAAAATTTTAGCGGGGAGGGGAGGGGGTCGACGCGCGACTGTGGGTCAATCGGGCAGGAAGGACAGGGACCTGTCCGCGCCCGGTCTTTCAACACTGTAGTCGTATTTGTTCCGAATGATGTCGTAGAAAAATTTACCCTGCTGTTCGGACTGGGTCAATTTTTGCCATATCTCATGCGGCACGTCGTAGTAATAATAAATATTCCCGTTCGTGAAGTACGTCTCCAGGCGCAGGGCCATGTAGTCATACTTGAAGTACTTCACCAAAGTGGAAGATTTAGATGAGGAGTAACCAGTTACCATCTCTATCCTCATTTGGAATTATGCGGACGGCGATAGATCTTAAATAGAAGGCAAAAGAAATAATCATCGTGTGAGGTAAATAATCAATCAGAGCTGGAATGAGAAAATAAATTGATTTATCACAAAGCGTCAAAATCGTCTTTTATGGACTCGTGATAAAAATTGTCGACTGAATCGGACTCCTTAAAATCGACCCAAGTTTCCGAGGGCACGTTTTGATAGATTATCGGTTTGGCGATATGAAAATAAACATAAAGACGACATGTTTGATAATCATATTTCAGCGAATGAATGAGGGGGGATTCAAAGCAATCACATAATTCCAAGCTCATGTCACCCCCCTTGTTTGCTTAGGTAGATTTTAATTCTCCCTAAACATAGATAATAATTACGAGAAAAATATGCAGATTCAAAATTGGGAAAAATTTGTAATTTTATCAGTAAGTTGTTGGCATATTATTTAAAACATGAAAGATAATCAACCAAAACTAGAGGACCTTTATAGGTTGTCCTCAATCTAAGTCGAATCAGTCGCCCGCGCGACTGTTCGTCAAGAAAATTTTATTTCATCAAGGTTTAAAAGTCAAATTGTTTCGCGGCCAGCCGAACAATTTAGAGTCGTCGTCCTTACCGCCACTTACGTCCCTTAGCCAAAGAAAAACCTGACGGCTGACATTTATTTATGTCGACGGGGGACCCGTTCTTGTCACAATTTATTAAGGTCGGCCGGCTGAGGGTGTTGTTGTTGTTGCTGGTGAGGATGATGATGATAGAAGACGAGATTCAAGTATTTTGCTGATAATCTCTTCGGAGGTGAGTTTGACAGACCTTAAAATCTGTTTGCATCAGTCGATTTCAAAGCAAATTTTGTAATAACTCTATGCCCACTGACAAGGA
>JAISET010000228.1 GCA_031264015.1 Deltaproteobacteria bacterium | reverse complement strand
AGGATTGTATTTTTCCTTTCCTTTACTACCTTTTGGGCGTCCACGTTTATGGTTTTCTTCTCTATCTTTTGCAAGCTGGGCTTTTCTTACATTACCAGTTTCGTAAGCGTTCACGGGGTCACCAGGGGACACCGTGAACGCTTACTTTCGAGCAGCCCCTACCGCGAACGGCTGTGTCAATAGTTATCAAATAATTTCTATAAGTATAAAATTTATTCTATAAGCATAGACCTTTTCAAAAATCAACGGTCCTTTAAAAATAATCCCGGCTCGTCCAGTTTGACGGCCGGGATTTTTACTTTTGAGGGACGGGGGGTTTTCCGGGGTGGTTTCGGCGATTTTTGGCGCTGGCGCGGCGCGTTTCCCGGCGGGCGGGCGGGGGCTGGAAATAGAAGAATGCGTGTCGTTCTTGGTCGTCGGCGTTTTTTGCAATCCACCCACACTAATTCCTGAAGCTGAATTTTTTTTGGAGACGGTTTTCTTGGATGTTAGATGGATAAGACCTGAAAATAGCGCTAACGATGATTCTTATGCGGCGGTTATGAGAACTGTGTCGGAGGGAGGACGTTTGTTGGCGACTGCGGCGGCGGCGACGGAGGGGCGAAGCGTTTGTTGGCAACTGTTGGCGACTGCGGCGGCGGCGACGGAGGGGCGAAGCGGGTGTTGGCGACGGCGACGGTGACAGGGGAGGGGGAGGCGAAAGAGGAGAGGGGGGAGGGGGGGGGAATTTTTTCTTGGAGGGCGGGGCATGCCCCGCCGGGTCCCGGGGGCGGGCCTAGTCGTTGGCCTCCAGCCATTCCCGGGCCTTGTCGATGCCGTGGTTGGCGGCCTTGTTCAGGAGCTCCCGGGCCCGGGCCGGGTCGCGCTCGACGCCCCGGCCCTCGGCATGCAGCATGCCGAGACTGAACTGTGCCTCGGGGTACTTGAGGTCGAGGGCGGCCTCCCGGAGCCAGCGGAGGGCCCGGCCCATGTCTGGGGCGACGTTGCCTTTGCCGTCGAGATAGAGGAGCCCGAGCTGGTATTGGGAGGGGGCGTGCAGCTTTTTGGCGGCCTCCGAAAACCAACGGACGGCCGTCCGGGCGTTTTCCTCCACCCCCTGGCCGGCCAGGTGGAGGGTTCCCAGAAGGTATTGGGCGCCCGAGTTGCCGCCCCCGGCCGCAAGGGTCAGCCACTTGGCGGCCTCCGTCGGGTCCTTGGGCACCCCCTGGCCGAGATGGTGGATCATGCCCAGGCTGAACTGCGCCTTGGCGTCTCCTTTTTCGGCCTTGGGCAGGAGAAAGTCGGCCATGGTTTTGGTTTTGCCGCGTTCCATAAAAGGCGCCGTCCCGGGGGGTTGTCGGTTTGAGAAAATTTTATTGGTCTGGCCCCGCCCGTCCGGTCTGTCGGATATTTTCAGGGGCGGGGGGGGCGGGGGAGTCCGGGCCGACGGCTCACAGGCTGACGATGAACTCCCTGGCCTCGTCGAGCTTTTTGACCAGGCGGGTCTCGGGCAGGCTGGCCAGGATCTTTTTGCCGAAGAACTCGGTGAGGACCCGGTTGTCGAAGATGGCCAGCACGCCGCGGTCGGTGTTTCGGCGCAGGAGTCTCCCCAGGCCCTGCTTGAGGCTCAGGATCATCTGCGGCAGGGTGTACTCGTTGAAAAAGTTGCCGCCCCTGTCGTCGACCAGGGCCTTCCTGGACAACATCAGCGGCGACGTCGGGACCTCGAAGGGCAGGCGGGCGACGACCACGGTGGAGAGGCTCTCCCCGGGGACGTCGATGCCCTGCCAGAAGCTGGAGGTGGCCACGAGGACGGAGCTGACGTCCTTGGTGAAATCCTGCAAAATCTTGGACTTGGCGCCGTGCCTGTTCTGGACCAGCACCCGGTACGGCACCAGCCTCGGCAGCCTGTCCGCCACGTAGTTCATGTGGTCGTTGCTGGTGAAGAGGAGCAGCGCCCTGCCCTTGGTCAGCTTCAGGAGCGGGACCACCTCCTCCAAAAAAGCCGGCAGGTATTTGTCCTTGTCCTTGACGCTGGGCAGATGCTCCGGGATGAAGAGCAGCGTGTTGCGGGCGTAGTCGAAGGGCGAGGACAGCCACTTGGTCCTGGCCTCGCCCGTCAGAAAGCCGAAGCGCGCCATGGTGAAGCTGAAGGTCCTGGCCGTGGCCAGGGTGGCCGAGGTCAGGACGACCGGCCTGTCGGCGGCCTTGAGCCTCTCGCCCAGGATCCGGCCCCCCTCGACGGGCAGGGCGGAGAAGACCAGGTCGCCTCTGGATTTTTCGAACTGGTAGACGAGGTCGGGGTTGTCGGCGGCCGCCAGCAGACGCGAGGTCTCGGCGTAGGCGCCGAGCTTGTTTTTGAAGACGTCGAGGCGCAGCTCGTCGGAGGCGTTGTCCGGGAGCTCGTCCTCCTCGCGCTCGTCCTCCTTGGGGTGCGGCAGGAGCATGTTGGCGCTCTCGCAGAGGTCGGCGGCGCGGGCGAACAGCTGCTTGATCGTCTGCGAGCGGGGGTTGGTCTCCGGAAACAAAAACTTTTCCCAGCGCTCGTCCGCGCTTGCTCTTTTCTCCTCGACGAGCCTCTCCTCGATCTGGACTTCCAAAAAGCCCAGCGTGTCGGCGAGCCGCCCGCAGATTTCCACCACCTGGGGGACGGAGCTCAGGTTCCGGAGAGACCCGTCCTCGCACTCTTCGGCCAGCTGCCGGCAGGTCAGGCTCACGTCGGAGCAGCTTAGGGAGCGCCCGAACCACCTGGTGGCCTTCTCGCTCAGCAGATGGGCCTCGTCCAGGACGGCCGCCTCCCACTCGGGGATGACGGAGCTGTCGGAGCCGCCCCTGATCACCAGGTCGGCGATGAAGAGGTCGTGGTTGACCAGGACGATATTGGCGTTGGCCGCCTGGCGCCTGGCCGAGACGTAGAAGCAGGATTTTTGAAAGCGGCACCTCCCCCCGCGGCAGGAGTGCTGCCCGGAGGAGAGGGACTCGGAGACCCTGGCCGGCAGGGCGGCCATCAGGTCCCCGGGGATGTCCTCCTTCCAGCCGGTCTTGGTGTCCTTGAGCCAGGCGTCGAAGCGCGCCTGCCAGGAATCGGGCCCGACGTTGCGCATGGTCCTGTAGTGCAGATGCTGGCCCCGGGCCTTCCTCATGCAGACGTAGTTGTCCCGGCCCTTGAGGATGACGGCCGTGAAGAGGATGCGGAAATGTTTTCTGATGAAGTCCAGGTCCTTGTAGTAGATCTGTTCCTGGAGGTTGATGAGGCCGGTGGAGACGA
Organism: Deltaproteobacteria bacterium; assembly: GCA_031264015.1. Lineage (GTDB taxonomy): Bacteria > Desulfobacterota > Desulfarculia > Adiutricales > Adiutricaceae > JAIRNQ01. Next base: position 8,455 of record JAISET010000228.1, on the reverse strand, counting down.
CGGTTCGTTTGCCGGAGAGGAGGGCGGGGAGGAGGTAGGCCAGGGTCTTCCCGGTGCCGGTGCCGGCCTCGATGATGGCCAGGGAGCCCTCGTCGAGGGTCATGGCGACCTCCCGGGCCATGCTCGCCTGCTGCGGGCGCGGCTCGAATTCCGACCATCGGCTCAGGGGGCCGTCGGGGCCCAAAAGTTTTGCTACGTCCGACTCGAGGGTCAAGGTGGCACGCTGGGAGAATTGATAAATTAAGGGGTTTTAATTTACATTCTATTTTGGGGTTTCATTTCGGCCGCGGCCCGGCGGGCCTCCGTTTTCAATCGGTTTTCATGTTTTTGGCGGACCCGGACCGCGGGGCGGACGCCGGGCGAAAAACAAGCCGGCCCGGCCGGAACCAATGCGGTCCGGGCCGGGCTGGCGAGGTTCGGGCGCGGCGGCTCCCGGGGATTCGCGGTGAAAAAACGCCCCCTCAGCTGACCGAGACGCTCTTGCCCATGAGGCTCAGGATGCCCAGGACCACCAGGATGACCACCACCACGCCGATGACCACGCCGACGGTGCCGTCGCCGGCGGGGATCATGGCCTCGTCAAGCTGACCGGCCAGGGCGTGGATCTCCTGGTCGCTCAGCTGGGCCAGCCGGGAGTCGATCTCCTGCTGATCGTACCCCAGGTCGGCCATGGTTTGGGAGACTTTTTTGTTTTCCAGAACCGAGCGCACCTTGTCCAGGTCGGCCGAGGAGGCGTCGCTGCGGGAGTTCATGGTGGTGGCGAAACCCGCCAGGGCGTTCTGGACGGGGGCGAGGGCCAGCACGAGGGCCAGGGCGAGCATCACCCTGAGGCCGAGGCGTCCGACTTTGGAAAAGGCGAGATTGGGCATGAAATTTCCTCCTGCGTGGGACCGGGGAGGGTTTGGTTCCCTGCTGCTGGCCCCCCGGCTGGACCTGCCGGGGCCGGCTCCCCCCTCGGAAAAAAAAGCTGGGGACGTCCGGCCGCCTGGCGCATAATTAGAATATTTTATATCACAATTAAAATGAAAGTGAAAGATTTATTTTTCGGGAGCGGACTTTCGCCATCCTTGGCCAACCATCTCCCGGCCAGCCAGAGATAAAAGCGGCTCCCCGGACCATAAGCGAAAGCCTAAAAATGCTCGGGCCGCCTTAATTTTAAGTTGACGACAAACTATGGCGGGTTGTTCTGGTGAAAAATATGGGCGGGACTCTCTAGTTAAGCTAATAATCTCCCTCACAGCCGTCCAAAAAAACATGGGCGGGGGCCTGGAGCAACGAAAAAAGGCCCCCGGATCGGTCAAAAACGCCGGTCTCAATTCCCGCCCCCCCCGGCTGGAAAAATGGCCGGCCGTCCGGGATCGGGGGCCTCCGCGAGACCACCCCGGCCGGCTGCCGGGGGGGGGCGCCATAGCCAAACCCCACGCGGGGCGGCGCTTTTAGGCGGCCGTTGGAATTGCTCCCCGGCGGGCGCCGTCTGGAAAAGGCGGCGGCGCGGCCCCGGGGCTCGCGAACATCCGCGCGCGCGAGATCGGCGGCCGGGGGCGCGCGGGCGGGCGCGGGGGCGTCGCGGGCGCCGCCATGATCAAGTTCGAGCTCCAAGCCTGTCCAAATTCTCCGGCGGCCGTCTTTGACGCGGCTGTTTTGACTTCGACTCCGGCCGGTCCGGCCTGTTTGGCCTGTCCGGTCGGTCCGGTCGGCCTGGCCGCGGCGTTGGGCCGGCCAGCAAGGGGCCGCGACAACTTATTGTGGTTGTCGCTGCCGTCCGACCTTCAAAAGGATGTCTTTTCATGGAGTCAGGCCAGATATTGCTGACCGCCGCCGGGAGGCCTCCCCGGCGGGCGGCGCGGACGGCTCGTTGACAAAAGGCCCGGCATGGGCTATAGTTTTTCAAAAATTGACAGGCCTGTCCCGACGGCGGCGGCGCGCCGCGGCTTCTTGGCGTCTCGTTCGGCCGGCGTCCGCCCGTTCGGCGCCCCGCGGCCTTTGTCAGGAGTCTTCCCCTTCACGGGCCCGACCCGGCCCCCTATTTCCCACGCCGCTCCGGCGGATGGACGGACAAACTAAAATGAAATTTTTTCTCGACACGGCCAATCTTGAGGAGATCAAGGTCGCGGCCGCATACGGTTTTATGGACGGGGTGACCACCAACCCGTCCCTCATGGCCAGGGAGGGTCTCGGCGACCAGGTCAAACAGATCGAGGCCATCTGCAAGGTCGTCACCGGCCCCGTCAGCGCCGAGGTCCTGGCCACGGACATCGAGGGGATGATCTCCGAGGGCCGCGCCCTGGGCAAGATCGCCGAGAACGTGGTGGTCAAGCTGCCTCTGACCATGCAGGGGCTCGCGGCCACCAAGGTCCTGGCCGAGGAGCGCTACAAGGTCAACGCCACTTTGGTCTTCTCGGCCCTGCAGGCGCTTCTGGCCGCCAAGGCCGGGGCCGCCTTCGTCAGCCCCTTCGTGGGCCGCCTCGACGAGATCGGGGTCGACGGCATGGGGGTCGTCGAAGACATCGTCACCATTTACGGCAACTACGGCTACGAGACCGAGGTCATCGTCGCCTCCGTCAGGCACCCCCAGCACGTCCTGCAGGCCGCCCTGATCGGCGCCGACATCTGCACCATCCCCTTCAAGGTCGTCCAGCAGCTCTCCGGCCACCCCCTGACCGACAAGGGGCTGGCGGCCTTCCTGGCCGACCACGGGAAAGTGGCCAAGCCGGCCTCCGGCAGGAAGAAAAATTAAAACGCCCTGGCGGCGCGGCTAAAACGCCCGGGCGGTCAAACGCCCTGGCGGTTGAAACGCCTTCGGGCGGCGCGGCTGGTCCGGCCGCGCCGCCCGTCTCCCCGCGGGCCGCGCGCCCCAGGAAACTCGGTCCGACTTCCGACTTCCGACTTCCGACTTCCGCCGGGCCGTCGCCCCCCTCTTTTTTCCCCTTCCGACAATTCTTTCGACCATTTTGTCATCCCTTTTCCCGCCGCGGCCCCCGTCGTCATGACGGCCCCCGTCGCGTCATGGCGGCCCCCGTCGCGTCATGACGGCTTCCGTCTCCATGAAGGCGGAAAGGCCCGTCCGCCTCATGGTGACGCGGACGGGCCTTTTAGTCGGTCGTCGCCGCCGCCGGGCCGTTTCGACCGGCCGGACGGACGTTTTTCGGGGTCGGAACGACCGGCCCGGGGCTAGATGTCCAGCTCCCGGACGTTCAGGGCGTTCTCCTGGATGAACTCCCTCCTGGGGACGACCTCGTCGCCCATCAGGACGGTGAAGATGTCGTCGGCGTCCAGGGCGTCCTCGATGCGCACCTTCATGAAAGTCCGCTTGGAGGGGTCCATGGTGGTGTCCCAGAGCTGGGGGGCGTTCATCTCGCCCAGGCCCTTGTAGCGCTGGACCCTGAGGCCCTTCTGTCCGGCCACGTTCATGTCCTCCAGAAGCTCCGTCTCGTTTTCGATCATGTAGCGCCTCTCTTTGGAGTGGATGACGAAGGGCGCCCCGACGAAGCTCAGGGTCTTGTCCTTGAGCCTGACGTACTTCTGGAAGAGCTCGCCGTTTAAAAAGTCCCGGTTGAAGGTCAAAAGCTTCCTGTTGTCGTGGACGGGGTGCATGGTCAGCCGGAAGCTGGGGCGGGCGTCGCCGTCCTCGTCCTCGGGGGGGTAGCCGCCGTCGCCCCCGCCGCCGGCCCCGTCGTCGTCGTCGCCGTCGGGCTTGGCAGCGGGCTTCCCGGTCTCCGGCGGCAGCGGGCCCCTGACGTCGAGGCCGCTGGAGACCAGCGTGTCCGCGAGCCTTTTGGTCCAGGCCTCGTCCTCGAAGCCGGCCGGGTCCTCCTTGTGGGCGGCGTGGATCAGCGGCCAGAGCTTCCCGGGGAAGCCGAGGCGGGCGTAGCGCTCCCGGAAGTCCCGCTCCAGGATGAGGCAGTTGAGGAACTCCTCGAACCTGGCCCCCTCGACCTTGTCGTCGGAGCCCTCGCCGGTCAGGTGCCTGTTCTCGCAGTAGCGCGACATCGTGAAGGCGCGCAGGCCGGCCTCGTCCTTGAGGTAGAGCTCCTTCTGGCCGCTCTTGACGCCGTAGAGGGGCGGCTGGGCGATGTAGACGTGGCCGCGCTCGATCAGCTCCGGCATCTGGCGGTAGAAGAGGGTCAGAAGAAGCGTCCTGATGTGCGAGCCGTCCACGTCGGCGTCGGTCATGATGACCACCTTGTGGTAGCGCAGCTTGTCGAGGTTGGCGCCGGCCGAGCCCACGGGGCCGATGCCGGTGCCCAGGGCGGTGATGATGTTGCGGATCTCCTCGTTGCTGACGATGCGGTCGAAGCGGGAGCGCTCGACGTTTAAAATCTTCCCCCGCAGGGGGAGTATCGCCTGGAACTTGCGGTCCCGGCCCTGCTTGGCGCTGCCGCCGGCGCTGTTGCCCTCGACCAGGAACAGCTCGCAGACCTCGGGGTTCTTGGACTGGCAGTCGGCCAGCTTCCCGCACAGGGAGCTGCCGACGCCCCCCGCCTTGTTGCGGATGGTGTCCCGGGCCTTGCGGGCGGCCTCCCTGGCCCTGGCCGCCTCGACCACCTTGGTGGCGATCTTCTTGGCGACGGCGGGGTTTTCCTCCAGATACGCGGCCAGCTTCTCGTAGACCAGGGTGTCCACCAGGCCCTTGACCATGGCGTTGCCCAGCTTGGCCTTGGTCTGGCCCTCGAACTGCGGCTCGGGCAGCCGCACGGAGACGACCCCGGCCAGGCCCTCCCGGACGTCGTCGCCGTCCAGGGCCGTGCCCTTGAGGTTCTTGGGCAGGCTGCCGTTCAAAAGGTACTGGTTGACGGCCCGGGTCAGGGCGGTCTTGAAGCCCGAGAGATGGGTGCCGCCCTCCGGCGTGCTGATGTTGTTGGCGAAAGAGAGGATGTTCTCCGAGTAGGTGTCGTTGTACTGGAGGGCCACCTCCACCATGATGCCGCTGCCGGCCCCCTCCAGATAAATGGGCGTCTCGTGCAGCGTCGTCTTCTGCCGGTTCAGGTGGGCCACGAACTCCACCAGGCCGCCCTTGTAGAGAAACTCGCGGCTCTCCGAGGTGCGCTCGTCGAGGATGCTGATATAAAGGCCTTTGTTGAGGAAGGCGAGCTCCCTGAGACGCTTGACCAGGGTCTCGAAATCGAACTCGGTGGTCTCGAAGATCTCCGGGTCGGGCTTGAAGTGGACCATGGTCCCGGTCCTCTCCACCCTGCCGGCCGGGTTCAGGGGGGTGGCCGGCGCGCCCCGCTCGAAGCGCTGGCGGTAGCGGGTCCCGTCCCTCTTGACCTCCACCTCGAGCCACTCGGAGAGGGCGTTGACCACGGAGACGCCCACGCCGTGGAGGCCGCCGGAGACGGTGTAGGTCTTCTTGTCGAACTTGCCGCCGGCGTGCAGCTTGGTCATGACCACCTGGACGCCCGAGACTTTCTCCGTGGGGTGCTCGTCCACCGGGATGCCCCGGCCGTTGTCCTTGACCCTGACCGTCCCCGCCTGGGTGATGGTCACCTCGATGCGGTCGCAGTAGCCCGCCATGGCCTCGTCGATGGAGTTGTCCACGACCTCGTAGACCAGGTGGTGCAGGCCCTGGCTGCCGACGCTGCCGATGTACATCGAGGGCCGCTTGCGCACGGCGTCGAGGCCCTCCAGGATCTGAATGTTGCTGGCTCCGTAGGCGGTCGTCGTCTTGTCTTTCTCGCTCACTCGCTGTGGCTCCCTTTGGTTTTGCCGACGTTTTTGACGTTTTTGCCGTCGCCGGTTCTTCTGGTCCGGACCCGGCCCTTTTTTTTGCGGGAGTCCGCAAAAAAATTGCCGCCCGTCCTGGCGCGGGCCGGAGACACTCGGGCGTTTGGGCTGAAAAATGAGGCGGGAGGCCCGGGGTCCGCGAACGGTCGAAGCCCCGCGGGCGCCCCGAAAGCGTCGCGAACTTGTCCCGAACCCGTCCGAAACCGCCCCGGACGAGTCCGAAGGCGCCCCGGACTCGTCCCGGGGCGCGCCCTCCGGGCCCTAGTAGTTCTGGGAGGCGTCCCCGCTGCTGGCCACGCCGATGACGCCGTAGAAGCCGGGGTCCTCGGGGGCGGTCAGGAGGAAGGCCGGGTTGGCCTCGTTGTATTCCAGGAGGATGTTCTGGCTTTTGAGGGTCTTGAGGATGTCCAGGTAGAAGTGGGGGTTGAACCTGACCACGACGCCCCGGTCCTTGTAGTCGATGGCCATGCTCTCCTTGGTGGTGCCCTTGGAGGCGTTCATGCAGGAGATGGTCAGCAGGCCCGGCTGGAAGTCGAAGACGGCGATCTGGAACTCCTTGGCCAGGATGACGGAGGTGCGCTTCAGGACCTCGGCCAGGTCCTTGGAGTTGAGCCAGATCTTGATGTCGTTGTTGGCGGGGACGACGTCGGCGTAGTCGGGGAAGCGGCCCTCGAGCAGCCTCACGGCCAGGAACGTGTTCTCGGTCTTGACGACCAGGTTGCTCAGCGCCATGGCCAGGCTGACCACGTCGGCCGAGCGGCAGATGTTGAGCATCTGCTGGAGCCCCTTCCTGGGGACCAGGATGCCCTCCTCCGGGGGCAGGAAGTCCAGGCTCTCGGCCAGGATGGTGGCCACGGTCATGTGCTGGGCGTCGGTGGAGACCATCTCCATGCGCTGGGGCGTCCCGGCCTCGTCCCCGGGGGCCGCGGCGGGCTTCTCGGGGGGGTCGGGGGTGGAGCTCAGGGCGTCCGTCATGACCGGGGCGGGCTCGGGCCTCCCCCGGTCCTGGTTGATCTGCGCCCTGGTGAAGTAGACGCCCTTGAGGGTGTAGGTCTCGTCGCCGACGGTGGTGGCCATGATGGTCTTGTCGATGCCGTCGGCCAGGTCCCGGGCGTCGACGTCGCAGAAGACGGCGTTGTCGGTCTCCAGGAGGCGGGGGAAGTCGTCGGCCGACAGCCCGTAGATGGTGGTGTCCAGCGCCCCGCAGGAGACCTTGGCCAGAAAGACCTCGTCGATGGAAACGGTCACGTCCTCGGCGTTGCCGACCTTGACGATGTCCAGGAAGGTCTTGCCCGGCAGGGCGACCGTCCCCGGCTCGAGGACGTCGGCGGGGATCCTGGTCTGGTAGGTCAGGTCTATGTCCGTCGACCTGAGGCTCAGGCCGCCGTCCTCGGCGGTCAGCAGAACGTTCTGCAGGACGGCCAGGTTGGATTTGGCGTCCATGATGGAAGTGCAGGCGGCGAGGGCGTTTGTCAGGTCTTCTCTTTTGACCTTGAGGTTCAGCACGGCTTCCTCCGAAGAAGTAACAAAAATATTCCGGACCCCGGCCAGGACCGCGGGACGCCGCCTCGAAAAAGACGCCGTCGGGCCCGGCGCCGGCTATCGCTGGTGGATCCAATATTTAACAATACTATATTTGCCGGATTTTTTCAAGGAGAAATTGATTTTGGCGGCGGAAAAAACAGGCCGGGGAGCTCCCCCCGCGCCCGCCCGACGGCCCGGGACGGCCGCCCGGGGGGGAGTCGGAAAATAGGCGTCAAAGACTGGCCGAAGTTGAAATTTGGAAAATTTTTGTAACCATTCAGGTCACTATTTTATAGGGCCCCTGCTCTAAATCCGGGGCGCCCGGATTATACCAGGTCCTGGGTCAGCCAGCCATATTAAAGGCTAGTAGTTCAGAGCCAAATTTTCAAAATTACCACCCTATGAGCGGCAAATTTGATCCATATGGCATATTAAGGACTAAAAATTAACATGCATTCCATCTGTAACAGTCAATATATCCCAACACCTAGTCTTGGAAAAATAGTTGTTGACAAAATCTTGCCAATAATTTATTTTACATCTGAAAGTCATGGCTAGCTATGGACTATGCCATGATCTTAGGAGCTTGCGGCTTGACTTTTATCAAGACTTCATAATTTTTGGGAAGGTAATGAGGAAAAAAACCTCACAAATAAAGGCTAAGGACTATAAAGAAGCCGTCAATAAGATAGAATTCTTAGCTCGCTTCTCTCGCTCTTTTGGTCTTTGCTCCTAGGATACAGAGAATCATTGTAAAACATCTTAATGATGTTCTCGCTATCCTCCTTGGCGCCGAGTCTGTGAAGGACCCAACTAACAGCCACCTTCCTCCGGGCAAGTCTATCAGTCCTGCAAAACTCAGGGAAAAAGGCACACACAAGGTTGGAGGCCAAGAAGGCCACGAAGGTCACACCCTTGCCTCGGTTGATGGCATGGACTAGTAAAGTAACTAGCGGGTTATTTTTTAATTCTTCGAATATATATCTTTATCTTGGGATGAGCCGTCATTAACTATTATTATGCCTTCAAATGCAGAAGTTTTCCCCAATTCTTCGACAAGGTGAAGTAGTTCACCATTTGGCTGGTAAACTGGAATAAGAATCCAAGGTAATATTTTTTTTTGTTGGCACATATGACTGATAAATTTTTGTTGAAAGAATAAGAAAGACAGCCTATATCTTTATGATAGTATCATTAAATATAGACA
>JAISET010000104.1 GCA_031264015.1 Deltaproteobacteria bacterium | reverse complement strand
CCGCCGCCGCCCAACGACAACCTCCGGGGGAAAAAGATGAAGCTGCTCTCCTTCAACGTCAACGGCCTGCGGGCCGCCTCCTCCAAGCCGGGCTTCTGGGAATGGTTCCGGGCCTCCGGGGCCGACGTCATATCCGTCCAGGAGACCAAGGCCCGCGAGGAGCAGCTGGGGGAGGAGCTCGCGGCCCCCGCGGGCTACCACTCCTGCTTTTCCTCGGCCATATCCCGGAAAGGCTACTCCGGGGTGGCCGTCTACTCCAAGGAAAAACCCCTGGTTGTCGAGCGGGAGCTGCCCGACGAGGAGCTGGCCCTGGAGGGGAGGATGCTGCATCTGGAGTTTCGGAAGTACCATCTTTTGAACGTCTATTTCCCCAACGGGCAGAGCGGCGACGACCGTCTGGACTACAAGTTCAGGTACTTCGACGCCTATGTGAGACACGCCCAAAACCTGCGCGAAACCAAGCCGGTGGTCACCTGCGGCGACTTCAACATCGCCCACAAGGAGATCGACCTGGCCCGGCCGGACCTCTACTGGAACGTCTCGGGCTTCCTCAAGGAGGAGCGGGAGATCATGGACAGACTGGTCGAAAACGGCCACCTGGACGCCTTCCGCCGTCTCAACGGGGACATCCAGGACCAGTACACCTGGTGGTCCTACAGGGGCGGGGACCGGCGCCGCAACCAGGGCTGGCGCATCGACTATTTCCTGGCCTCGGACGAGCTCGAGGGCAAATTGACCAGGGCCTGGATCGAGAGCGGGGTCGTCTTCTCGGACCACTGCCCGATAGGCCTGGAGCTGGACCTCTAGCGTCGCCTGGCGCCGGGGCCCGCCTCCCCGGGGGCCGCGGACAAACTTCCGCCGCCCCCCGCCGCCCTCCAGTCTGCTGGTCGGGCTTTCGTCAGCCGTCCCGGGGTTTTACCATTCGTCAATCGTTTTAGGATTTTACCGATAATTATCTATTTTTTAACTTTTCATTCAACCAAAGAGTATCTTTTGCCATCCCTTGCCCTGCCATAATCCCCCGCCCTTCGTCAAGAAAAAACCTTGCCTTTTGCCAGGCGGCGTGTTAACATAGGTGCCATTAAGGAGCATTGTGGAATGTCTGCGGCCCGCCCCGGGTATGAGTCAAGACGGGGACTTTAGCCAAGCGGCCTTTGGCGTCATGAGTAATCCGGTCATCCGCCGCCTGGAACCCCCCGACCTCGGCCGGGAAAGACGCAGCAGTTCCGGCTCCCCAACTCCAATGCTAAGGAGCACATAATGGACAAGGAAGAGAAGAAATTCTCGTCCGCTGAACCCATCAGCATGAGCTCGGCCGACCTGAACTTTGCCAAGGAAGTCGGCAAGGTGGCGGGCACCGACCTCAACTCCTGCCTGACCTGCATGAGCTGTTCCGGCGGGTGCCCCATGTATCCCTACATGGACTACGGTCCCCACGGGATCATGAGGCTGGCGGTTCTCGGTCTGAAGAAGGAGGCCCTGACCTCCACCACCATCTGGCGCTGCGTCGGCTGCCATTCCTGCGCGGCGGTCTGCCCCATGGCCATCAACATCGCCGGCGTCATGGACGACCTCCGCGAGCTCTGCCTCAAGGAGAAGATGCCCATCGGCGACAAGCCGCTTTTCGAGTTCCACAAGGCCTTCCTGACCTCGGTCAGGCTGCACGGACGCTCCTCCAAGGTGGAGCTCATGGGCCTGCACAAGCTGTTCACCATCGGAAGCGGCCCCAAGGCCTGGATGCAGGACTCCCTGCTGGGGATGAAGATGATCTTCATGCGCAAGCTGCACCTCCTGCCGTCCCGCCTGATGAGCTCGGGCATTTCCCAGGTCCGCAAAATCGTCACCGGCGCCTGGCGGGAAAGATAGGAGACCACCATGAGCAACCAACACCTGATGGAGGCCACCTATTTCCCCGGCTGCACCATGAAGACCGGCGTGGAGGAGTCGAACCTCCCCATGAAGATCGTCCTGGACAAGCTGAAAATCAAACTCTACGAGATCGAGGACTGGAACTGCTGCGGGTCCTCCTCCGGGCACGCCGTCAATCATGAGATCGGCACGGCCATGGGCGCCAGGAACCTCTCCAAGGTCCCCAGGGGCCGCCCGATCATCATCCCCTGCCCCAACTGCTACCGCAACTGGGTCGGCGCCCACTACCACCTGTCCACCGAGCCGGACACCCTGGCCAAGTACGAGGCCGAGTTCGGGCGCATCAACATCAGCGACCCCATCCTCAACATCTACGACCTCTACCACCACGTCTTCAACCTGGCCCGGCTCAAGTCCGTCACCTTCGAGGGCGTCCAGCCGCTCAAGGGCCTCAACGTGGCCGTCTACTACGGCTGCAGCGCCATGTACCCCAAGTTCCTCCGCCCGGTGGGCCCGCCCAGGGACACCGTCGAGAGGATCATGACCGAGATCGGCGCCGACGTGGCCACCTGGCCGTACCCCAACAAGTGCTGCAGCGCCTTCGTCTCCGCCGTCTATCCCGAGATCGCCGAGGAGCTGGTCACCCAGATCATGGGCGGCGCGGCTGAGGCCGGGGCCGAGTGCATGGTCACCACCTGCGCCATGTGCCAGATGAACGTGGAGATGAGGGCCGTCTCCGCCCGCATGAGCAACAAGCTGCCCGTCTTCCACCTCAACCAGCTGATGGCCCTGTACCTGGGCGAGAAGGCCTCAGAGCACGAGGACTGGTGGAAGCTGCATCTGATCGATCCCGTCCCCTACCTGAAAAAGGTCGGCCTGTGGTGAGAAAGACGGGCCCCGGGGTCTAGTCGGGCGCCCCGCGGCCAGGGAGACGCCCCGCCTCCCCCGGCCCGAGTCTCCGAAGACCTCGTCAATTAAAAAGACGACTCCGCGAGGGGTCGTCTTTTTTTATGGCGAGGGTTCGTCTTTATTTTATGGCGGCGGTTTGCGCTCCTCCGCGCGAGGGCGCTCGTCCGCGCGGGGGCGCCGGTCCGCCCGATGGCCGGCGCGGCCCCGAGACGGGCCCGACTGTCAGGCCGGCCCCCGCCCCCGCAGGCAATAGGGCTCCGGGAGTTCCGGGCGGGAGGCGCGCCAGCGCCGGCCCAGGCGGTCGGCCTTGACCAGGGCTTCCAGGACCGTCTCCCGGGTGACCGCAAAGGGCTCGGCCGTCACCCCGGAGCCGCCGTCCATGATCCTGCCGGCGACCAGGGCGAGGCTCCCGTCGTCCGTTTTGAGACCCATGTCCCGAAAACTGACCGGCAGGCCCAGGGAGCTCAGAAAGTCGAGAAGCATGGCGGTCTCGTCAGGGGGCCTCCGCTCCAGGACCCCCTGAAAGAGCACCCCGAAGGCCACCACCTCCCCGTGGTAGAGCGCCCCGGAGCCCTCGAGCTCGTGGATGCCGGTGTGCAGGGCGTGGGCGGCGGCGCAGCCGTTGTTTTCAAAACCCAGCCCGCTCAACAGTATGTTGGCCTCGATGACGTCCTCGACGGCCTCGGTCAAAAGCCCCCGGGAAAGATCGGCCACGGCCGCCGGAGCCTTGCCTAGGACGATCTCGTGACATTTGGCGGCCACGGCCCCGCCCGCGAGAGACTGCCCGTAACCCCGGCCCACGTAGTTGGGGGTCCCGGAAGCCAGGCAGGCCTCCGCCTCCGGCCAGGTGGACAGGGCGTCCCCGATCCCCGCCACGAACAGGCGCAGGGGCGCCCGGGCGACGATCTCCGAGTCGACCACGACCAGCTCCGGGGCGTGGTCGAACGTCCGGCAGCGCAGGTGCCTGCCGTCGGGACGGTAGAGCACCCCCATGGCGCTGACCGGGGCGTCGGTGGAGGCCGAGGTGGGGACGATCACCACGGGTAGTTTTAAATCCGCCCCGGCCAGCTTGGCGGCGTCCAGGGTCTTGCCGCCGCCCAGGCCGCAGACCACCCGCGAGCCCAGGCTTTTGGCCAGCCCCGCCAGGCGGGCCACCTCGTCCTCGGTGCACTCGCCCCCGAAGGGGACGGCCGCGATCTCCGTCCCGCTCCCGGCGAAGATGTCCCGAAGCTCCGGCCCCAGGCGCGGAAACAAATACGGGTCCACCGCGGCCAGGACTTTGCGGCCGTGAGGGGCGGCGTGGGCGGGGAGGTTTCTGATCTCCCCGGGGCCCTGGACGTAGCGGAAAGGCGCCCCGAAGGCCCTGGAAACGGCGGCGCTCACGGCCTCGACCCCCGGGTCTCCCGCCCGCCGGGCCGGCGGATGAAAAGACTTCCAGGCGCGCCCGTGAAAAGACTTGCAGACGCGCCCCCGGAAAGACCGTCAGGCGCGCCCAAGGGATTTCTGTCCGCCAATTTGACGAAAAGAAGACTGGACGGGCTCATATTAAGAATATCGGAAGCGCTCATGGAAAGAAGTCCCCAAGCGGGCGGAGGCGCCGGCGCGAAGAACCCGGCCGGCTTGGCGCCGACGCGGACGGGAGGGGGGCTGAAAACGCCTCCCCCGCCCCGCCGGAGGGGCTACTTTTTGACCCTCAGCGTCTGGCCTATTTTTATCTTGTCGTCGGAGAGATTGTTCAGCTGCCTGAGCTCGGCGGACCTGAGCCCGAAGCGCTCGGCGATGACGCTGACGGAGTCGCCGCTTTTGACCACGTAGTTCCCGCTGGCCGGAGGGGCCTGGGCCTGGACCGAGGAGGCCCTGGAGCTCAGGCGCAGCCTCTGCCCGATGCGGATCCTGTCGTCGGCGAGCTTGTTGAGCTCCCTGATCCGGTCCGACTTGAGCCCGAAGCGCTCGGCTATCTCGCTGACGGAGTCCCCGGCCCGGACCTCGTACCAGCCGTCGGCCGGCACGGGCGTCACCCTGAAGGTCGAGGCCTCCCCGCCGGCGGCGGCCTGGGACGAGGACGCCGGCGAGGACGAGGACGCCGTCTCCCTGGGCTGCAGGCCCACCGGGATGTTCAGTCTCTGGCCGATCCTGATCTTGTCGTCGGTCAAGTTGTTGATGGCCCTCAGCTGCGCCGACCTCATGCCGAAGCGCTCGGCGACGACGCTGACCGAGTCCCCGCTCCTGACCACGTAGGTGTCGTACGAGGAGCCGGAGGCCGCCGGGGTGGAGCTGGGCCTGGCCTGGTTGCCCGAGGGCGAGGACAAGTCCACGGAAACCGCGCTCCTGGCCGGGGCGGAGGCCTGGGCCGGCTGCGCGGGCTGGGTCGGCTGGGCGGCGGGGGCGGAGGCCTGCGTCGGCTGGGCGGGCTGGGCCGGCTGGGCCGGCTGGGCGGGCTGGGCCGGCTGGGCGGGGGCGGCGGGCACGGCCAGGGTGTCGGAGGTCAGCCCGTAGAGGAGCCTGGTCTCGTCGGTGATGACGCCCGACCCGGAAGCCGGGGCGGAGGCCGCCCTGGCCTGCGCCTGGGCCCGAGCCTGGGTCTCGGCCTGCGCCTGCGCCTGCGCCTGAGCCTGAGCCTGCGCTTGAGCCTGCGCCTGGGCCTGGGCCTGCGCCTGAGCCTGCGCCTGAGCCAGAGCCCGCGCCTGAGCCTGAGCCCGCGCGGCCGAGCCGTCGTCTATGCCCACCACCAGCTTCTGGCCGGGGCTGATGTCGTCGGTGGAGAGGTTGTTGAGGTTGCGGATCTGGGCCGGCCTGACTCCCAGCCGGGAGGCTATGGCGGTGAGGGTGTCCCCCTGCCTGACGGTGTAGTAGAGGGCCCCGGGCTCGGAGGAGCCGGCGGGGGCGGGCCCCGAGCGGACTTCGGACGACGACGCCCCGGAGGCCGGCGCCGCCTGCGCCGACGACGCGCCCGAGCCGTCCGCATACACCTTGAGCTTCTGGCCGACTCTGATCCTGTCGTCGGACAGGTCGTTCAGGGCCCTGAGTTCGGCCGAGCTCATGCCGTGGCGGTTGGCGACCACGCTGACCGAATCCCCCGAGACCACCTCGTAGAGGACCTCGGTCCTTCGGGAGGAGGGGGGGGACTGTCCGGCCGCGTCCGCCCGGGCGACCTGGACCGGCTGGCCGCCGCCGGAGGCTGGCCCGGCGTCGGAGGCGGCGGAGGCGGAGGCCACCAGGAGCGTCTGCCCGATCTGCAGACGGTCGGTGGAGAGCTTGTTGAGGGACCTGAGCTCGTCGGAGCGCATGCCGAAGCGCTCGGCGACGACGCTCACCGAGTCGCCCGAGACCACCTGGTAGGTGCCCGGGGAAGACGAGGCCGCCGCCGCGGGGGAGGACGACGCCGTAGAGGAGGAGGAGGCGGCGCCGTCGATGGCCGGCACCCTGAGCTTCTGGCCGACGCGGATGTTGTTGCCGGAAAGCGAGTTGATGCTCCTCAACTCCTCGGAGGTCAGCCCGAAGCGCTCGGCGATGGTGCTGACCGCGTCCCCGGCGACCACCGTGTACGTCCCCGAGCCGGTCGAAACGTCGGCGGCCGGGCCCGTGCCCACCATGAGCTTCTGGCCCGCCCTGATGGCGTTGCCGGTCAGGCCGTTCAAGTCCATCAGCTGGCGCTGGCTGACCCGGTAGTCGGAGGCGATTGAGCTGATGGTCTCGCCCCGGCGCACCTCGTGGTAGATGGGCGCCCCCTCGGAGACCTGGACCCAGCGGTTGCCGGAGCGGGCCCGGGACGTCTCGGCCGTCAGCGGCAGGTTGCTTCTGATGTTTAAGACCTGCCCCTCGAAGATGGCGTTGGAGCTAAGTTTGTTGTCGCCCTTGATCTGGTCGGGCTTGACCCCGTAGAGCTTGGCGATGCCCAGGATGGTGTCCCCGGAGCGCACCCGGTGGCTGATGGTGTTGATGACGGAGGAGGACCTGCGGCCCGAAGCCTGAGCCCTGGCCGCGACCACCGTCGGCGCCGAGGCGGGGGGGGCCGTCCTGACGGCGGGCGCGGACGCCGCCGCCGCGGTCGCCGTCGTCCCGGGGGAGGACGTCGGCCTGGCGGAAGAGAAAGAGGAGGAGGAAGAGCTCGAGGCCAGCAGGGCCGAGGAGGTCTCGGGCGGCATGGAGGACGGCAGGACCAGCTGCTGCCCGCCGGCCAGCCTGGCCAGCTCCGGGGGCAGGTTGTTGTACTGGCGGACCACGGCCGCGGTCAGCTCGTAGCGCCTGGCCACGGCCTCCACGGTCTCGCCCCGGCGGGCGGTGTGGACGATCATGCTCGAGCCGCGGCGGGCCTCGGGCAGCTGGGCGTAGAGCTTGTAGAAGTTGGCGCGGGAGCCCTCGGGGACCCTCAGGACAAAGTTGGTCTCGTTGGGCGGGGTGGCCATCTTTTTCAGATGGGGGTTCAGCAGCTTCAAATTCTCGGGGGTGCTGCCGGCGAGGTCGGCGGCTAATTTTAAATCGATGGGCTCGGGGACGACCACGTCCTCCCAGGCGTAGGGGGGCTCGCTCTCGATCTCGAGCCCGTAGGCCTGGGGGTCCTTGGCGATAATGGTCACGGCCAGGAAGCTGGGCACGTACCTCTTGGTCTCGTTGGCCAGAAAGCCGTCCACCTTGGCCATGTCCCAGTAGTTGTCGGTGGCCGGGTCCTGGAGCCCCCGCATGATCTTGCCCTCCCCGCTGTTGTAGGCGGCGATGGCCAGGGGCCAGGAGTTGAACATCTCGTGCAGGGCCGTCAGATAGTCGGCGGCGGCGTAGGTGGACTTGACCGGGTCCATGCGCTCGTCCACCCACTCGTCGATGACCAGGCCGTAAGTCCTGCCGGTGCCGGCGATGAACTGCCAGGGCCCGACGGCGCTGGCCGTGGAGACGGCCTCGGTCCGGTAGCCGCTCTCGATCATGGCCAGGTAGACCAGGTCCTCCGGGAGGCCCTTCTGCCGCAGGATGGCCTTCATCATGGGGATGTACTTCTGGCCCCGGCCCAGGGACCTGGTCATGAAGCCCCGGGCGTCGTTGAGGAAGTACCTTAAGTTGATCAGGACCTCCTCGTTGAGCTCCAGGGGCAGGTCCTCCTTGCGGCCGGAGAGGGCGAACATCTCCTGCCCGACCATCTGGTCCAGCTGCTTCTCAAACTGCGGCCCCAGCTGGTAGTACTGCTGGCCGCCGCCGCGGCCCTCCCTGGCCACCATGGAGGCCTGCCTGCCTATGGTGGAGTTGCGGCCGGAGGGCCCCCCGAAATTGCCGCAGGAGGGCAGGACCAGGGCCGAGACGACCCCCAGACAGAGGACGCCCCTGCCCAACAGGCGGGCGGATGGCAAAAATCTCATCAGGCAACCTCGAACGCCGAAACCGGACCGGGAAAATGAAAGAAGAAAAAAGAAGTAAAAAAGAAAAGAAGATAAATGTCGACCAACAAGAAAAACAAGGCCGGGCGCCCGAAACGCCGGGACCACGGGCGAGACCGCCCGGCGGAATGGCGGGTCAAAAAAAAAGGAAAAAAACAAAGGCCTTATTTTTTCTTCCGGGGTCGGTATGGCTGCCGGGCCCGTTCCCAGGGCCGCGGATAATGGCGGACTCCGCCTATTATATCCATTTGGGCCTGTCCGTCAAACCGCGTGCGAACGGCCGGGACAGACGACTAGCCGCCGCCCCGGCGAACGGACGCCCGTCCGGGCGACAAAAAAAGACCTGGCGGGCCCTCCCGCGGACAAGACCGACTCAAGACCGACGCGAAAACGACCGCCGACGCCCGGGCGGTTTTTTCCCGACCCCCGCCCGGGGAAGACCAATCACTAGACGCTCACTTTAGCATTCAATTATCGTCATGTCAACGAAAAAACGTTCCTTACATCAAATTTTGAGGCTACAATAAATCCATTGACTATAATTGTTTCATTTCCCCTCTATTCCCTCCCATAGCTCCCCCGGAGTCCCGTCGACGACGGGCCTCTCGGGCTCCCCGCCTCCCCCGCGCCTCGCCTCGCCTGCCCTGTCCTCGCCTGTCCTGGCCTGCCCTGTCCTCGCCTGTCCTGGCCTGCCCTCGCCTGTCCTGTCCTCGCCTGTCCTGGCCTGCCCTTTCCAGAGGCAGGGGACAAATTTGGCCCGGACGAACCGATGACGACGACGGCCGCGGTCGGGGCGGACCGACGACGAAGCCGGGACCGATGATGACATTCGGACCGGCGACGACACCGGGACCGATAATGACATCCGGACCGGCGACGACGGGGACGGGGAAGGAGGGGAACGAACGGAGCCCAAAACAAGGGGCTGTCAACACCCTTGTCAGAACGGCCCGGGCTGCCCGGGACGAAATATATGCTAAATTTATTTTAAAATATGGAAAAGAATGCCATGACAATCTATAAATACGCATACTAATTTAT
>JAISET010000260.1 GCA_031264015.1 Deltaproteobacteria bacterium | reverse complement strand
TAGATTTTGATCAATGATCTCGGAAAAGGTTTGGTCTCCGAGCGGCAGTTTTTTCATGATTAAAACTCTCCCGTATGGCGTCCCGCTTTTGGAGCGGCGCGGCGGACGGCCAAAGCTTCGGCCGGGGGACCGGAGTCAGACTTAAGCGTTCTTCATTTAATTATGGCACGGTCGGGGGAAACTGACAAGCGCGGTCAGGAACTCAGGCGCCGGAATCAAGCGACGGGAGCCGGACCGGAGCGGCGCGCCGCGCGAGGACGGCCCGGGAACTTTACGGACGGCCATGTGAACGGGCACCTTGGTTAGAACCTCTATTATAGCTCTCTTTGCCCTTCAACTCGGTCAAATAGTCAAAAGTCTTTATTTGAAAACCATATAAGATAGTTTTTATAGGAATAAATTTTGGGAGGGGACAGCTAGAGAGTGGCTCAAGAGAAGCCTCAGAGGACGTAAAACATTTTCTTATATGTTTAATTCGATTCTTATAGATTTAATCAGAGGACTCATAATTGAAATTGTATGGCAAAAAATTGAATTTATCAAGCCTTAGCTTGTAATTTTTCCTCTTTCCCCAAAAATTTGACATTGAAGGTGATAAATTAACCCTGGAGACAGAAATCTTGAAGGCAATTTTCATCCCGGGGCAGGTCCTGGACTCGGGTCCAGCCCCAACCCTGGCAGGGGTCGCCAGGGGACCCCGTAAACGCTTACTTTTATTGGACGCGCCTAGGCCGGCGGGAACCGGCGGCTCCGGGCGGGGCCGGGCCCTCACTTTTGTTTCTTTTGGGCCAGCAGGGCCTCCAGGGCCGCCCTGACCTCCCCGGGTCTGCCGTCGAGCTCCCTGACGACCTCGGAGACAGTCTCGTGGCCCAGCTCGGGGGCGTAGGAGGTGGCGAAGGCCAGGGAGTCGGCCAGGAGCTTGGCGCAGCGCTCGGAGTTGGGCTCCAGGTCCCTTAGGCAATAATTTTGAAAGACGACCACCGTCCGGTCCAGGAGGGCCAGGCTCTCCAGGAGGGCCTCGGCCAAAACCGGGGTGAAGGCGTTGAGCTCGAACTCGCCCTGTGAGGCGGCCAGAGTGACGGCCAGGTCGTTGGCCATGACCTTGATGGCCACCTCGACGACCATCTCCGGGATGACGGGGTTGACCTTGCCGGGCATGATGGTGCTGCCCATCTGCCGGGCGGGCAGGCGGATCTCCCCCAGGCCGCCCCGGGGGCCGGAGTTCATGAGCCTGAGGTCGTTGGCGATCTTCATCAGGTTGACGGCCAGGGATTTCAACAGCCCCGAGACCTCCACGAAGACGTCGTTGTTCTGGGTGATGTCCATGGGGTACTCGGCGGCGGCGAGACCCATGTCGGTCAGCTCCCTTAATTTCTCGACGACCCCGAAGCGGTAGCGCCGGAGGGCGTTGTCCGAGAGGCCCACCGCCGTCCCGCCGATGTTGACCTGCCTGAGCCTCTCCTCGATCTTGTAGATCCTCCAGCGGTCCCTGGCCACGGCCTGGGCGTAGGCCCCGAACTCCTCCCCCAGGGTGACGGGCACGGCGTCCATGAGCTCGGTGCGCCCGAGTTTTTTAACCCCGGCGAACTCGTTCTCCCTGGTCTGCAGACACTCCTGGAGGTTGGCGCACCCCTGGCTCAGGGAGCGCAGGAGCTCGATGGCGGCGATCCTCAGGGCGGTCGGGTAGACGTCGTTGGTGGACTGGCCCCTGTTGACGTCGTCGAGAGGGTTGACTATGTCGTAGCGGCCGCAGGGGTGCCCCAGGATTTTCAGGGCCAGGTTGGCCAGCACCTCGTTGACGTTCATGTTGGTGCTGGTGCCGGCGCCCCCCTGCAACGACGGCGCTATGAACATGTCCCCGGCCTCCCCGGCCAGCACCCGCCTGCAGGCCGCCGCTATGGCCTCGTGGACGGGGGCCCTCCCGGGGTCCAGCTTCTGGTAGGTCAGGGCGGCGGCGAGCTTGACCTTGACCACGGCCAGGACCAGCCGCATATTGACCGGGGGCGAGCCCAGGTCGAAGTTGATCCTGGCCCGCTCCGTCTGCAGGCCGTACAGGGCCTCGTCGGGAAGCTCCAGGGAGCCCAGCCAGTCTTCTTCCAGCCGCATGATGGACGCCTTTTCTATGTTGGTGGCCGCGAGGGACGAACAGACCCGACGCCGGCCGCGAAATTAACGCCGGCCCGGGGTCAAACGGCGGCCGCGGGTCAGACGCCGGCCGCGGGTCAAACGTCGGCCGGCAGCTCCGCCAGAATGTGGGGGAAGATCTCCAGGCTGCGCCGCAGGATCCCCTGCATGTGGGCGATGGCCGTCCCGAAGTTGGTCATGGGGACGAGCTGGTCCCGGGCGCACTTGAGGCGGTAGCGCACCTCGCGCTCGTTGAGCATGCAGGCCCCGCAGTGGACGATCAGGGCCAGGCCCGCCAGGTCCTCGGGGAAGTCGCCGCCCGAGGTGTGGACGAACTCCAGCTCCTTGCCGGCGTAGTTTCTGATCCACCTGGGCAGCTTGACGGTGCCGATGTCGTCGCACTGGCGGTGGTGGGTGCAGCCCTCGGCGACAAGGACTTTGTCGCCGTCCTTGAGGGTGTCCAGGGCGGCCGCCCCCAGGGCCACGCCGTCCAGGATGCCCTTGTGGCGGGCGAAGAGGATGGAGAACGAGGTCAGCGGGACGTCCGGCGGGGTGTCGGCCGAGACCTTGGCGAAGACCTGGCTGTCGGTGACGACCAGCCGGGGCTTCCTCCCCAGGTTCATGAGAACGTCCCTGAGCTCGAACTCCTTGACCACCACGGCGGCCGCGTCTGCCTCGAGGATGTCCCTGATGGTCTGCTGCTGGGGGAGGATCAGACGCCCCTTGGGCGCCGCCTTGTCGATGGGAACCACCAGGACGACGAAGTCGGAGGGGCCGACCAGGTCCCCCACGATGCGCAGCTTGGTCTCGTCGGTTTTGGCCAGGCGGGCGACGGTCTCCTTGAGCTCGGCCACGTTGGCGCCGGTGGTCGAGCTGACGTACATCTCGCCCGGCCCGGGGGCGGGGACGGAGGCCAGCAGGTCGCTTTTGTTGAGGACGGTCAGGTGCGGGATGTTCTTTGAGACGAAGAGCTCCCTCAGCTCCAGGTCGGCCGGGCTCAGGCCCAGCCCGGCGTCCACCACCAAAATGGCCACGTCGGTCTTGTTCAGGACCTGCCTGGCCTTTCTGACCCTTTTCTCGCCCAGGCTGCCCACGTCGTCGAGGCCAGGGGTGTCGATGATCATGACCGGCCCCAGGGGCAGGAGCTCCATGGACTTGTAGACCGGGTCGGTGGTCGTGCCCAGCACCTCGGAGACCACCGCCAGATCCTGGCCGGTCACGGCGTTGACCAGGCTGGACTTGCCGGCGTTGCGCCTCCCGAAGAAACCTATGTGCACCCTGCTGGCCGAGGGAGTGTCGTTGAGGCCCATTGTCGTCACCGGCCGCCCGAGCGAAACCGGGAGTCCGCGGGGGCGAGCGTTTGGATGATAAAAAAAAATAAATCGGCCGCGCCCCCGGAAAAGACGGGCCCGGGGGCGGCCGACGGGGGGACGAACCCAGTTTAGCCGCTTTGAGGGCCGATGACAACCAAAATCCAACGGTCGCGGCGGGGGGGCCGCGTCAGGACGCGCCTGACGCGTGGCGGGCGTCGGGGCGAAACAAAAAAAGCGTCGAGACGAGACAAGAAGATTTACGGGCCCCCCGACGAGGACTGACCCCTCCGCCGAAGAAAAACCGCGGCCTGGGGCGGCCTGCCCGCCAGGCGACGGCGGGCGGCGGACAAGACGATTCCCCGGCGGCGACCGACGGGACCGCCCGACAAAAAAACGACCGCCGGCACAAAGAAGCGCGCCGTCATGGGCTCAAAAACCCGCCTCCCCTCCCGCTGGAAAAAACATGTCTCCGCGTTGGACAAGGACGCCGCCTCCGATCTGGCCGAACAAAACCGACGGGCTTCGAGGGGGACGGACTTCGATGGGGACGGGCTTCGAGGGGGACGGACTTCGAGGGGGGCGGACTTCGTGGGGGACGGGCTTCGAGGGGGGCGGACTTCGAGGGGGACGGACTTCGAGGGTGACGGACTTCGAGGGTGACGGACTTCGTGGGGGGCGGACTTCGTGGGGGGCGGACTTCGATGGTGACGGGCTTCGAGGGGGCGGGAGAAAAATAATTATTTTTGACGCCTCCCCGGCCGGCCGCTGCCCTAGGCCGTCTCTCCGGGCGTCTCGCCGTCGGCGGTTCTCACCGGGCGGTTGCGGTCGTCGACGAAGACCACCCTGGGGCGGTGCGCGGCGGCCTCCCCGGGGGTCAGATGGGCGAAGGCCATGACGATGACCCTGTCGCCGCGGCTGACCAGCCTGGCGGCGGCCCCGTTGAGGCAGACCTCGCCGGAGCCCGCGGGCCCCCTGATGCAGTAGGTCTCGAAGCGGCCGCCGTTCTCGACGTCCACCACCAGGACCCGCTCGTGCTCCCAGAGGCCCGCCGCCTCCATGAGGTCGGCGTCCAGAGTGATGCTCCCGACGTAGCCTATTTCCGTCCCCGTCACCAGCGCCCGGTGGATCTTCGACTTCAGCAGAACTATTTCCATGGCCGTCATTCCAGAGGGTGGATGAAGTTGTCGATGAGCCTGGTCCGGCCCATCCACATGGCCGCGGCCACCAGGCACTCGCCCTCGAGGCGGGCCACGGGGCGCAGGGTCGCCGTCTCCACCGCCTGGGCGTAGTCCAGCCTGGCCAGGGGCTCGGCGGCTATGGTCCTGACGACGGCCTCCAGGATCTCCCTGGCCCCCGTCTCCCCGTCGGCCACCAGGCGCCTGGCCGCGAACAGACCCTGGGAGAGGGCCAGGGCGGCCGTCCTCTCCACGGGGCTCAGATACGAGTTGCGGGAGCTCAGGGCCAGCCCGTCCGGCTCGCGCACTATGGGGCAGGGGACCAGCTCGACGTCCAGGTCGAGGTCCCGGGCCAGCCTGCGCAGGATGAAGAACTGCTGGGCGTCCTTGAGGCCGAAATAGGCCCGGCGCGGCGAGACGATGTTCAGCAGCTTGGTCACCACCAGGCAGACGCCTTTGAAGTGGACGGGGCGGCTGGCCCCGCAGAGGACCCTGGAGAGGGCCGGGACGGAGACCTCCGCCTCGAAGGACGGCGGGTACATGACCGCGGGCTCGGGACTGAAGACGGCGTCCGCGCCCAGGGACTCGCAGAGGGCGGCGTCGCGGTCCCAGTCGCGGGGGTAGGTGGCCAGGTCCTCGCCGGGGCCGAACTGGGCGGGGTTCAGAAAGACGCTGACCACCACCTTGTCGTTGTCCGCCCTGGCCTTCTTAATCAGGCTGGCGTGCCCCTCGTGCAGGTAGCCCATGGTCGGCACCAGGGCCACCGACTTGTCTTCCCTTTTCCAGCCCCCGACCAGGTCGCGGACGGGGCGTATTTCCCTCAAAATCTCCATTGGCGCTTCCCCGGCCCCCGCCGACAAGGCCGGCGGCCTCCGCCGGCCGGGCCCGCCCCCCCGCCGGCTAAAAAAAAAGGCCGCCCCGGAAAAAGAAGAAAAAAGTCCGGACAAAAACGGCCCGGCCCCGAGACGGCCGGACGGGAAGGCGGCGGGCGGCCCCCGAAACAAAACGGTCCACGGCGGAATAATACCACAGAAGGCCCGGCCAAAAAAATAGGCCGCGGGCGGCCCCGCGGCGGGAGGCCGCCCCCCGCCGGACCCCTCCCCGCCCCCGCCGCCGCCCGTCCCCGCCCCGGCCGGATTTTTTACTTGCCCGGCGGCAAAGTTTTTGTTATAGTTGCCCCGCCGACCAACGGCGACTTGTTCGGGCCGGTCCCGGGAGTCCCGGCTCCGGCCGGGCAAGCAAACCCCACATTTAAAAAAGATAAAATTTCATATAATTACAATCGTTTTTACGTATCTCACTTTCAATTTTGCGATCTCATACTCCAAGGAGCCCGCGAGGGCTTAATAGGGAAGACAGTCAAGCTGTCGCGGATCCGCCGCTGTGAACGGGGAGCGAAGCGCCAAAGGACCCCCGCGGTCCTGGTCACTGCCTAACAAAACCGCGCGAGGACGCCCGGAACGCCGTCGTCAGACGACCAAGCCGGGGGCCCGGACGCGGGGGGCGGGAAGACGGCGCCGACGCCACGAGCCGTGAGCCAGAAGACCTGCCTTGGAGAAAAAGGGAAGCGGACGCGGGACGGGGGAGACCCCGGTATTTTAGGTCCGTCGTTCCCGGAACAGGCGGCCGGACGCCGGCGACGCCCCCGTTGTCCCGGGGGAGGCCGGCCTCGCCCGCCCCCAGACGCCCAGGCCCCGATAGAACACGGTATTGCGGCCGCGCCAGGTTTTTTCGACCC
Organism: Deltaproteobacteria bacterium; assembly: GCA_031264015.1. Lineage (GTDB taxonomy): Bacteria > Desulfobacterota > Desulfarculia > Adiutricales > Adiutricaceae > JAIRNQ01. The sequence goes on along the minus strand of JAISET010000260.1, from coordinate 18,585 downwards.
CGGCGCGGCCGCAATTTTTTTTGTCCCGACGAGCCCCCGGAGGCCCCCGCCCCCCGGGCCGGCGCCGACACATTTTCACACTTCCGCCAAGGAGCGACCGATGTTAAAGAAAATGCCGACCTGCCTCGCCCTCCTGCCGATTCTGATCCTCGTCTGCCAGCTGGCCCTCCTGACCCTGGCCGAGAAAGCCCGGGCCTTCGAGCGGGCCCCGCGGAAGCCCGCCGTCGTCCTGGCCGCCTTCGGGACCACCGAGGTCGAGGCCGTGGGCTCCATCCTGAACATCCGCGACAAGGTCCGGGCCGCCTTCCCCGACTACGACGTCCACCTGGCCTTCACCTCCAACATCATCCGCAGCGTCTGGCATGAGAGGGCCGGGGACGCCGCCTTTAAAAAAGCCAACCCCTCGGTCCCCCGGGAGATCTACGAGATTAAAAACGCCCTGACCGTCCTGGCCGGCATCCAGGAGACCGGGGCCAGGCTGGTTCTGGTCCAGTCCCTGCACGTCACCGACGGAGAGGAATACGCCGACCTCGCCAAGCTGGTCGCCGCCCTGGGCGGCTACGAGACCATGAAGCCAGTCCTGAAGCCCTTCCCCTGGATCTGCGTGGGCGCGCCCGCCCTGGGCCTCAAGGACGGCCAGCCCGCCTATCTCGACCGCGCGGTCCGGGCCCTGGCCGGTCTCGCCGGGCAGGCCAAGGCCTCCGGCTCGGCCCTGGTCCTGATGGGCCACGGCAACGAGCACCTGACCCAGAAGGTCTTCTCCCGCCTCCAGGACGCCCTGCGCCGGGCCTACGGTCCCGACGTCTACCTGGGCACCGTCGAGGCGGCCCCCGGCGCCGAGGAGATCTCCCGGGCCGTGGCCGGCAAGCCCGACGGCCCCAAAAAAGCCCTTCTGGCCCCCCTGATGATCGTGGCCGGCGACCACGCCCGCAACGACATGGCCGGGGACGAGGAGGACAGCTGGGCAAGCATCTTCAAGGCGGCGGGCATAGAGGTGGAGACGCGCCTCCAGGGCCTGGGCTCCAACGACTCCTGGGCCGACATCTACGTCGAGCACCTCCAGGCCCTGGCCCCCTCCGTCCTGGCCCGGCAGGCCGAGGACGACAAGTAGCCGCGGGGATGATGCCAAGCCCGCGCCAGGGCGCCCCCCCGGGACGGGCGGCGCCCCGAAAAAAGACGCCCGGCCCGAGGCGGCCGGCCCCGCGGACGCCCCTCCCGACCGGGACGGGGCGCCGCGGGTTTTTCCCCCTCCCCGGCCGAGCCCGCGCGGCCGCCCCGAAGGTCCGCGCGCCCATGCGAACAAACAAAACCAACCCTGCCCCCCGCCCGTCCGAGACTTCCGCGGCCGCGGCCCGCACGGCCGTCGCCGCCGCCCTGGTCCTGACGCTGGTCCTGACGCTGGCCCTGGTCCCGGCGTCCGCCGCTGGCGGGTCCGGGGCCGCCGGGGGCCCCAGGATCATCAGCCTCTACGCCGCGGACACCGAGATACTCCTGCGGCTGGGCTCCAGGGACAACCTGGTCGGGGTGTCCAGGCAGGAGACCTACGACGGCCCGGAGACCGAGGGCTGGGTCCGCCCGCCTGAGTTTTCCGTCAGGGACGACGTGGAGAAGTTTCTGGCGGCGGCCCCCGACTACGTCTTTTTAAGACCCATGCACCTCTCCTCCAACCCGGCCCTCTTCGACGCCCTGACCCGGGCGGGAGTCAAACTCTGGACCAGGCAGTGCGTCAGGGCCTCGGACCTGGAGGCTTTCTGGCGGGAGATGGCCCTGGTCGTCGGCAAAAGCGCCGAGGTCGAGGTCATGATCGCCGAGTTTGAGAAAACCATGGAGTCCCTGGGCGCCCCCTCGTCCGCGGGCGGCCCCGGGGTCTTTCTGGAGTCCGTCCACAAGGAGATCAAGACCTTCGCGCCGGACTCGATCCCGGTCTGGCTGCTGACTCTGGCCGGCGGCAGGAACGTGGCCGCCGACGCCCGTCCGGCCAGGGAGGGCCTGGTCATCGCCGACTACGGCCCGGAGAGGCTTCTGGAGAAGGCGGCCGAGGTGGACGTCTACATCGCCCAGGAGGGCCCCATGAACTCCGTCCCCACCGAGACCATCAGACGGAGGGACGTCACCAGGACGCTCCCCGCCTTCAAAAACAACCGCGTCCACCGCGTCCCCGAGGAGCTCATCTCCCGGCCCACCCCCAGCCTGGCCGAGGGCCTGAGACTGATGGCGGAGATCGTCGGCGGGGGCGGGGATAAAAATCAGGCCGGGGATAAAAATTAGGCCGCGGACGCGCCCGGCGACGGCGCCGGACAGCCGCGGCCACGCCCGCGGAAACGACGACGGCCGGACGGACGGCCGGACGGTCGGTCATGACGACGCCCGCGCGCGAGAGACGAGCCGCCAGCCATGACGACGCCTCCCATAATGACGACAGTCCGACAAAATTTGGCCTGACGGCGGTCCCGGACTTTGCTTCGGCGGGAAAAAATGCTAACCTGCCGGCGGACAACCATGTCGTTTTTCCAAACGGCCCCTCATATCCGACACCCGAAAGGCAGGTTGACATGCTTCCCAAGATCGCGGCCCTGGCTTTTTTTCTAGCCCTGGCGTTCGGCGCCGGTCAAATCATGGCCCAGACCCACGACCACGCGGCCGGCGGCCAGGCGGCCCCGGACGAGGCGGCGCCGCCGAAACGGCCCGTCGACGACACGCCGTCCACCGAGGAGCTTTTAAGGGAGGAGACGGCGGCCGGGACGCGCGACGGCGGCCTCGACCCCGAGCTCGACTCCGTCCTCCCGCCGGAGGCCAGCGACCCCGGGTCCCCCGCCGGCGGGGCCGGCAACCCCCCGGCGTTCTAGAGGCGCCCGGCGTTTTGGAGGCCGCCGGCGTTCCGGAGGCTTTTTCCGGCCTTTCCTCGCAGCCTCGTTTTTAAACCTAAACTTTTTCGATTTGTGGCACATACAATTTTGCTTGTCTTTATAACAATTGATAATTATTGATAAAAATATTTTTTAGCACCTCAAAAAAAAGTGCTTGACAACCCTCTATGTATGTGATAGTTTAACACATACATAGGAGAGGTGCCATGACCCTTGACCCAAAAGTCCAGGTTGAACTCCCATCGCAAGGTGTGATTGTTCGTCGCTCGGGAAAACATCCTACAGTTTATAAAGTGACAGAAACTTTCAGAACTGAGGATGGTAAGCCTGACAACCGTAGAGTTGGGATTGGTAAGTATGATTCTTCTACAGGTATGCTCATTCCTAACCCAAAATATTTTGAATTTTACGGTGATGGCGCTTCAAAAGTCGAAGTCATGCCAGCATTCAATACTACTCGCTGTATCGGAGGTGCATTTTTAATTGATCACATTCTAACTTCGTTAGGAGTGTCAAATATATTGGCTGAATGTTTTGATCGTGAACGTGCCAGTTTGATTCATACATCTGCCCTTTATATGGCTTCAAGGGGTAATGTCTTTGAGGGAGTGTTAGACTTTTGTGAAGATTTCACGTACTTGGAAAGACCTCTTGCATCATCGTCAGCTTCCGAATTATTTGCCTCTATCACTTGGGATGAGAGAATGGAGTTTTTTAAGAAATGGGTTAATACTCAAAATTCTCTTGGATATCTTGCTTATGATGTCACTTCGTTCTCAACTTATGCGAAGGGAATTGTTGACGCTGAGTTTGGACACAATAGAGATGGTGAAAAACTTCCACAAATAAATCTCGGTTGCTATCTATCGGAAAGTTCAGGTCTACCAATCTTCTATGTCACTTATCCTGGATCAATAGTGGACAAGAGTCACTTGAAGAATATGATGGCATACAATAAAGATCTTTCAATATCTGAAGTTGTATATGTACTAGACTTTGGTTTCTGTTCCGTTGACAATATCAAATATCTATCTCAGACAGGTTTCAAATATTTGTTACATGTTGATAGACGATACAAGGAAACCATGGCAGTACTTGACAACGCCAGAGAAGGCATTTTAACCATGCAGAACCTTATTTCTGATGGCGTTTACGGTGTCTCTAAAAAAGGAAATTTCTATGGAGTCAATGGGACAATGCATGTTTTTTGCAATCCTAAATTAGCTGAAGATCAGCGCAAAGATTTATATAGATTAGTTGAATCAAAAGAAGAGCTGCTTATTCAGCATGAAAAGATGTCACAAAAAGATATAAGGCCATATAAAAGATTTTTTTCAATTTATTTAGATGATAATAATAAACCTATATATAATAGAGACTATATTAAAATTCAGTCTTTAGAAAGATATTGTGGCTTTTTCTGCATATTTACTGAATTAGATCTTACTGCCTCTCAAGTGTTAACTATATACCGCAATAAAGATCTAATTGAGAAATGTTTTGATGATGTTAAAAACCACATAGATATGAAGAGATTAAGAACTCATAATTCCAAAACAACTGACGGCAAGCTGTTCTGCTCTTTTATTTCTTTAATCGCCGTAACAGAGATGATGATAAAACTTAGAACAATAATGAGAAAGAAAGGATGGAGTAAAAACTCAGTCTTTAGGGATTTAGAAAAAATCAGAATTATTACTACCAACTCAAATAAAAGGCTAGAGAATCATTTAACAAAGAGGCAACGAATTATCCTTGATACTTTTAATATTGGTGAAAAAGAGATTGAAGCCTATCTCGCTAGGGCTAATTGATGGGCGCCCAGCTCTAACGAACTGAAAAAATTCGCTTATCTTTGTATGTGCTGAAAATCGAAGAGAGTTTAGGTTTAAAAGAGACAGGCCGGAGTCGCAGTCGACCCCGGCCTGTTTTTTTTGCCCGCGGACGTCCAAAAACGCCCCGGGCGCCCCGGGCGCCCCGGACGCCCCGAACAGCAAAAACTTTCGGGACGTCCGCGGCATTCGACGCGTCGTCGTCGACCGGGCCCGCGGAACCGCGTCGTCGGAACCGCTGGCCGGCCCCGGGCTAGTCGCCGACGACGACCCTGGCCTCGGGCAGGACGGCCCGGCGGTCGGGGTCGTACATGCCCTCGGCGGTGGCGGGGGGCACGACGAACTCGCCCTTGGTGACGGCGCGCATGCTGTAGCGGATGATCGTCCGGCCGCTGACCGCCGGGACGACGGCCACCACCCTGTCCTCCCTTTGCTCCAGATGCGGGGAGGACGACTCGTCGACGTAGTCGTCGTAGTCGTCGTAACCGTCGTAATCCTCGCCGCCGTCCTCGGAGTCGACCTCGGCGTAGTCGCGGAAATCCTCCCCCCCGCCGGACGCCCCCCCGCGGTCGGCGGAGAGGCCCAGCACCTCGAAGCCGCCGGGGACCAGGTCGGCCACGACCACGTTTCTGACCTCGGTCCCGCTTTCCAGCAGCAGCTCCACGTCGACGATCCCGCCCCGGGAGAAATAGATCGTCGCGGGGCCCGGGGAGCCGGCGCCGGCGGGGGCGGGGTCGTCGCCGGAGGCCCCGGAAACGGTCACCCCGTCGGCCGCGAAGACGACGGTCCGGGGCCCCCCGCTCCCGTTCATGGTCCAGGTCCTGACGAGCGAGAGGGTCTTGGAGACGGGCGCGGGGGCCTCCAGGGGCACGCCGGCCACGACCAGGCTGTAGAAGGGTTTGCCGGGGCCGGTCTTCTCGACTGTCAGCCTGCCGTCGGGCAGCGCGGCCATGACGCCCGCGGAAAGCCCCACCGGGTCCAGCTGGGTGCCCGAGGCCAGCTCCCTCCCCCGGCTGTCGGACACTTTCAACGCGTAGGGGTCGGCGGCCCCGATCTTGGAGAAATACGAGCTCAGGGCCAGCGCGGCCACGCCGTTCTCCTGGGTGGTCCGCCAGCGGCCCAGACGCCCGTCCTCGGCCACCAGGCCGGCGAGCTCGGCCGTCCTGGGGTTCAGGGGGTCGACGCCCGCCCAGGCCATGAGCCTGAGCGCCCGGTTGCGGGAGGGGCCGGCCATGTAGTCGTACCACTCGTCCGGGAAGCCCGACTCCCCCCGCGCGTTCTTGTCGAGGGCCTCGAGGGCGTCGGGCCTGCCGTCCGTCAGGGCCTCGGCGGCGGCCAGAAAAACGAGGCCGGCCTCGCCCAGGCCCTCGCTTCTTTCCTTCAGGTAGTTGAGCCTCTGGCGGTTTCCGAAGCCGGCCAGGGTCAGCACGTAGAGGGCGTGGGCCCTGACGTGCAGGTCCCCCGGCCCGCCGTCCCCGGAGATGGAAAAAAGTCTCTCCAGCCGGGCCAGGGCGTCGGGCAGCAGGCGTCCGGGCAGCTCGATCCTTTTGGCGGCCTCCACCAGAAACTGGGCGGCGTAGTTGGTGCCGAGGTCGTCGATGCTCCTCCCGGCCGGCCAGGAGGCGAAGCCCCCCTGGAAGGTCTGCATGGTCATCAGGCGCCCCAGGACCCCCTCCAGGGCCAGCAGGGACTTTTCCTCGTCCTCCTCCCCCAGCAGGGCCCCGTAGTCGAGGGCGGCCAGATGGGCCCAGCCCCTGGAGACCGTCTGCTCCAGGCAGCCGTAGGGGTACTCCCGCAGAAAGAGGGCCGCCCGGGCCGCCTCGGCCGCCCGCGAGGAGGCCAGGGTCAGGACGGCGGAGGTGGTCCCCGCCAGAAAGCCCGAGTAGTCCGGCGCTATCTCCGTCGAGGAGGCCTCTATCCGCCCCGAGACGTTTCTGGCCGTCCTGGCGTAGGGGGGCCTGACCACCGTCCCCGTCCGCTTGACGAAGTCGTCGCCCAGGCCCGAGACCGAGACCACCAGGGCGGCGGGCCCCACGGGCGGGGCCTTTCCGGCCCGGCCGCCGCCCCCCGCCAGATAGACGCCGCCGGCGTCGGGGCCGTCCGACGGGCCGCCGCCGGAATTTTCCTCGTCGCCGGGGCCGCCGCCGGAATTTTCCCCGTCGCCGGAGCCGCCGCCGGGCTCCGCCACCAGGGAGACCAGGACGGTCTCGGCCTCCCCGGCCGCCAGGCGCCGTCTCAACGGCAAAGCCAGCTCGGTTCCGTCGGAGGACGCGACGCGCTCTATCCTCAGGGGCCCGTCGGTCAGGAAGTTGATCTCCGGCTCGACGGACCCGGGGGCGGCGCCCATGGCGGCCCCGGCGTCGCCGTCGTCGCCGCCGTCATGGCCGGCGCCGTCGTCACCGGCGTCGCCGCCGCCCGTCGCCGGGGGCTCGGAAGAGGCGGGAGCCCCCGCCTCCGGGGACCGGGGCGAGTGGAAGATCCGGACCGAGGCCACGAAGCGGTCGCCGGGGGCCGCGGCCAGCGGCAGGGTCTGCTCGACGGTCAGGTCCCGGCCCACGGGGACGTCCAGGGAAAGGAAGCCGAAGCGGCCGCCGCTCGAGGCCGTCAGGGCCAGCCGGGCCGAGCCGCTGTACTCGGGGATGTCGAGCTCCACTTCGGCCAGCCCGTCGGGGCCCACCAGGACCGTCGCCAAAAAGAGGCTCAGAAGCTCCGTCTCCCTTTTGAAGGGGGAGAAGAGCGAGGAGCCGCCCTCCCCGTCGTCCCCGCCGCCCGCCGCCAGGTACGGCAGGGCGGCCTCCCGCTCCGGGGGGAGCAGCAGGTCGTAGACGTCCCGGAGGCCGCCCGGAAACCGGCGGCCGCGCCCGAAAAACCCCAGGGGGTCGGGGACGGGGTAGCCCGAGAGCGCCAGGATGCCCTCGTCCACCAAGGCCACGGCCACCTCGCCGGAGACGGGGGCGCCCAGCCGGTCTTTCAGGCTGATCGAGAGCGTCTGCCTTTTGGCGGGGGAGAGCCTCGCGGCCAGGGAGGCCTCCACGGCCAGCTCCCTGGGACTCCGGTCCGCCTCCAGGCTGACCCGGCCCGCGGCCAGCCAGCCGTCGGTGCCGGCGGCGAGCGGCCTGACCGCCGAGGCCGTCAGGGCGGCGTTCTGGACGATCTCGGGCGGCACGGTCAAAGTCGTCTTGTAGACCCCGCCGCTCACCCGCCCCACCTCGGAGAAGAGCAGCTTGTCCGTCTCCAGGGTGACCCAGACGGCCCCGTCGAAGGGCGAGGTGACGACCACTTGGGCGACGTCCCCGGGCAGGTAGCAAGTCTTGTCCAGCGAGACGGCCAGGGCCGGGGCCCGTCCCCGCCCGGAGCCGGACTCCCCGGCCTCGGAGCCCACGTGGAAGCGCCTGCGCAGGACGCCCCCGCCAGGGGCGCGGGCCGCGATCTCGTAGAGGCCGGACTCCGGGTTCTCGAGGGCCAGCATGCCCCGGCCGTCGGGGCCGAGGGCCACCCGCCCGCCAAACACCTCCGTCTGCTCCTCGGTCAGGGCGCCGCGCAGCCGGCCGTGCCTGACCACCCCGAAGCCCCGGGACCTGACCAGGCCGACCCGGACGTCGAGGGACCCCGCCCCGGCCGGCTTCCCGTCGGCCAGAACGGCGGCCAGGCCCAGCTCGAGCCTGGTCCCCGCGGCCGGGCCGGGCGGGACGCGGACGCCCGCCAGGACCGGGGACGGGCGCCAGACCAGGCTCGCGCGGGCCTCGTTCCAGCGCCCGCCGTCCTCCATGACCTGCCAGGCGAGGCTGACGACCGCCTCGGCCGGCAGCTCCTCGGGGTCCCCGGGCAGGGGGACGCCGTGGCGCATGAGGCCCTCCCCGTCGAGTTTCCCCTGCCGGACGCCCAGGTCCAGCGAGAACGAGGCGGGGTCGACGCCGAAGAGCCAGCCCGAGAAACCGGGCACCTCGGCCTCGACGCCCGCGGCCCGGGCCGACAGCGACCAGTCGAGGCCCGCGCCCTCGGCCCCGAACAAATATGTCGCCCTGCCGGTCAGCGCCGCCTCGGCCCCGGTCCCCAGGACCACTTTCTCCAGGGGCAGAAGCTCCAGACGCAGCCTGGGCGGCAGGAAGTCCCCCACCGTCAGCAGGGCCTCGCCCAGGGGGTCGGGCGAGCCCGGCAGGGCGACCAGGACCCGCCAGTTGCCGGAGGGGGCGGAGACGGGCAGCGGGAACTCGAGCTCCAGCCCGCCCTCGGGGGTGAGGACGGCCGCCCGCTCGCCGTGGACCCGGCCGTCGGGGTCGACCACGCGCCAGACAAGAGGAAACTCGCCCGCGGGGGGCAGCATGGCGGCGTCCCTGACGATGGCCTTGGCCACGAGCGTCTCCCCGGGCCTGAACAGGTCCCTGGGAAAAAAGACCAGGGCCTCGTAGCCGGAGCCCAGATGGGCGTCCCGATAGCCGGCCCCGGGGCCCGCCTCCCTCGTCCGTCCCGCCCCGTAGTCAAAAAACCCGCGCCCGCCGGAGTCGCCTGACGACCAGCCGTAAGACGAGCCCGACCGCTGGCCGGCGAGCATCAGGTAGGTCAGGTCCCCGTCCTTTTTGGCGATGGCCAGGGAGGCCCCCCGGGCCGCCTCCGCGCCCCGGGCCCTGTACAGGCCCGAGGAGTCGGTCGTCCCCGACGAGAGGACGGCCCCGGAGCGGTCGTACAAAACAACCTCCGCCCCGGGGACGGGGGCGGCCTCGGAGAGACTGAGCGCCAGGACCGAGACCCCGTCGCCCGTGGTCCTGGCCTGCAGGCCCAGGTCGGTTATGACCAGGGGCAGATACCTCTCGGCTATCACGCCCAGGTCCCAATGAGCCGCGACCTCGCCGTCGGCTTGGGAGGCGGCCCGCCTGCGGCCGTGCTGGTCCAGAAAATAGCGGCCCCCCCCGGCGTCCCGGGCCAGGGGCGTCACCTGCAGCAGATAGGCCCCGGTCCTCGCCTCCCCCCCGGGCAGAAGCGAGCCCAGGTCCACCAGCCTGGCGAACTCGTCGGGGTCCCCGGAGGCGCTTCCATTGGCGGCGTCGCCGGCGTTTCCCCTGGCGGCGTCGCCGGCGCCCCCATCGGAGGCGTCGTCGGGGCCGGGCTTAATTCTGGCCTCCCGCTCGACGACCCGGGCGGCGAGGGACCGGGCCAGGAAATATTTCTGGGACTCCTCGAGGTCGGCGCCGCCGATAAAAATGTTCAGAAGCTCGGGGAGGCTCTCCTCCCTGAGGCGCCAGCCGTCGATTCTCACCGAGTCGGCGTCCCGGCCCGTCAGTTTGACCAGGAGCGGCAGCTCCGCCGAAAGATAGCGGCCCCGGCCGGTGAAGCCCGCCTGGGGTGCCCTCTCCTCCGGGAGGCGCACCTCCAGGACCTGGTCGGCGGCCAGACTCCCGCCGGGCCCGGCCAGGCCCCTCCTCAAAACGACCCTGGCCGGCTCCCCCCTGCGGAACGGGGCGCGCACGGTCAGGCCGTCATAGTCGACGGAGACGGAGAGAGGCAGGGGCGGGTCGGTCTCCACAAATTTCTCCGCCCCGTCGGCGAAAATCTGGCCGCTGAAAGCGACTCTGAAAAAAGGCTCGTAGGGGCTCCGGGACCCGAACCCGGCCTCGGAGTCGCGCACGCGCAGGTCGTTGACGATCTTGACGTCCTCGGAGAACGTCAGCGAGCTTTTCCGGTCCCGGCTGGCGAGGCCCCCGGCCCTGACTCGCAGGTTGGCCCCGTTCTCCAGAGGGGCCGCGAGGCGCGCCTCCAGCCCGGAGCGGTCCCCGGAGCCCGGGCGGCCGACCCCCTCCAGGGCGACGCCGGGGAGGGGCTTCTCGAGGGGGCCGCGGTCGCCCGCGGCGCCGCCGGACCCGCCCGAGGCCGAGACCAGAAAATAGGAGAGCTTGGACTTCAGCTCGCCCAGGGAGACCTCCTTGTTGAAGAAGAGCTCCACCAGGGCCCGGCCCTGGTCGTCGAAGCCGTTCTGCCGGGCCTGGAGCAGACGGAAGGGGTCCAGGACCTCGCCCCGGCTCCCGAAGGCGGGGACTTTCTCCCCGGTCAGAGCCCTGTCCAGGGGCCCGTTGGCGACGGAGAACTTCGTCCCCACCACCTCGTCCTGATATTTTCTGTCCGAAAACCCCGGCGTGCGGGCGACGAAGCGGTTGGGGCTGAGCCAGCTGCCCGCGGAGGCCAGTCCGGGCCTCATGACCGCGGGCCACTCCTCGGGCCGGGCCTCGGCCCCGATCCGCGACGCCTCGACCATGGGCCGGTTGAAGCGGAACTCCACCTCCAGGTCGTCGACGTTTCTCGAGGCCCGGTACCCGACCGTGAAAGGCGCCGCCTCCAGGACGCTCGTCCCGCCCCGCCCGGACCGGAGGGCCAGGTTGCCGGGGTCGAGAACCCGGTCGTAGGAGGGGCTGAACGGGCGGCGCAGAGCCGTCCTGGCCTCCATGCCCTCCGCCCAGTTCAGGACGATCTTCCCGCCCCTCTGGAAATAGTCCGCGAAGGCCTCCCCGTCCAGGAAGGTCAGGATGCTGACCAGCCCATCCCGCCTCCAGACGACCGCCGAGCCCTCCGGCGCCTCGCCCAAGTCGAAGGGCCCCTCGCCGGGCCGAAGCCTGGCGTGCAGCATCTCCGAAGTCGGCTTCAGCTTCGGGTTGACGGTCGCCGGCGGCCGGACGCCCGCCACGGCCACGTCGACGGCCATCTGCCCCCGGCTGTTCCTGACCACCGAAAACTTCGCCTCGAACCTCTCCCGGACCGCCCCGCCCGCCCGGGCCGGCGCGGAATCCGGGGAGGACGCGCCGGCGGAGGCGTCGCTCGCCGCGTCCGGGGCGGAATCCGCGGAGGAAACGCCCGCGGAGGAGGCGCCGGTCAGGGGGACGACCCCCAGGACCAGGCAGACGACTAAGACGAGGGCGGCGGCCAGCAGCGGCCTGTTGTTTTTCCCGGAGGACGAGCGGGCGGAGGTCATAAGAAACTCCCATGTTCCAATGGCGGATAAAGAATTAAAAAAGTTGTTCTTCAGGTTATAAATTTATAAATTTTCACGGTCCGGACAATAAAAATTTAAACGCTCGACGACGGCGATCAGACAACCTTAAAATCCGGCGGTCAGCCAATCTAAATATCCGGCGGTCAGCCAATTTAATAATCTGAAAACCTGCCGGTCAATAATTCAGTCAGTTTGTCAGTCAGTTTGTTTTTCCTATGAAAGTGGTCGGACTTTCATCAGCCGGGGCGGGATCGTCCCATGAAAGTTTTTTGTCTGTTGGTTTCCCTGTTTGTTTGTCCGCTTGCTTGTTTCTCTGTTTGTTTGTCCGCTTGCTTGTCTCTCTGTTTGCTTGCTTGTCCGCTTGTCTGTTGTTTATTTGTTTTTTTTGTTTGTTTATTTGTTATGTTTGTCAGTCAAACTCCAGCAGCGGCGCCGGGTCGTCCGCGGCCGGGCGCTCGGGGGCGACGACGGTGAACTCGCTGACGGTGGTCCGATGCCTTTCGTCGATGAGGGCGACCCGATGCGGCCCGGGGGCCAGGCGGACGACGGGGGTGGTGAAACGGTCGGCGCTCCTGAAGTAGCGGTCGTCCAGGTACCAGTGGACCAGGCCCGAGGTGTCCTCGGATTTGAGCGGGAGGGCGTCCCTGACGTCGCTTAAGTCCATGACGACGACGGAGCCCTGGGCCGGGGAGACCACCCTGGGCCGGCTGGGGGCGGCGCGGCGGCCGGGGTCCGGCCCGCCCATCATGGGGGCCAGCTCGGCGGGCCAGAGGGTGACGGTCTCGCCCCTCCGCCGGGCGTGCAGCCCGCAGGGGACGGTGCGGGCGCCGGCGGCGACGCGGTGCGACCACTTGGAGCCAGGGCAGAAGGGGCCGGCGGGCTCGCCGGAGACCGGGCAGGAGAGATAGCGCTCGACCCCCACGGGGGGGCCCGGCCAGGGAGGCGACGGGCCCAGGTCCCGCATGAGGCCCGCGGCCGACTCGGCCAAAGAGGCGGTGCCGGACAGGCTCGCCTCGGCCCGCCCCGCCGGGTCGCCCAGCCAGAGGACGGCCGTGCGGGCGGGGTCGTAGGCGGCCATCCAGGCGTCCCTCCGCCCGTTGGAGGTGCCGCTCTTCATGGCGGCCCCGGGGGCGGAGACGCCGCGGGGGAGCCTCTTTTCGGCCACCAGGCTCGAGTTGACCAGCCAGCTGGCCGCCTCGGAAAAGACCCGGGGGCCGGCGCCGGTCCGCCCGGGGTCCAAAGTCGGCTCGACGGCCGTCCCGCCCGAGGCCAGGGCGCCGTAGGCCCCGGCCAGACTCCAGAGGCTGACCTCGAGCCCGCCCAGGACCAGGGAGTCCCCGAAACTCCTGAGCCTGGGGACCTCGAAGCCGGCCTCGGACAAGACCTCCAGGGCCCTGTCCTCGCCCACCAGGCGCAGGACCCGGACGGCCGGGGCGTTTAACGACCTGCCCAGGGCCGCCCCGGCCGAGACCGGGCCCCGGTACGTCCCGTCGAAGTTGCGGGGGGCCTCGCCGCCCAGGCTCAGGGGCGTGTCGGCCAGCAGGGAGTCGGGCGCCAGGGCCCCCGAGGCGAAGGCCTCCAGATAGACGAAGGGCTTCAAAGTGGAGCCCGGGGAGCGCAGGGACACGACGTTGTCGACGAAGCTCCCCTCCCCCTCCGCCCGCAGGCCGCCGACGTAGGCCAGCACGTGCCCGTTTTTGTTGGAGAGGACCAGCCCGGCGGCGTTGATGTTTCGGGGCATCGGCCTCAGGGCGTCGGACAGGCGTTTCTCCAAGCTCAGCTGGACGGCCGGGTCGATGGTGGTGGGGACCCCGAAGCGCAGGCCGCCCCGCCACCTGAAATTCTCCCGCCCCTCCCCGGCGATGAGCCGCATGGAGAGATGCGGGGCCAGGCGCGGGGGGCGGTGGACGACGGGCGTCACCGGCTCGGCGGCGGCCGCGGCATACTGCTCCGAAGTGATCAGGCCCCTGCCCAGAAGCCTCCCCAAAACCACGTCCCGGCGCGCCCGGGCCCTCTCCGGCCAGCGGTCCGGCCGGTAGACCGAGGGTCCGCGCAGCAGGGCCACCAAAAGCGCGCTCTCCCCCAGGGTCAGATCGGCGGGCTTTTTTTGGAAATAGGCCAGGGAGGCCGCCCCGGCCCCGCGCAGGTTGCCGCCGAAAGGCGCCCGGTTCAGATAGAGCTCCAGGATCTGATCCTTGGTGTACTCCCGCTCCAGGCGCAGCGCCTCGAAGAACTCCACAACCTTGGAGAGAAACGTCCGCTCCCGGGGCCTCGAGAGCCTGACCAGCTGGACGGTGATGGTGGAGGCCCCGGAGACGACGCGGCGCCCGGCCAGGTTCTGCCAGGCCGCCCTCAGGACCGCCAGGGGGTCGACGCCGGGGTGGTCGTAGAAGCGCTTGTCCTCCACCCCCACGGCCACCGACGGCAGCACTTTCCCCATCTCCATCAGCGAGCAGGGCACCACCAGCTCGTCCTCGGGGGTCAGGGACGCGTACAGGGTCCCCCCGCGGCGGTCCATGACCCTGGGGGAAACGAAAAAGTCGCCCGGGTCCGGCGGGTCCGCCAGAAAATAGCCCGCAAGAAAAAACAAAAGCAAAAAGGCCGCCGCCCCGCCCAAAAGACGGAGGGGGCGAAACCGCCCGGTGCCCGGTTTTTTCTGGCGCTGGTTTTCTTTCATGAGGGACCCTTCAAGATTCGTCGTCACGCGTCATGCGTCACGCGTCATGCGTCATGCGTCATGCGTCATGCGTCACGCGGACGCCGGCCGCCGCGGAAACTGACCGTCCCGCGGAAACGACGGCCGCGGGGACGAGCGCGGAAGGCGGGAGGCGACGCGGCCGGCCTTTGACTTGAGGCGTATTATAACAAAAGCATATGGTGAAATTAAGGAGAAATTGTGGATTTTCCGACAAATTTCCATGAACACACGGCGTCCGCGGCGCCCGGGGAAAAAAGCGGCCGCGACGCCGCGGGCGACGGTAAAAGAAAAAGGCGGGCCCGACGCGGAGAAACCGCCCGGACCCGCCGAAGGGGAGGAAAACAACCGGCGTCGGAATTCTCCGACGTCCGCCTCGACATCGTCTGTTATTATTCGCCAATTCGTCTTTTACGCGTCTGCTCTTCGTTATGGCGTTTTTTTAGCGTCGTTTGAACGTCTTTCAAGCGTCCTGAAAGCGTCCTGAAAGCGTCCTGAAAGCGTCCTGAAAGCGTCCTGAAAGCGTCCTGCAAGCGTCCTCCGCGGACCCGGGGGCGAGCCGCCCTCGGGCCCGGAGCCCGGGCCGCCTACAGGCCCGAGGGCATGTCTTTCAAGAAGGCGTCCACCAGGCGCCGCTGCCAGTCGCCGACGGGCTTGAGCCTGCCCAGGAAGAAGCGCAGGGTGGCGGGCTCCTCCTCGAACTCCAGGCCCCCGACCAGATCCCGGTGCTTGTGGAGCCAGCCGATGCGGTCGGCGGCGAACTTGATCTGGGAGTGGGTGAAGACCCTCTTGGGGACGGCGAGCCTGACCAGCTCCATGTTGGAGAGGTGCTCGCTGCCGTCGGGATTGCGGCTCTCGGAGAGGGTGCCGCGCTCCATGCCCCGGACGCCGCCCACCAGATAGATGGCCGAGCACAGGGCCGCCGAGGGGTACTGCTCCTGGGGGACATGGGGGATGAAGCGGGAGGCGTCGACGTGGCAGCCCAGGCCCCCGAAGGGAGTGACCACGGGCACGCCCAGGCTCTGGAGCTCGAGCCCGAAGGCCTCGACGAAGAGGGGCGTCTGGCTGATGTTGTGGATGTCCAGGGTCTCCTGGATGCCCACGGCCATGGCCTCCATCTCCCGGACCGACATGCCGCCGTAGGTCAGAAAGCCCTCGTAGAGGGGGACCAGGTCGCGCATCTTCCTATAGGCCGCCTCGTTCGAGGTGCAGATGCCGCCGCCCCTGGCGCAGCCCAGCTTGCGGCCCGAGAAATAGACGACGTCCATCAGGGAGCCGATCTCCCGCACGATGGAGGCCAGGTCGCGGTCGAGGCACTCCCTCTCCCTGGTCTTCAGGAAGAAGAGGTTGTCGGCCAAAAGCGACGCGTCGAAGACCAGGGTCAGGTTGTTCTTGCGGCAGTAGGCCGAGACCTCGCGCATGGAGGCCAGCGAGACCGGCTGCCCGCCGATCAGGTTGGTGCCCGCCTCGACGCGGACGAAGGCTATGCTCCCGGCGCCCAGCTTTTTGACTAAGGCGTCGAACTTGCCCATGTCGTAGTCGCCCTTGAAGGGGACGTCGCTCTCGGTGGCCAGGGCGGAGTCGGCGACGGTCTCGTGAACGGTCCCGCCCCGGAGCATGATGTGCGCCTTGGTGGTGGTGAAATGGTAGTTGGTGATGACGTTGGGGGTCTTGGCCGAGACGTAGGCGCTGGCCAGGATGTTCTCGCAGGCGCGCCCCTGGTGGGCGGGCAGGTAGTACTTGGTGCCGAAAAAGCCCTGGAGGACCTTCTCCAGGCGGTAGAACGTCTCGGAGCCGGCGTAGCTGTCGTCGGCCAGCAGCATGGCCGCGTACTGGTTCTCGCTCATGGCGTTGACGCCGCTGTCGGTCAGCATGTCCAAAAAGACTTCGCGGTTGGGCAGAAGAAACGTGTTGTTCCCGGTCCTGGTGAGCACGTCAAGCCTTTCCGTCGCCGAAATCAGATTGACGCGCTGGACCATGCGGGCCTTGTGCATCTCCAGGGGCACGTTCTCCCCGGAGAAGAAAGTCACTCGTGTGTAAATGTTGTCTGACATGTCGCCTCGACTTTTTTGATTGCGGATTATCGGGCCCGCCGTGGCTGCGGCGGGAAAAAAACGGCCCCAGGACCCGCGCCTCGGGGACTTCCCCTGTCGGCAGGCGCTCCGGGGAACTCCGTCGGCTGATGAAATTTTCAATTATGGCAATGAAGACTGACGATCAGTAATAATATAGTATTAGTAGTAGTAGCAGTAGCAGCAGCAGCAGCAGCAGTAGTTATAATATTAATAGTAGTGACAGTAACAATAACAGTAACAATAACAGGAACAATAACAGAAACAATAACAGGAACAACAAGAATATCAGCAATTCCGCCCGCGCAAAATAACCGCGCCGAAGGAAAAGAAGAAAGAACAAAGGCCTGAAGCCGCCGGGGCGATAATCCGGCCCGGCTCAGCGGGGGAAAACCGACTTGACGAACTTCTCGAAATAGTTGTTGTCGGACAGCAGCATGCAGCCGTTCCAGGCCTCCCCGGAGCCGGCGGCTTTGGCGGCGGCCTCGGCGGTCCGCCAGCCGGCGTCGTCGGTGTCCCCGTAGACCACCAGCAGGCGCAGGGAGTCGCCGTAGGTCCCCTTGAGGCGCCCCATGGCGGCCAGGGTCTCCTGGGAGGAGGTGTTGTGGCCGAACTCGGAGAACAGGACGACGATCTTCTGGCCGGAGATGGCCGCCAGCTCGTTGAGGCCGTCCAGGGCGGGGCCCAGGGGGGCGGGGTCGGGGGAGACCGAAAGCCCCCTGACCCGGCTCATGAGCTCGGCGCGGTTGAAGATGGCCGGGCCGTAGACGGACTTGACCTCGGCGAGATCGGAGTCGTCCCCGGTCCACCAGTTGCGCACGGGGCGGGTCACCCGGTCGACGATGGAGGAGGGCTCCCGGTACGTCAGCGGCTTGACGGCGGCCAGCAGCCCCCGCTCGGGGATGTAGCCGACCAGCCGCTCGAGGCCCGTGAGCAGCCTGCCCGCCTCGGAGTAGCCGGCGCAGGCCGAGGCGTCCCCGCGGTCGGCGGCGGGGGCCTTGGCGCCCCAGACGCCCTTGACGCCGGAGGTGTCCACCAAAAGGACCACCCCCTCGGTCCGGGCGGCGGAGGCCCGGGCGGCGGCCAGCTCGGCGGGGGGCGCGGAAAAGTCGCGGCGGTCCGAGGGCTCGGCCAGGACCACCCTGTACCACATGCCGCCTCCGGAGGGGTCGCTGTCGACGGAGGCGGGCCAGCCGGAGGCCGTCAGCCTGCCGGCCTCGAGCCTGGCCTCCTGGTAGTCCCGGTAGCTGCCCACGAAGCGTCCGCGGACCAGCCCCTTGAAGGCCTCGCCGGTGACCGCCGGGTCGTCGGGGGCCACGGGCCGGGCGGCCTTTTTCTCGGCGGCCTCGACCACCCTGTCGGACCTGGCCACCAGGGGGGCCGTCTGGGCGTCGGACTGGCCGATCTCGCCGGGGTCGTCGGAGCCCGTCACCTGCCAGTTGGTGACCATGGCCCTGGCCTGGAGATACTTGCCCAGGTCCTCGGCCTCCTTGTGCCCGCCGAAGAGGCCCACCATGACCAGATGGTAGTCGCCGATGGGGGAGCCGCCGACCAGGCCTTTCTCCACCAGGGTCTTTCTGACCGTGAAGGCGGCCAGGCCCTGGCGCCGGAAGGCGGCGGCGCTTTTTTGGGCCGGCTCGGGGTCCAGGAAGCTGGCCACCCAGACCGTCCGAAAACTGCTCGTCAGGCTCGACTCGACCGGGGCCACCCCGCCGCTGGCCAGGCCGCCCTTGACCCGCAGGGAGGCCGGGCCGGACGGCTGGCCCCCGGGGGCGGGGGTCTCTGTCCTGGCGGCGTTGCCCCCCGGAAAGTCGCGGTTCCGGCCCCCGCAGGAGCCCAGGGACGCCGCCATGGCCAGCATGACGGCCAGGCCCAGGAAGACCCGGACGACGTGCGGGAGGGCCCGGCCGGGGCGGCCGGCGGGGATGTCGGCGAGGGGGCCGCCCGCGGCCGGCCGGCGCCTCAACAAACTTTCGGGCTGGCGTCTGATAACGGCGTCTCCTGCGGCCCGGGCCGCGCCCGAGGCGGACGGCCGGCCGGAAAAAAAAGGACCTGAAAACCAAGCTAATATATACCGAAAAAGGGACCGAAAATCAAATTTTTAGCCCATATAAACGAAATTTGACCGAAAACGCCGGGG
>JAISET010000230.1 GCA_031264015.1 Deltaproteobacteria bacterium | reverse complement strand
GACCTTTCCAACAAAGGCTCCGCGGCCAAGCCAGGCGACAATGCGCCTCCGCCCGAGCCGCGCGGCGGGGATAAACTGCCTGAAGGCGACCGTCGCCTCCGACAAGCCCCGAAGAGAGTGCCTGCCGCATGCTGATTTTTTGGAGCAGGACCCTGTCGCCCGGGCCTGGCGACGGATTGGGACGACGATTAAAGCGGGCCCCGGAACCTCGCGGGCCGCCCCCGTGAACGCTTGCTGGACTTGGGTCCGGCCCCAACCCTGGCAGGGGTCGCCAGGGACCCCGTGAACGCTTGCAAATTTAGTACATATATAAAATTATATTTAAATATTATATATCATATATTACCGTTTAAAATATAAATAAAGCTACCAATTATTTGAATTACGTATTTAAAAATATAAAAAGCCTATCTTTTTACTAAACAAGCATCTGTTTAACTCTCTTTTTGCTTCTGACGGACGGCGGGCCGCTATTGTCAATTTTTCGGGCCTGTGGTACTCTAAAACCGCTTTTCCGGGCAGGAACAGGCGGGTCTTCGACAGTCAGGCCCGGCCGTTCGCGCCGCTCCAAGGGCGGGGCCGGTCCCCGCCCATTATTTTGCCCTCCGCCCGGAAGAGGCCCCGACGCCCGCCTAGTGGGGCGCGGAACCTTTGATGTCGGACCGGCCCGCCGGGACGCGGTCCTTCGCCCACAATTGCTCACCTTTCCCGACCTTTGCTGACGTCATAATTTGCTTAGGCCGACCCGGACGCGCGCATGCTGGAAGATATTTTCAAGGCCAAAATCCCTTTCTACAACATCAACAACACCCTGCCCGTCGCCAGGCCGGGGTTTGTCTTCATCATCGGCGGCCTGGTCCTCACGGCCGTCTTTTTCTTTTTGGACTGGCGCGTCCTCACCGCGGTCTTCCTAGTCCTGACCCTTTTCACGATCTATTTTTTCCGCGACCCCGAGCGCCCCGTCCC
The DNA here is from genome assembly GCA_031264015.1 of Deltaproteobacteria bacterium. Taxonomy (GTDB): domain Bacteria; phylum Desulfobacterota; class Desulfarculia; order Adiutricales; family Adiutricaceae; genus JAIRNQ01. Next base: position 16,541 of record JAISET010000230.1, on the reverse strand, counting down.
CCCGGAGGGCTTCGGCCTCTCCCCCTGCGACGGCAAGGTCATCAGGATCGACCGAGGGTCCGCCTGCCCCCTGACCCAAGCCCCCGCCGTCAAGGTGAGCGTCTTCATGAACGTCTTCTCCGTCCATGTCAACCGGGCGCCGATTTCCGGGATGATCGTCAGGCAGGATTATTTTCCGGGGACGTTTGTGAACGCCTCCTTCGACAAGGCCTCCGTCAACAACGAGCACAACGCCGTCATGGTCGAGAACGGCGACGGCAGGCGCGTCGTCATGGTGCAGATAGCCGGCCTGGTCGCCAGGCGCATCGTCTCCTGGGTCCTGCCCGGCCAGCAATTAAAACGCGGGCAGCGCTTCGGCATGATCCGCTTCGGCTCCAGGGTGGACCTCTTCCTGCCCCCCGAGGCCGAGATCATGGTGACCCTGGGGCAAAAGGTCATGGCCGGCTGGTCGCCAGTCTGGCGGCTTCCCTGACAGGCCGGCCGACATCCCCGCCGACAGGCCGGGCCGGCGTCAGGAAAAAAACTGGAGATCCTGCCCGCCAAAATAAATAAAAAATAGTCCGGACGGCGAAAATGAAAAAAGTCCGACCGATGAAAATAAAAAAATCCGGCCGGTGAAAATAAAGTCCGGCCGATGAAAATAAAAAATCCGGCCTGAAAATTAAAATATCATGCGTGCCCGGGAAAAAAACCGGTCTGAAGATTAATATTTCAGGCGGGATCCCCGAAAACCCATCTCACCAAAAACGAGTTGATTATCTTATGTCCGTGGTGGCAATCATCCCCGCCCGCTGGGCCTCCTCGCGTTTTCCCGGCAAGCCCCTGGCCATGATAGCGGGCAAGTCCATGATCCAGCGCGTCTACGAGCGCTGCAAGGTAATTCCGGACATCGGCCTGGTCAGGGTGGCCACCGACAGCCCCGAGATCGCCAAGGCCGTCAAGGTCTTCGGAGGGGCCGTCGTCATGACCTCCCCCCACCACCTCACCGGGACCGACAGGCTGGCCGAGGCGGCCAACATCATGGGCCTCAAGAGCAACGACATCGTCCTCAACGTCCAGGGCGACCAGCCGGCTTTAAACCCCCTGCACCCGGCCATGCTGGCGGACGCCCTCGAAAGGGACCACCAGATACAAATGAGCACCCTGGCCGTGCCCCTGGCCGACCCCGCCGAGGCCCGGGACCCCAACCACGTCAAAGTCGTCCTCGACCAGGACTCCTTCGCCCTCTATTTCTCCAGGGCGCCCATCCCCTGGCCCAGGGACGGCGGCCCGGGCCGGCACCTGAAGCACGTGGGCGTCTACGCCTACCGGGTGGGCTTCCTGCGGCAGTTCGTCGCCTGGCCCCAGGGCGACCTCGAGTTGGTCGAGTCCCTGGAGCAGCTAAGGGCCCTGGAGCGCGGCGTCCGCATCAAGGTCGTGCTGGCCGACGGTCTCTCCCCCGAGGTGGACGTGCCCGCCGACGTCGCCAAGGTCGAGGCCGTCCTCGGCCGGGAGGGCTGAGGGAGGCCCGGGGCCGCGGGCCGCCGGGGCGGGGCGGATGAAAATATGAAAATATATGAAAATTTGTCCTTGCGCGGCGGGCTTGTGTTTGCTAGACTATCAGTTTGACCAACACCCAGCGTCACCCCGAAAATAGCGGGCGGCCCCGCGCGGCCTGCCGGGCGTCTTTTTGGCGTCCGCGACTCCAAGAGAACTTATTCACAACTGTTTGAATTAACTATAAATATTTAAATTGACTATAATTATCAGACTTATTTCATCACATAAGATCAAAGCCCGCCGGCCGGCCTGCCGGGACCAACGACAGGCGGCGGGGGGGGCAGGCCTGAAAAAACGGCGGAACCACCCGCCGCCTCTCCCAGGGAGAGTTTATTTTCGCCTTTCGGCTTAACAAACTTCATTCCGAGGTGCCACGTGCTTAAGAAATTTTTTCTCCTCATCGTCCTCGCCGCCCTGGCCGTCTGTCCGACCGCCCTGAAGGCGCAGACCGAAATCGTCAACGGCTACGACGCCGCCTCCTTCGAGCCCTTCGCCTATGTCGACTCCACCGGCGTCGTCCAGGGCTTCGACGTGGACTGCGTCAACTGGATCATCGAAAAGGCCGGCCGCCAGGTCAGCCACCAGCCCTTCGCCTGGGAGTCCATCGTCGAGCTGCTGCAGAACAAGAACATCAACATGATCGCCTCCGGACTCTCCATCACGGCCGAGAGGGCCGAGAAGGTCGCCTTCACCAAGCCCTACTGGACCATCAAGCAGGTCGTCCTGGTCGGCAAGAACTCCCCGCTGACCCTGGAGGACGTGCTGACAGGCGGCAAGAAGATCGGCCTGCAGCTGGGCACCAGCGACCTGCAGTCGATGGAGGACGCCAACGGCAAGGACGGCCGCAAGTATGAGATCGTCGGCTACCCCTCCCCCGACCTGGCCGCCGAGGACGTCGTCAACGGCAGGATCGACGCCGTGGTCATGAACGACGACCGCGGGTACGCCATCCTCCAGACCATGGACGTCAAATTCCTCGGCTACGCGGGCATCCCCGACGAGGACTTCGGCTACGCGGTCAACAAGGACGACGCGGAGCTCCTGGAGATCCTCAACAACGGCATCGACGCCATCAAGGCCGACCCGATCTGGGACGAGCTGGTCAAAAAGTACAACCTGGACAAGAAGCTCTAGTCCGGGCCCTCCAACGCCCCCGGGCCGTCCTCGGGCGGCCCGGGCGCCAAAACGGCGGCCCCGGTTTCCCCGCTGGGCCGCGCCCCTCTTTTTTTCCGCCGCCGCCCGTTATTTTTCCCTTGACAGCCGCTTTTTTCCGCGGGACCGTTCAGCGGCTTTCCCCGGCCCCGAAGGCTCATGGCAATCGCGATAGACTCAATCTCGGCCCTCCTGGATCCGGCCATATTCATCGTCAAGGGCACGGGCCTGACGGTGGCCCTCATCCTGGGGGCCATGCTGATGGGCCTGGTGGTCGGGGTGCCGCTGTCCGCCGTCCAGGTCTACGGGCCGCGCTGGGCCAAGTTTCTGGCGGGGACCTACGTCTGGTTCTTTCGCGGAATCCCCATCCTGGTCCTGCTCTTCATCTTTTATTTCGGCGTTTTCTCGCCGATGGAGGCCTTCCTAACCAAGCTGGCGGGCTACAGGGTCAACCTGCCCTTTCTGGCCGCGGTGACCACCCTGGGCCTGGCCAGCGGGGCCTACCAGTCCCAGATCTTCCGGGGGGCCATCAACTCCCTGCACGCCGGCCAATACCAGGCGGCCCTGTCGCTGGGGTTCTCGCGCACGGGGGCGCTGGCCCACATCATTCTCCCCCAGGCCCTTCGCCTGGCCATCCCCTCCTGGGCCAACGAGTACTCGATCCTGCTCAAGGACTCGGCCATCGCCTACGTCCTGGGGACGCTGGAAATCATGTCCCGCGTCAAGCTGATGGTGGCCGCCACCCACATGCACGTCCCCTTCTACATCCAGGCGGGCGTCATCTACTATTTTCTGACCTGGGTGGGCCTCAAGGGCCTGAGAACTCTCGAGAGGCACACCAGAATCCCCGGCCTGGGCGTCGATCAGGAAAACCCTCAGGGCATTGAGCTGGAGAAACCAGAGGAGCGGACGGCCTAGCACCTTGGAACATTGTTTTTTGCTGACAATTTCTTTTGGGTTTTTTCTCGGCTGTTAATTGACTTTTTCGGCGTTTTTTCGGCTTCTATTTGACTTCGCGTCGGCTTCTTTTCGGCGCCAGACGCAGACCGGTGAAATGTAATTCAAGACCATGTCAAACGTTAATTTGCAGAGCGGCCCCAGCGGTCGGGACAACAACAGCCAGGACGGCGCGGGCGCCGACGCCGGGGCCCGGAACTCCCGGACCGCAAACGCCCGGACCGGCAGGCCCCTTTTGGAGGTGCGCAACGTCTCCAAATCCCTGGGCGGCAAGCTGATCCTGGACGACGTCTCCCTGTCTTTGGACAAGGGGCAGCTCAAGGTCCTGATCGGCCCCTCGGGCAGCGGCAAGTCGACCCTTTTGCAGTGCGTCCACTTTCTGACCCCCCCCGACAAGGGGGAAGTCGTCCTGGACGGCCAGTCGGCCCGGGAGATGGGCCAGAAGAACATCTGCGCCTTCCGCCAGGAGATCGGCATGATCTTCCAGGACTTCAACCTGTTCGACCACCTGACCGCCAGGGACAACGTGGCCATCGCCCTGCGCAAGGTCAAGGGGCAGCCGAAAACCGCCGCGAGGGTGCGGGCCATGGACGAGCTGGAGCGGGTGGGCCTGGCCGACAAGGCCGGCCTGTACCCGGCGCAGCTCTCCGGCGGACAGAAGCAGAGGGTCTCCATCGCCAGGGCCATGGCCATGGAGCCCAAGCTGATGCTCCTGGACGAGCCCACCTCGGCCTTGGACCCGGAGCTGATCGGCGAGGTTTTGAACGTCATCGCCAACCTGGCCAGGGGCGGCATGACCATGCTCATGGTCACCCACCAGATCGGCTTCGCCCAGCACCTGACCAACGAGATCCTCTTCATGGAGGAGGGGCGCATCATCGAGCGGGGGACCCCCGGCGATCTTTTGGGCGAGAACTCCGGCTCCAGAACGGCCCTGTTCTGCTCCAGGCTCACCGAGCTCACGGGACGCTAGGCCATGGGCACCTGGGAGTTCTACGTCACCAAGCTCATCCCCGCCTTGAACCAGGGCCTCTGGCTGAGCGTTTTGATCATCGTCCCCTCGGCCCTCCTGGGCGTCACCATCGGGGTCCTGGTGGGGGCGGGCCGGGCCGCGGGGCCCGGGTGGCTGCGGACCATCTTCAACGCCTACGTCTCAATTTTCAGAGGGACGCCCCTGGTGGTCCAGCTGACCATGTGGTACTACGGCCTCCCCTCCGTCTCGCGCTTTCTGGGGCTTTATCTGGAGCCCCTTGGCCTGCCCGCCTTTACCTGGAAGTTTCTCATTTTGAGCCCCTACGCGGCCTCGGTGGTCGCCTTCTGCCTGTGCAGCGGGGCCTACCAGTCCGAGTACATCAGGGGGGCCATCCTCTCCATCCGCAAGGGTCAGTTCCTGGCCGCGGAGTCCCTGGGCTTCACCAAAAGCCAGACTTTCTGGTCCATCACCGCCCCCGTTGCCATCAGGCGGGCGCTGCACGGCTGCGGCAATGAGATCATCTATCTGATCAAATATTCCTCCCTGGCCCTGATCGTCACCGTCCTCGAGCTGACCGGGCGGGCCTCATCCCTGGGGTCCTTTTATTTCCGCAATCTGGAGTGCTACCTGCTGACCGCCGTCTACTACCTGGCCCTGGTCTCCCTGACCACCTACGGCCTGCACCGCCTGGAGAAAAAACTCGCCATCCCCGGCCTCGGACAGGCCAAGGGTTAGCGGGACAGGCCAAGGGTTAGCGGAACAGGCCAAGGACCGTCGGGACAGGCCGGCCGACAAATCGTTAGTCAGTTAGTTAACTAGTCAGTCAGTCTGACAGGCAAACTAATAATTGGCGAGATTGTCGAAAGACAAATAAAAATGATCGCGGAGCTTTTTAGGCGGAACGGCGTTCGAAACCGGGGGGCGCCTTTGGAGGTGAAGTCAAAATGAAAATCAAATTATCCGCTCTTTGATTTTGTCTTGTCGTTTTCTTTTCCCCGCCTCTTCCGGCGATTTCAGAAATTTCAGAAGCTGAAATTAGCAGGATGTTGGAGACTGACGCAAATTTCGCCGCCGCCAACAAAATTCCAAACTCGGTTTGGAAAAATGCGGGCGCCGATTATAAGGAAATAAAAAGAGAGGAGCAAATCGAATGGGTCAAGTCGGGAAGAGACTACGAGGCTCAAGATTTTATCAGGCTGGGCTTCCCGACGTCCCGGGCCCATGCGATCGCGACCGCCGTGAGAGCCAGAGACCTGGAAACTGAAAATTTCTTTATCATGAGATCGACACAAAATAACGAATTATTTGAAGAAATGGAAAATAATTCCAATTTGCATTAAAAATGTGATTAATTTTGAAAGCGATCTTTGTTAAGTCTCTCAATCCAAGGCCAATTAGTTAATTGTTTCATACCCTTTTTATCCTTGGCCGTTTGAGACAGTCCTTCTTTAACTTTTGCGTTGCTTCATCTGGAGATTTGAATATTGAGTTGCCAAAACATTTTTTCCGCAAAACCCTCCAGATTTGTTCCGCAGGATTGAGCTCGGTGCTATACGGAGGCAACTTTGGCAAAGAAAAGTTTTTTGGGAGTATTGTGTCTTTACTTCCCTGGGATGACGCGCCATCTAAAACCATAACGACAAATTTATCTCCGTGTTTGTTTTTCAATAACTTCAGGAAGACACTCATATTTTCCGCGTCCGTTTTATCTGCCGTCATATAGTCAAGTTTTCCATTCCAGGGGCAAATGGAAGCACACGCATAACGATACTCCCGGATTATACAAGTCCTTACCATCGGTCGGTTCGGATATGGAGCCCGACAAGATTGAGGATAATGGAGCCGACCAAATCCGGCGTCGTCTTGAAACACCAGCTTTACAGGTAATCTTTCTTTGTTTTCCCCCGAGATGGAAGCCAGCATTTTTGGGGGTTTGTTTTAAACGCCTCCTGTGGGGCAGGGTCGCTCTTAGGGCGGCCGGCGTCCGGCTCCGTCTTGCGCCACCCGTTTCTTTCCAGCATTCTATATGTTGTGGACAAAGGTATGTCATGACCGACTAATTCTAGCAGCTGATTATGGATTGGAGCCGCGTCAATTAATTCTCCCGCCAGAGACTGGTCAAGGAATTTGTCCAGGAACTCCGCCTCCTCCTCCGGCGTCATGAGTTGGTTCCGTCTCCCGCCGCGGTTCTCGGTCGTTTCGTGGAATTCAGCGCCCGCCATCCCCTCAATCAGGCGCCTGTTACGGTTGACAGTCATTATGGAGATCCCTAGAAGCTCGGCTGTCTGCCCGACTGTTATGCCCAGCGTTGCCGAGAGAGTGACGGACAGCCCTCTCTTGGTGTCGGAAGATGAGCGGGATTGATTGACAAAGTCTTGAGCCAAGCTGATTACCTCTGGTGAGGGGGAATAAATCCGCGCCATTGGAACACCTCCATGGCATATTATACATTACTAACTTTTTGAATGCAACTTGGAATAATCAATCCGCCGCCGGCTAGAATAACAATCAGCCGACAGGCAAGTGAAGAATTAGCAGGAGCCAGAGCCTTCAGGACTTTCACATGATTATTGTTGAAATATTATTTCGGGAGATCTAAAATAGTTTCGGTCGGGCTGGGAGACGAGAAAAAAATATTAATTCTGAAAGTTCCCTGATCGTTTTGTGACCGCCTTGTGACAGTTCATTGACAGCCTTGTGACAATTCACGGCCGTCTCCGAGACAACCGACTGCCTGTCCCGCGATGATTTGACGACAGTCCCGGCGCTAGTTTCCGAATGTCGCGCGCCGACTTTTTCCCCGACGTCATGGGGACCGGCAAAAGAATAAAATAAAATTTGACCGACGACACAGGCCGCATGATGAGCAAAAAAAACAAGCCCCAGCCAGGTTCCGAAAAAAAGACCCAGTCGGGAGGGCCGGCGGGTTCGGAAACGAGCGCCGCCGGATCTGGCGTCGCCGGATCGGGCGAGGCGGGATCGGGCGCCGACCCGATAATCTCGGTCAGGAACCTCGACGTCTATTTCGGATCGCAAAGGGCGCTGAAAGACGTCAGCCTGGACATCCCCGAGGGGGCCAGGGTGGCCCTGCTGGGTCCCAACGGGGCCGGGAAGTCGACTTTGATCAAGGCCCTCTGCGGGGCGGTGGACCCCGGCGGGGGGGCGGTCAGCATAGCCGGAATGAGCCCCGGGGAGGCCCGGGCTGAGCCTCTTCTGCTGGGCTGGCTCCCCGAGGGGGCGCCCCTGAACCCGGAGCTGACGGTCCTGGAGCATCTGGCCATGGCGGCCAGGCTCAGGGGACTTGACGGGAAGGCCGCCCGGGCCGAGATAGAGCGGCTGGGCGACGCCCTGAGTCTCGGGACGAAATTTAAGCGGCTGGCGGGCGGGCTGTCCATGGGCAGCAGAAGACAGGCGGCGGCGGCCCTGGCCCTTTTGGGGCGGCCGAGAATAGTCGTCCTCGACGAGCCCACCAGCAGCCTGGACCCTGCCGAGGCCAGAAGGCTGACCGCGCTTTTGAAAAAACTGGCCCCGGAGACCACCCTGGTCGTCTCCAGCCACATCCTCCCCGAGGTGGCCTCCCTGACCGACTCGGCCGTCTTCCTCCAGGACGGCGAGCTGACGGCCCGGGGGACCTGGAGCGAGCTCGCCGGCGCCGGCGGGTCGCCCGACCAAGTCTATTTCCAGCTGGTGCGACAGTGAGCCGTCCGCGACCCCGACAGATACTATCCCTGGCCCGCTTCGAGTTCGAGGCCTTCTGGGGCGGCCCCGTGGGCGCCCTGGCCCTGCTGGTCTTCCTGGGCCTGGAGGGGCTCCTTTTCTACAACGCGGCGGCCTCCTACTCCCTCGCCAACCTGGCGGCCCTGGCCCGGGGCGGCGGGGTGGACGCCTCTTTGGTCATGTTCGCGAGCGGCCTGGGGGACCTGGGCCTGCTGACGGCCCTGGTGACGCCCCTGGCCACCATGCGGGCCTTCGCCCTCTCCTCCCAGGGCGGGCACCTGGATTTGATCCAGTCCTGGCCCCTCTCCCGGGCGGAGCTGACCCTGGGCCTGCACCTGGCAGCCTGCGCCTCCCTGGGGCTTCTGGCCCTCCTGGGGCTGGCCCCCTTCGTCCTGCTGATGTTTCTGGGGGTCGGCGTCGTCAAGACAATGCTGGTCGCCGTCCTGGGGCTGGCGCTTCTCATAGCCGCTTTCTCCGCCTTGGGGCTGGCCGCTGCCTCCCTCTGCCGAACGCCCATGGCCGCCGCCCTGACCACCCTGGGAATTTTGGGGGTGATGTGGGCGCTGGGCTGGGCCGCCCCCTACCTCCCCGCCAAAGCCGGAACGCTCCTGCAGGGGCTGGCCTTTGGTCCCCGGCTGTACCATTTCACCCGGGGCCTGATCGACCTCAACGACGTCATATATTTTCTGGCCCTCGCGGCCGCCGGCTTGTTTCTGGCCAGGCCGGTCCGCTAGGCGGGCGCCGACGCTGGCGATGTTGATGTTGATAATGATGACAATGACGAGCCAATTAAAGAATATGCGCCGGATTATCACGACGCCAGGGAAACCAATTATGGCGAGAAATATATCCAATTAGCCTTCAGGACTTGTCATTCAAACAAAATCACCATCCTAGATTTTCCGATTACATGAGCGTGACGTTTCATGAGCCGGCGACTTTGGCCTCCCGACGCGGACGGGACGCGTCATGACAACGCGTCTGACCGGCGTCCGCGTTTGTTCGTCCGACCAGGCTCCCGGGAAATATTAAAGCCGGACGGAAAAACCGTCCGGCTTTTTTAATTTGACGATCGTCATGAGTTTTCAGGCCAGGGGGGCGCGGGCGCTCAAGACGTCCGGACATACTCAGTCTTTGGCCAGACTTTTCTTCTTGCTCTCATACATAATCCGCAGCGACTCCCTGGGCGACACGCCGTCGGCCACGGCTTTTTCGTATTCGCCAACCCACCAGGAAGCGAGGTCCTCGTATTTCAAATGGCTGTCCAGCAGAACGTGTAACGACTCCTCTTTGTTTTTGCCGACATAGTTCTTCCAAAAATATGAGATGCCCTCGTCATATTCGAAAAGGCCAAATTTCAACTGTAGACGCAGCTCCGTCGCCGCGTTTTTGAGCATCGCAGGGCTGGTCCTATCCCTATAATAATTAGGGAAGCCCTTTCTATACTCGAAATGTCTTTTAAGCTGTTGAAATTTTTCGTACTCGAGAGGAAAAGCGTCGCAATGTTCGAGGGCCAGCTCTTTTGTCTCGGGAGTCTTCAACGCATAGACCAGCAGCTCGCAGCAATAACTTGCCCATGAATGACCACAGTCGAGCATGGCGTCCAGAATGAAAAAAACCGCCGTCCTGATTTTTGCCGGCGTGACGCCGTTGTAAAACAACTTGGACAAAATCAATTCCAAAAAATCGACCGGCAAGATGCCGATGGCGGCAAACGGGGTGTCCGAGTTGAAAACCGTCACGTTCTCGCCGTAGCTGAGCATGTAATAAAACTGTATCATCAGGTCGGCGGCGGCGTCGGAATCATCCCCGCGGACGTCGACAAGATCCTTGACGTACCGCCTCGCCTCAAAACGCCATTGAATCCTCTTTTTCTTGCTGACATGGCGGTTTGGACAGAAATAAAACCCGAATCTGACGTTCTTGAGGAACCTTTCGACGATAACCTGAAGCGACGCGAAATCAACCGTCGGGGGTTTCGGGGTTTGCTTCTTGCCCTTGGAAAAATCCGTCAGGAGCTCGTCGAGGCCGCCGGACTCCTTGGCGGCCTTTGGTATGGACTTGTACAGCCGCACCGCGATCTCTTTGAGCTCCGGTTTGTCGTATTTCTCCAAAACGGCTCTCAGATCGTTAATTTTCACGCTACCACCTTTTGGCCGGCGCTTTGAGTCCCCGCCGGCTCCGCGGATAAAATATCAGACGAAGACGGCTCCGAAGTAGGTGACGGTCTCGGGGCCGTTGTTGTATTTCAGGCCCGTGAGCCTGGCCAGCTGGGCGACGTCGACGCCGTGGGCCTCCAAAGAGGAGACGGCCCGCCCGGGGTGGCGGCAGGGCTCCTCCGTCAGGCAGGCGCATTTCTCGCAGAGGAGGCAGGGCCCGGCCCCCAGCACCTTGGCCGCCGGGCTGATCTGCCCGAGTTTTTTCTGAAGGTCGAGGACCAGGGTGGAAAAATCCCTGGCGGCCGCCTGCATGCCCTTCCAGTCGTAGGCCCTGGCCAGCCTGCCGATGAAGTGGAAGACCATGACCCGGCCGCGGGTCTTCAGCCCGGCGATGAGCTCGTCGATCTCGCCCACGTCCGGCGGGCACTGCCAGTTGCGGCCGAAGTTGCCGCAGCGGTTGTCCCGGCACATCCCCCTGAACTCCGGCCGAAAGACCACTTCGGCCGCGTCGGTCATGGCCGAGCCGGCCGCCCCGCAGGAGAGGGCGGCGGCCGTCAGCCCGGCTTCGTCAAAAGAGGCGGGGCCGCCCCCCTCCCCGCCGGGCTCCACGATAGTTTCTTGCATGAACTGTCTCCCAAAATTCAAAAAAATAGAGGCCCGGCACTTTGGACGCCCCCAGGTCAAGAGCCGGGCGGACCCCAGACCCTGGCCTTGGGGCGGGACCTCACAGCTCGACGGTCTTGGTCTGCTGGCCGCCCTGGTTGTTGAAGACGGCGACGCCCTTGGCCAGATGGAAGACGCCCATCTTGGGGCCGCCCTCGGGATAGATGTCCCTCAGCTGGGGCATGACCCTCAGGGCCTCCTGGAACAGCTCGGGGCGCTCGTCGAAGACGGCCTCGCCGGAGACCCTGACCCAGTTGGAGTCGGAGTCGGTGGTGACGATCTCCACCTTGGGGTTGGCCCGGAGCTGCCGGTAGACGTTCTTGTGCGTCCCCATGCCGAACCAGATCTTGCCCTCGAACAGCATGACGAAGCCCATGGGCCTGACCTTGGGGACGGGGCCGTCGACGGTGGCCATGTAGAAGGGGCGGTGGCCCGCCAGGAAATCGAAGACTTCCTTGCTCATAAGACACTCCTGACAGATTCGCGCGCGCCCGGGACTGGTAAATCCACCTCCCGGCCGCGGAAAAAAAGAACCGGCCCCCGTCCGTAAAATTGAGGGGGCGCCCCAAAATTAAAGCAAGAAGCCGGCCGACGGATTAAACCTGACGCGTCTGAACAACAGGCGAAAAAGAGAGGTCGTTCCGAGGGAACGTCTTATAGTTTACGGGCAATCCCGGCAAATTTCAAGCTCCGGACGCCTCTCTTTTTCCCGTTCGGCCGTCATTTTTTGGGTCCCCGGCCGCCGCGCCCGGCCCTCTGTTTTCCCGGCCCTTCCCAGTCTTTTTCCGGCCCCCGGCCCGGCCGCCGCCGATCGGGGTTCCCGGCGCCCCGCCCCGGCCGCCCCGGCCGCCAAAGTTATGGTATAAAAAGGAGTTTTCCCGACAGGGCTTCTCGGCGTCCCGGCCCCCGGTTTTTGGAGGCCCGCGCCGCCCGGTTTTTTGGAGGCCCGGCCCGTCATTTCCCCGGCGACTTGAAAACGGCGGGAAATTTTACTTTAATGGGATCGGCCGTGGAATTACAATCGTTATTATGTTCGTTTTCAATTTTATTGGTTTTAAAGATAATTAATTGACATCTAAAAGCAGAGGAGAAACACTTATGTCCAAACTAGACGACCTGGCCCTCGACATAGACATGGCCGCCACCACGGCCGAGCTGATCAAGAACCTGGAGGGCCTCAGCTCGCTGTGGCGGCTCGTCGTCCTGAGGAGGCTGCCCGACTATCCCAGCTACGAGGCGCTGGCGACGGTCGGAAAAAGGGAGTCGGTCAGGCTCGACGACCTGCTGGCCAAACTCCAGCCCGGGGCGCCGGACGGCGGCAACCCCATGGGGCTCGTCCATCTGCTGGTCGCCGAGGGACTGATCACCAAGACGCCCGTCCCCTCGGACCAGAGGCGCTTCGTCGTCTCCCTGACCGACGACGGCCGCGGGAGGCTGGCCGGGATGGAGGACCGCCTGTTCGTCTTTTTCTCGGAGATCCTGGAGACCTTCCCCCGGAAGGACCAGGAGTCGCTGGGCTCTTTATTGAGGAGACTAAACGAGGCCCTGGTGGCCGCCCTGTAGACGCGCCCCGGCCCGGCGCCGGGGGTCTCGAGGGCGGGGAAACGACCGACGGAACGGTTTTCCGCCCGTTTGGTTCCGGGGGGTCTTTAATAGAAGTAAATAATAATTACAATATGCTCATTAAATAATTGCCAATGTTCATTTTTAGACTGCTTAGACCGGCCACACTATTTATTTTAGAGTTTTTTATTACTTTAATTTAGAATTTTAAGCTAAAATACCACTTGCATGCTTATTTTTTGACACCAACCGGGCCGACACCGACCAGATTCTTATGCCGCTTGACTTCCGGACCTCATCCAGGCGGCCGCCCGCCCGAAGACGGTTGTTTTTTCTTGATTTTTAGTCCCCCTGCGTTTATACTTGACCTCAACCATCGAGCAGGCGAATCTGTCCTGGCCTGCGGAAAGCCCGGGCTTTCCCGCCCTCCGTCCGGTTTGACTCCGGAAAGATTTTTTTTTGACCGACACCCTTGGCTGACCAGACGTTCCTGAAGGCTCAAGACGCGGCAAGGCGCTTGGCCTTTTGTTTTTTCATGCCGAGCGTTTTTCAAGCCGAAGAGCCCTGCATGAAGACCCGATAATATTAGAGAACGAAGACCATCGTCCCGCCCGCCCGCCCGCCCGCCCGGCGAGGTGAGCGGCTGGACAACTTAAAAGGAGTTACCCCCATGCGCATCGCGAAAACCTTTTTGGCGCTGGCCGCCCTGAGCCTCGCCGCCGCCTGGCTCCTCGGTCCCAAGCCCGTCATGGCGGACGGGGAGCTGGACAAGATCAAGCAAAACGGCGTTCTGAGAGTCGCCGTCTTCAGCGACAAACCGCCCTTCGGCTTCGTGGACGAGAACGGCGACAACAAGGGCTACGACGTCTATCTGGCCCGCCGCCTGGCCGAGGATCTCCTGGGCGACCAAACGAAAGTGGAGTTCGTTCTGGTGGAGGCCGCCAGCCGGATGGAGATTTTGGAGGCCGACAAGGCCGACGTGGTTCTGGCCAACTTCACCGTGACCGCCGAGAGAGCCGAGAGGGTCGACTTCGCCCGCCCCTACATGAAGGTGGCCCTGGGCGTCTCCTCCCCGCAGGGCGCCCCGATCACCAGCGTCGACCAGCTGGCCGGCAAAAGGCTGATCGTCAACAAGGGCACCACCGCCGACAGCTATTTCACCAAAAACCACCCCGAGGTCGAGCTCATTAAGTACGACCAGAACACCGAGGCCTTCAACGCCCTGAGGGACGGCCGCGGCGTCGGCCTGGCCCACGACAACACCCTGCTCTTCGCCTGGGTCCGGGAAAACCCCGGCTTCGTCACCGGCATCGAGTTCCTGGGCGACCTCGACACCATCGCCCCCGCCGTGAAGAAGGGCAACGCGGAGCTTCTGGGCTGGCTCAACGAGGAGATCGACAAGCTGACCGAGGAGAGCTTCTTCAAGGCGGACTACGAGGCCACCCTGCTGCCCGTCTACGGCGAGAGCGTCGACCCCCTGTCCGTCATCATCACCAAGGAGTGACGACGCCGGCCGGTCTGTTTAGTTTTTTAGCTTTTTAAGTCTTTTAGTCCTTTTATTTTTAGCCTCCCCGGTCTTTTCAGGCTTCGGAGCTTATTGTCAGGCTTGGGAGTTTCCGTTCGGACCTGAGAGTTCATCTCGTCTTTTTAGTCTTTTTTGTCCCTTCTCTTTCCACAGGCCCCCGCCCGGCGCGCCCCGGCATGCCGGACGGGGGCTTGCGAGCTCATTTTGCGAACGTGCCCTTTTGATTGACCCAGACTTCATCGTCCGCTGCGCCCCGATGTTTCTAAAGGCGGCCAGGCTGACCGTCACCCTGGCCTTCTGGGGGGTCGTCTTGTCCCTGGCCCTGGGGCTGGCCTGCGCCCTGGTCCGCTACTGGCGCGTCCCCGTCCTGCGGCGGGTCGTCGGCGCCTACATCGAGCTCGCCCGCAACACGCCCCTCATGATCCAGCTGTTTTTTCTCTATTACGGGCTTCCCCGCCTGGGGGTGCTCTGGGAGGGGGAGACCTGCGCCATCGTCGGGATGGCCTTCCTGGGGGGCTCCTACATGGCCGAGGCCATCCGGGGCGGCCTGGTCGCGGTCAGCAAAAGCCAGATCGAGGCGGGCATGTCCATAGGACTCCGGCCGGTTCAGCTTCTGCGCCACGTCGTCATCCCTCTGGCCCTGGCGGTGGCCCTGCCCGCCATCACGGCCACGGCCATATTTTTGATTAAGGAGACGTCCGTCTTCAGCATCGTGGCCCTGCCGGACCTGATGTACGTGGCCAAGGATTTGCTGAAGGAGGGGCACAGTTCCGAGAGCAACCTCATGCTGGTGGTCTCGTACCTGGTCATCATCCTGCCCGTCTCTTTGTTCTTCGGCTGGCTGGAAAGGAGGGCGCGCTTTGCTGGATTCGGCTATTAGCATCTTCGCGGCCGGCCGGAACATGGCCCGCCTGATGGAGGGGCTGTGGATCACCCTGAGGATCTCCATGATCTCCGTGAGCCTCTCGGTTTTGATCGGGGTGCCCCTGGGCCTCCTGATGGCCTCCAAGTACAAGTCTCTGCGCAAGGCGCTGCGGGTTTATTTGGAATTCATCCGCATCATGCCGATTCTGGTTTTGCTGTTTTTATTTTATTATTCCCTGAGCTCGGTCTTCGGCATCAACCTGCCCGCCACCATGGTCTCCGTTTTGGTCTTCACCCTCTGGGGGACGGCGGAGATGGCGGACCTGGTCAGGGGGGCGGTCACGTCGCTGCCCAGGCACCAGTGGGAGAGCGGCCGGGCCATCGGATTACGGGAAACCCAGCTCAACGCCTTTGTCATCGTCCCCCAGGCGGTCAGACGCCTGCTGCCCGGGGTCATCAACCTGACCACCAGGATGATCAAGACCACCCCCTTCGTCTTTTTCATCAACATACCCGACCTGGTCAAGGTGGCCCAGCAGATCGTCGAGGTGGCGGGCATGCGCAACCATCTGGCCAGCGTCTGGGTCTACGGCTTCATCTTTTTCGTTTTCTTTCTCATCTGCTACCCGATCTCGCTTTTTTCCCGCCACCTGGAGAATGTCTGGCAAAATTAGGCGAGGCCGGCTCAACCCACCGGCTCCAAAAGATTTGATTTCGAGGACCCGACGGGACGGAGGCGCCCCTTGACGCAGTTTGACCAAGTGGTTTTGAAGGTCTCGGGCCTCCGCAAGAGCTTCGACGGGGGGGAGGTTTTAAGAGGGATAGACATGACCGTCCACCAAGGGCAGGTCATCGTCATCGTGGGGCCCTCGGGCTGCGGGAAGTCGACGTTTCTGAGATGTTTGAACGGCCTGGAGCCGGTGGACTCCGGGACGATCGAGCTCGACGGGCAGGCCGTCACCGACCCCGGGACCGACTGGAGCCTGGTCCGGCAGAAGATCGGCATGGTCTTCCAAAACTACGAGCTCTTCTCCCACTTGAACGTCATCGACAACGTCCTTCTGGGTCCCGTCAAGGTCCAGCGCCGCAAAAAGGCCGAGGCCAGGGAGGACGCCGAGCAGTGGCTCGAGAGGGTGGGCCTTCTGGACAGGGCCCTCTCCTACCCCAGGCAGCTCTCCGGCGGCCAAAAGCAGAGGGTGGCCATCGTCAGGGCCCTGTGCATGTCCCCGAAGGTCATGCTCTTCGACGAGGTCACCGCCTCCCTGGACCCCGAGATGGTCAGGGAGGTCCTGGACGTCATGCTCAACCTGGCCAAAGGCGGGCTGACCATGCTGATCGTCACCCACGAGATGGCCTTCGCCAGAGCCGTGGCCGACCAGGTGGTCTTCATGGACGCCGGGGTGGTCGTGGAGACGGCCTGGCCGGAGAC
>JAISET010000227.1 GCA_031264015.1 Deltaproteobacteria bacterium | reverse complement strand
TCGTCCGGCCGCCCTTGTCCTCTCTTTGGCCGGGGCGGGTCGAATTTGACGGCCCGCGCTTTGGCAAACGGTTCATTAAAATAAAACGATTGGTTTTGGTGCCTGAGACATGACGTTTTACGAGCAGCAGCAGGCGGCGGCCGACATTCGGTCGACGCCCAGTTTTTGGGAGATCTTCAAGCACTCCTGGCCCGTCTTCAAAGAGAAGCCCAAGGCCCTGGGCGTCCTGGTGCTCATCCTCTCGGTCCTCTATCTGGCCGTCGACCTGGTCACCCGGAGCATCTTCCAGCCCCTAGACGAGGCCATGAACGTCATCATGACCGGCGGCCTCGACCGCGAGCAGACGCTGGCCGTTCTCAAGGCCGCGGCCGCGGAGGTCGGCTGGGGCAAGCTCTCGGCGGGGGTGCTGCTGCCGTGGCTGCTGACCCCGTTCACGGGGCTGGCCGTCTGCCAGGCCGCCCTGAATCTCTGGGACGGCTACGACGTGACCCCGTCGGACCTGGGCTTCGTGCTGGCCAACTATTTCCGCTCCCTGCTGGTCGTAAGTCTGGTCATGCTGTTCGGCTTCTTCCTGGGGCTGGCGCTGCTGGCCGCCTGGCTGCCTTTCTCCATCCTCTTCGGCTTGTCCAGAAGGGCGGGCGTCGGGCAGGGGCCGGCCTTTCTGCTGGCCGTCGGCGGCCTGGCCGTCGGGGTCGTCGTCTTCGCCAGGTATCTCTGGCCCATGATCCGCCGGTTTCTTGTTCTGGAGTACGTCACCTTCTTCGCCATGGTCGACGGCTTCCGGGGCGGACTCCCCGGCAAGATGACCGAGATCTACCGCGGCCTCAAGGACTACCCCAGACATCTGAACCAGGCCATCCTGATCTTCGTCATGCTGATCGTCTCCGTTTTGATCGCCGCGGCCGTCGTCAACCAGGTCCTGACGCTGCTCCCCAGGTCCGACATGGCGGCCGCCCTCGTCAACCAAATCGTCTTCTTCCTGGCCATGACCTACGTCATGCTGACCCTGGCCGGCTTCTACCGCCTCAGCCTCGCCCCCCTGGACTACCCCGACGACGGCGGCGAGGACGCCCCTCCCGCCCCCGGGGACCCCGGCCAGGCTCCCCCCGCCCCCCCGGGCGGCGGCTCGCCTCATGGTCCTCCCCCCGGGGTTTGACGGCCGCCGGGAGGCCTCCCGGGAACCCGGACGGCGGCCGGCGCTGACGGCCCCGCGGCGGCCGTCGGTCGTTTAATTTTTTTCGGCCGTTTAGTTTTTTGAGACGGCCGGGGGCCCGGCTGGAGCCCCGCCCTGCCGCGGGCCCGGGTGGAGCCCCGCCATGCCGCGGTCCGCGGTCCTTTCCTTTTTTCCGACGTCGGGAGGTCAAAGTTGAAAATTCTCATCGCCTCGGACATCCATGGGGCGACTGACAGGACCGAGGTCCTGGTCGACAAGATAGCGGCCCTTGGGCCGGGGCTGGTCCTGCTGCTGGGGGATCTTTTGTACCACGGGCCCCGCAACAAGCTCCCGGGGGGCTACGACGGCCCCGACACCGCCGAGCTTCTGCATTCTATCGAGACCCCGGTCATTGCCGTCAGAGGCAACTGCGACGCCGAGGTGGACCAGCTGATGCTTCCCTGGACCTTGGTGGAGACGTCCTGCCTGGACCTCGACGGGCATTTGTTTCTGGCCGTTCACGGCCACCAGCTGCCTATTAACGGCGGCCACTGGGAGGTCAGTCCCGGCTTCAACCTCCTCTTCGGGCACACCCATCTGCCCCTGGCGGAGCGCCGCGACGAAACCCGCCTCTGGAACCCCGGCAGCCTCGGCATCCCCAAGGGCGGCAACCCTCCCTCCTACGGCTGGTACCAGGACGGCGTCTTCCAGGTCAGGGCCCTCAACGACGAGGTCATCGCCCAGGACTCCTTCCGCGGCTGGTAGGGACGGCCGCCTCTTTCGCGGAGGCGGTGAGGGAGGAGGCGGCGAGGGAGGCGGAGGTCCCTCCCCCGGGAGGTGGTGAGGAAGCGGCTTCGGCGGGGATGGTGACGACGGCGGAGACGGCGGCGGCGGCAATGGCGCGGGTGACGCCGCGGCAGATATGACGGAAGAAGCGGTGATGACGATTGGGTCAGATTGTTATTAAGGGCTGACTGGCATTATAATTTCTATTTTAATATATAGATCAAACGATAAGGCAGAATAAATTTTTAAATAGTAGTAAATAGCATTAAATAGTATTAAATAATAGTAAACGGTTCCAAGTAGAAGTGAAAGAAAAGCATTAGCCTGTTGGCGCGGGGTGGCAAGCCGGCCGGGTGGTTACGGAAAAGATCAGCGAACATGAAGACTTGTAATCATCACGTGCGGGCGGGAAAGTTTTTGGCGGCGTTTTGACGAAGGCGGACTACTGGTCACGGAGCAAAAGAGACGGGCTGGCAGGAACAGGGCCCGGGAGGCGGGAGGAGGAGTTAAAAACGGCGGGGGCCGGCGAGGGGAAAATCGGACGAGGGCTGGGGCCGGCGAGCAGGCCGGGGCCCTTCGGCCGGAAAAAGAAAAAGGCCCGGCGGGCCTCGTCGAATTTGAGTGTTTTTTTATCACCTTGTTTCTTTTTGGTGAGACTGACGGAAGATTGGAGCCTGAAGATTAAATGTCCGCGTTCTTTTTCAATTTTCCGCCGTCTTTTTCTCGAACTTTTCCGTCTCTTGGTCTCCTGGCTCTTGGTCTCCTGCCGGCGCCGGGGCCATGACGGCCCGCCTGTTCTTATTTCACCAGGCGCAGGTCGGGCTTGCTGACCGTCCAGCCGTCCTCCTCGCCCTTCTTGTGCAGCTCGTCCATGTATTCCTTGATTTTGTTGTTGAACTGGGCGTTTTTGATCCGGTAGCCGTTGATGAGGAAGTAGATGATCACCGACTCCTCCCACTCCGGGCTGGGCTCGAAATTGTCCATGCGCTTCCGGTATTTGGGGATCAGCGAGATGAGGGACTCCTCGTCCAGCGCTAGGAGTCGCTTGGCCATCTGGTGCAGAAGTTCTTCCATGGCGACCATTCCTCGGGCGACCATTCCTCGGGCGACCATCCCTCGGGAACAAGGCGCCCCGGGTGGAAAAAGGCTATAATAAGGGCCGCTTTTCAGGGCGGGGGAAGACTTTGGCGCCCCCGGGGCCCCAAGTCCGGGAAAGCGGCGTTCGACTTTGCCGCCCGCGCCGGTCTTTTCCTTGCGATTGTTGGATTCTACTCCCGCCCGGCGCATGTGTCAACCGGGCTCCAGGGAGCCGTTCTGCCAATCCGTTGACCCGCGGGGCTTCGCGACGTTCGCGGGGGCCGGGGGCCGCCGTTTTTAGGCGTCTCGCGGGGACGCTTCCCGGGGGCGCCGCCCGGCCCGGGGCGTAAACTCCGGCCAGGGGCGCGAACCCCCGCCCGGGACTCCCCAGGGGCGCCGATTTGCGCTAAGATTAGCGTCGGTCCCG
>JAISET010000214.1 GCA_031264015.1 Deltaproteobacteria bacterium | reverse complement strand
CTGGCCATCCGCAGCGCCGACGCCGCCAAGAACACGGCCGACCTGATCGCCGCGACCATCAGCAACATCAACTCGGGCTCCGAGATGGTCAACTCCACCTCGGAGAACTTCCAGACCGTCTCCAGCCACACCTCCAAGGTGGCGCAGCTGGTCTCCGAAGTGGCCGAGGCCTCCAAGGAGCAGTCGCAGGGCATCAACCAGATCACCACGGCCATGACCCAGATGGACAAGGTCACCCAGTCCAACGCCGCCTCCGCCGAAGAGTCGGCCAGCGCCGCCAGCCAGCTCTCCCTGCAGGCCGGGAACCTCATGACCGCCGTCGAGGACATCACCGTGATCGTCCACGGCGGCAAGGGCGGGGTCGCCCCCAAGAGCCGCGGCCGCATCTCCGCCCCCCCGGCCAGGCAGCCCGGCAAGGCCGCCATCGCCGCGCCGGCCAAGCGGTCCAAGGCCGAGAAGCAGCAGGCCCTGCCCATGGACAACGACGACGACTTCGAGTTCTGACAAGCCCGAGCCGCCATGAACGTCCGGCGCCGGGAGAGATCCCGGCGCCGTCCGCCAAGGTTTGCCCCCGTCCCTAATATAAAAGGCCCCGTCTTGCGGCGGGGCTTTTTTTATGGCCCCCGGGACAAGCCTCCCCGCGGCGGGTCTTTTTCCTTGGCTTCTTTTTCGGCCGGGGTGTTATAATTTCGGCCGGGCGGGGACGAGGCCGGCCGGGGAGGAGATTTGGCGGGGCCGGGTCGTTCGTCTCAAAAACAAGCCCGCCAAAATCTCGACCGCAATTCTGAAAGTCTCGACCTCTTTTTGGAAAAACCCGGCCTTTTTTTAGAGAATCCCGGGCGTTTTTCCCATGACGGCGGCCGTTTCTCCCTCGTCGACGTCTTTTTGACAAGTTTTGAGTTTTCTTAGAGTCCGAAGACAATGAAGATAAAACTGGCCAAAAACATGGGCTACTGCTTCGGCGTCCGCCGGGCCATGAACCTGACCTTCAGCTGCCTGGAGCAGAGGCGCGGGCCCGTCTACAGCCACGGCCCCCTCATCCACAACCGCCAGGCCCTGGACCTGTTAAAAAGCAAGGGCCTCAGGGACTGGGCCGGGGAGGGGCCCGGCGGCTCGGGGCTCGTGATCGGCGGGACGTCGGAAAGCGAGTCCGGCGGCTCCCCGGGCGGGGGCCGGCCAAACGCCCCCCGGGACCTGGCCGACACCACGGTGATCATCCGCGCCCACGGGCTGCCCCCGGAGTCGGAGGAGCGGCTGCGCGGCCGGGGGGCCAGGGTGGTGGACGCCACCTGCCCCAAGGTGGCCGGGGTGCAGAGGCTGGTCTCGAGCCAGGCGGCCGAAGGCTCCGAGATCGTCATCTGGGGCTCCGAGGGGCACCCGGAGGTGGAGGGCCTGCTGGGCTACGCCCGGGGGCGGGGGCGGGTGGTTTCCTCGCCGGAGGACGTCGCCGCCCTGCCGGACATGGGCCAAGTCCTGCTGGTGGCCCAGACCACCCAGGACCAGGACGGCTGGCCGGAGATGGAGCGGGCCGTCAAACGGCGCTTCCCCGGCTCCTCGGCCGTCAACACCATCTGCAGGGCCACGGTCAACCGCCAGGCGGAGGCGAGACGCCTGGCCCTGGAGAGCCAGGCCCTGGTGGTGGTGGGCGGCCGGGACAGCGGCAACACCAGGAGGCTCTACGAGATAGGCAAAAAAGCGGGCCTGCCCACCCTGGCCGTGGAGGGCCCCGGCGAGATCGACCCGGCCTTCGTGGCGGGGCTGTCCTCCGTGGGGCTGGTGGCCGGGGCCTCGACCCCGTTGTGGCAGATCAGGGCCGTCCACCAGAAGCTGGCGGAGCTGGCCCGCTCCGGCGGCAGGACGCCCCAGGACTTTCTGGCCAGATTTTTACGCGCCCTGGTCCTCTCGAACATTTACATCGGCCTGGGCGCCGGCTGTCTGGCCTTCGCCCTGGCGGACATTTTGGGTTACAGGCAGCCCGGCTTCTATTTCAGCCTCTTTTTCTTCTTCGTCCAGGCCAACCATCTTTTGAACGCCTTCCTCGACCGGAGCTCGGCCCGCAACAACGACCCGGACAGGGCGGCCTTTCTGGCCAAATACCGCAAAGTGCTGGTCGTCTGCGGGATATTTTCCTATCTCATGTCGCTGTTCGCCGCGGCCCTGGCGGGGCCCCTGGTCCTGTGTCTGCTTTTGTTCTCCACCCTCTGCCGGGTGGCCTACAACTTCCCTCTGCCCCGGATCCCCTTCGCGGGCATCCCGGCCAGGTCCCTGAGCGACCTGCCTCTGGCCAAGACCCTGGCCGTGGGCTGCGGCTGGGCGGCCACCCTGACACTGTCGCTGCCGCTGGCCTCGCCGCCGGTGCTGGCCTGGGACGTGGGGGGGCTGAAGATCACCATGGCGGCCTGCGGCTGCGTTTTTTTAAATCTGCTTTGCCGGACGCTTTTGACCGACTTCGAGGACTCCCTGGGGGACAAGCTGTTCGGCACCAGGACGTCGGTGACGCTTTTGGGCCCGCAGAAGGCCACCAAGCTGGTCTCGTCTTTGCTGGCCCTCTGGGCCCTGTATCTGATATTTTTGAAAATATTCGTCGTCCCCGCCTCGCCGATACTGCTGCTTTTAATCCCCGGCCCCCTGCTGAACGCCCTGGCTCTCAGGCGGCTCGTCAAGGACAGCGTCGTCATGGGCGGCTACAAGTTCGACCTGGCCCTGGACGGCCAGTTTTTCCTAACCTGGCTGCTCGCGCTGGCCTGGCAGTCCGCCCGGCCGGCCGCGTGACGCCCCGCGGGCGCGGGGGACCCCCGCCCCCCGGGGGCGGGCTGGTCTCGGTCGTCCTGCCCGCCTGGAACCGGGCCTGGGCCCTCGGGCGCTCGGCGCTCTCCGTGCTGCGCCAGGAGGGCGCGGCGTTCGAGCTGATCGTCGTGGACGACGGCTCCCGGGACGAGACCCCGGAGCTCCTGGCCGCCGTCGGCCGCCTCTACGCCGGCGGACGCGCCCTGGACGACGCCCCGCCGCCCGCCGCCGGTCCCGCGTCCGCCTTCCTGTCGCCCGCCGCCCTGGCCGCCGCCCCCCTGCCCGAGGGCTTGCGGGCCCTGCTGCTCGGTCCTTTCGCCCCGCCGGCCGGGCGCGCGCGGGAGGCCGGCGCGGCGCGGACGCCTCCGGGGGACGCCGGGCCGCCTCCGCCGGCCGCCGCCGGGACCGGGGCGGCCGCCCCCCGCTCCAGGCAGACGGGGTTTTACCGGGGGCCGGACGGGGCGGGAACGCTTAGAATTTTCACCAACAAAAGGAACCTGGGGGTCAGCGCCAGCCGCAACATCGGGATCAAAGCCGCCTCGGGGGACCTTGTCTGCTTTCTGGACAGCGACGACGAGTACCTCCCGGGGAAGCTCAAGGCCCAGCGGGAGTTCATGGAGGCCGACCCGACGGTCATGATCTCCCAGTGCCAGGAACGCTGGACGAGGGGCGGGGTCAGGGTCAACCCCGGCCTCAGGCACCTGAAGAGGGCCGGGGACATCTTTGTCGACTCCTTGAAGCTGTGTCTGATCAGCCCCTCCGCCGTCGTTTTGCGGGCGTCGCTCTTCAGCGAGACCGGCCTCTTTGACGAGAGCCTGCCCGCCTGCGAGGACTACGACCTCTGGCTGAGGATCCTGGCCGACCGGGAGGCCGGGCTCCTGGACAGGGAGCTGGTCGTCAGGCACGGGGGGCGCCCGGACCAGCTGTCGGCGGCCCCGGGGCTCGACCGTTACCGCATACGCGCCTTAAAAAAAATCCTGCGTCAAAAACTCTCCCCCGAAAAAAGATCCGCCGCCGAAACCGAGCTCGCCCTGCGTCGGAAGATCTTCGAGAGCGGTCTGCGCAAGCGCCTCGCCCGCCGATAAACCTCAAAAATCACTAATTAAAAGCTATAACATATAATTATATTCTTCTATCTTATTGCCGTAATGAGATATGAATATTATAATATAAATGGCATATTATGGTTTAGGCTATCAAGGCCTTTATCCATGAATAATATTTTTCTATCTACTATTCAGAGTTTTTCAGAATTTTTCAAAATTTTTTTGAATTTTTTGATTTTTTGATATTTTTTAATATTTTTAACTGTATAACACGTCCCTTTTAGTGAAAAATCCGATCTGATGAGTTCGGACCATCCCACACCGTCACCAAGGAAGCAATCCCATGAGCATCATAAAAACCACCCTGGCCATACTCTCGGCCGTCGGACTATTTCTCTTCCTGTTCCTGTGGCAGACCGCGGCCTCCGGCCTCGAGGAGGCCGAGACGCTGAACAAGCGCCTCGAGACCGTCGTCGCCGAGGCGGAGAGAAGGGACAAGGCCCTGCAGGAAGAGCTCGACGTCGCCAACGGCAGCCTCAAGCTCGCCACCTCCTCCCTGAGTGAGGCCCAGCAGAACGAGACCAAGCTCTCCGCCGAGATAGCCAGGCTGCGGCAGGCCGGCAGCGAGGCCGCCCAGAACCTGGAGGAGGCCGAGGAGCGGGCCAGGGCCCTGGAGATTAAACTCCTGGAGATAGAGGCCGAGACCGCCGCCGACAAGGACGTTTGCGCCGCGGCCCCCGCCCCGGCCCCCGCCGCAAACGACGCGGCCCCCTCCGGGCAGGCCGAGGCCGCCCAAAAGACGTCGGCCGGAGGCGCGGCCGCCCCCGCCGGCGAGTCCGACAACAGCCCCGAAGACGAGTCGGCCGCCGCCCCCGCCCCCCCGGACCATCCGGCCGACAAGCAGGCCATCATGGACCAGCTGGGCCTCATGGCCGCCAACCTGAAAATGGTCTCCAAGGAGCGCGACGAGCTGCAGATCAAGCTCCGGCAGGCCCAGTCGGAGCTGGCCAGGCTGCAGGCGGACCAGGCCGCCCAGGCCGATCCGGCTGGCCAGGCAGCCGGCCCCCCCGCCCGACCCCTGAAAGACTGAGACTGATATCGTCGACCGTCGACCCGCCTAGAACCGGGAGGCCGGCCTCGAACCATAAAAACCAGCCACAAAACTAAAAAATCCGGCCGCAAACAAAGAAAATCAGGCTTCAAAACAAGAAAAACCGGCCGCAAACAAAAAAACACCCCGGAGGGAGTTCGGCTCCCCTCGGGGTATAAATTTATGGCCCGCCGCCCCGCCGTTCGAGGCCTTTTTTCAGGTCTGAAAGGCGCTTCGGACGGCTTTTTATGGCTTTTTAGAACTTTTTAGAACTTTTTAGGACTTGTCGCAGCCTTTCGAGGCCCGGGTCGGACATAGGCGCCGGGGGCTGCCAGGGTCCTCCGAAAAACCTACTCGGCGGCGACGTCCCCGCCCTTGGGCCTGACGGCGGAGAGGTCCCTGGGAGCGGGCTTGATCACCTTGCCGCCCTTGATGCACTCGGTGCAGACCGTGACCGTTTTGGTGGCCCCGTTCTGGACGTGCCTGACTTTCTGCAGGTTGGGGCGCCAGACTTTCTTGGTCTTGTTGTTGGCGTGGGAAACGTTGTTGCCGTTCTGCGGGCGCTTGCCGCAAAAATCACATATGCGGGACATCGGATAATCCTCCATCGGCCGGGCCGGGGTCAACTCTCCGGATCAACCGGAAACATCCTTTTTACCATAAAGCGAGAACCGGGACAAGTTTTTTTTGACTTTTTGTGACCGACAAAAATTCAGGTCCGCGGCCTCAAGGCAGCCGGCGGGAAGGCAGTCCAGACGTTTGACGGCGGCGGTCTCCACTGTCGCATTTTGTATGTCAACACGCAAAATATACAAAACTCGAAAAAGAACAAAACCGTATGATGCCAAATCTGCAAAACAGCCGAAACGCGGCGAAGGTTGTTTTGCGGATTTGCCGCGTGAAGTCGCCTACCGTTTTACGTACTTCGTGTTGCGAGCCGCGCCGATTTTCTCAATCAAGCCGGACCTCAGCATTGACGCTATAACCGCTTCCACGGTGGAGGGGCTGATGTCGGGCAGGATATGGGAAACTTCGCGTCTGCTTATCGGCAGCAGGCTGT
>JAISET010000195.1 GCA_031264015.1 Deltaproteobacteria bacterium | reverse complement strand
CGGGATCTCCCTGAACACGATAACCGCCGGCAAGAGAGATCTGGCTGACATTAAAGACGACCCGAGCGGGTTCGACCCCAAGATCAGACGGCCGGGAGGCGGGAACAAAACCAAGGCCGACCCCAAGCCCAAGGCCAGGCTCAAACCCAAGGCCAAGGCCAGTCTCAAACCCAAGCCCAAGGCCAGTCTCAAACCCAAGGCCAAGGCCAGTCTCAAGCCCAAGGCCAAGGCCAGTCTCAAACCCAAGTCCAAGGCCAGTCTCAAACCCAAGCCCAAGGCCAGTCTCAAACCCAAGTCCAAGGCCAAAGCCAAAGGCTGAACCGGCGGTTAAATATACTGATACCCAGACTTCGCTTTACGCATCATTTTTCCTCATGAAAAGGGAAACTTAAACGGGTGAAAAACGGCGGTGGCGGGACTCGATTTCGAGCCCCCGCCCCCGCCCCCGCCCCCGCCGTTTTGTTGTCCGAATATTTATTTTCACGCCCGCGGCCGCGCCAGGATCGGCGGACGCCGGGTCACTTCTCGACGATGCCGTCCAGAACGGACAGGATGTCGTCCGTCGCGAGGCCCCCGGTCATGATGACGACGGCGTAGCTGTCGGCCTTCTTGCTTTTGGACAGCAGGATCAGGCACTCCTTGCCGTTCAGCATGCCGTCCACCATGAAGATGCCCTCCTCCTCGCTGCCCTTGGGCATTTTGCCGTCAAAATTGATGGCGTGCTCGTAGGCTATCCGCTCGAGGGTGCGGCCGTCCGAGTCCTCCATGCCCAGATACAAAAGGCCGTCGCCGTTTTTCATGGCCAGGAGCACGTAGTCCTCGTCCCTGCCCGAGACGCTCCAGCCGCGGGGCACGTCCACGGTGAACCTGCCCAGGTCCAGCCTGCTGCCGGGGACGGCTTCGGGGCGCCTCGGGGGCCGGGCGGACGCGTAGCCCGAGACCGCGCCCCTGCCGGTCCGGCGGGCCACATGGGTCTGCCCGGGGGCCAGGCGGGGAGTGATGTTGTTGAGCTTTAAAAAGTCCAGGATCTCGGCGGCCATGATGGAAATGTTCAGGGCGCGGGCCGACTCGACCTCGGCGTACTCCCAGGTGTTGATGCCGACGACCTCGCCCCGGTTGTTGACCAGGGGGCCCCCGCTGTTGCCTTTGGTGATCTCGGCCGTGTGAAAGATGGTGTGCCCGCCGCCCTCGTTCTCGACCACGGTGCTGATGGCCCCCTCGGTGTAGACCACCGGGGGAGGCCTGAAGGAGCCCGCCCCCAAGCCGTCCCTGAAGGCCTTGGTGTTGCGGTCGAACTGGGTGACGATGCCCGGGTAGCCCCAGGCCCCGACGCGGTCCATCCTGCTGACGTCGAGGTTGAAGGTCAAAACCGGCAGGGCCGCCCGGCCCGACTGGTCGTATTTTAGCAAGGCGAAGTCCCAGCCCCCCACGTCTTGGCCCTGGGTGCGGTCCAACACGGAGTCCACCACCCTGGCCTCGGTCATGGGCAGGCTTTGGTTGGCCACGTAGACCCGCCTGTTTCCACGAGCGCCGGAGACCACGTGGGCGTTGGTCATGATGTAGCCCGGGGCCACCACGAAGCCCGTGCCCGAGGAGAAGCCGTCGGACTCCTCGGCGACCACGTAGACCGTCGCCGCCTCCACCATGGCGGCGATCTTCCGTCTGCCCTCCTGGCGGTCCTGACCCCCCGCCGCCTGGGCGAGCAGCGGCCCCGCGGGCAGGCACAGGAGCAGCGCCAGCGCCAGGACGGCCGCCAGCGTCGCGGACGGCCGGCCGGTATTTTTAGTTCTATTAAAAGTTCTCATAAGACAAGCCGATTGGCGGTGGGAAAAATAACGGTCCCCCCCCGGCGGCGTCCGGACGAGTCTCCGGAAAAAAACTCCGGGCCGGGAGGCGGGATTGAAGACTGTGTTTGTCAGGTCCCCGTCCGTCAATTTTAACATAAAAACCGCGTCCGCAAAGCAATTTAGCCGCCGCCCGGGAGCCCGTCGGCGACCCCGCCCGGAAAAATCCCCGGCGAAATAATTTTTTTAGGGTTCACGCGGACTTCCTCGCCCGGCGTCTTAGGCCGTCCCCGGCGTCCTTTGGCGGCCCCCGCGGCTGAAAAATCGACGAGCGGCCTTTCGGCGGGCGGCGGCCGGTTTTCAATGTCAAAATTTCATCGGAAAATCGCGGGCCTGACTTCGAGAATCCCCCGAGGCCGTCCGACCCGCGATCTTTCCGCCCGGCCGGTCCAAACCGGCGAATCCCTGCCGTCCGCGACCGAACGGAAAAGTCCGGATCAGGCAAAAGCCGGACAAAAATCCTGACTTATATAACTGGCGGGCGAACGGAGGTCGCGGGGCGCGGCGGCGGGTCGGAATCCAAGGTCGTCGTCGAATGAGGCAAAATGCCAAGACAAAACAGAGGGTGCGCGGCAAGTCTAAAAAGCAAAGGAGAGGTTGTATTAACAGCCACTCTTAAATCTAATGAATAAAACTATAAGCATTTCATCTGTCGAGGCAAGGGGTGGCGGCCAACATTATGAACCGTTTTTTAGGAAGATTTCTAAAGTGGTATTATCTCTGAGCTTAATTTTTTATTAAAACTAGGGCCTGGTCCCTTCCGTATATTCCAACTCCCATTTTCACAATTTTTTTGGCCCGATCCAAATATGGCCATAAATAGTGTTTGCTTTCAATAGCCTTCAAGCCATTCTCAGCCAGATCGATCAGAGTGGTTTTAAGCTCATTCTCAGTCAGATCAGTATCAGCTTCTTTTTTATACTTCAGTTCCATGACCACGTAGAGGCCATCATCAAATATCAAAACCAT
>JAISET010000184.1 GCA_031264015.1 Deltaproteobacteria bacterium | reverse complement strand
TCACGCCCCGACAAAGTGCCTGATGATCAGGTAGGCGGCGAAACCGAAGACGATGGCGAAAAAGTCCCTGCGGGTGACGACGGCGGCCAGGGCGGCGGCGACCCCCGCGGCCAGCACGGCCGGGTCGGGGTTCGGCCAGCGGACGATCTCCGGGACGGCCATGGCGGCCAGCACGGCCGGGGGCACGTAGTCGAAGGAGCGGGCCAGCGGCGCCGGGATTTTTAGGCGGCTTTTGCCGCCCATGAAGGCCAGGCGGTAGAAGAGCGTGCCGCCCGCCACCACTAGGACGCCCAGCCAGAAGCGCGGGGAGCTCATCGGCCGGCCTCCCGTTCGGAACCGGCGGCGTTCCGGCTTCCGGCGACGGCGCCCAGAAAGACCCCCAGGCCGGTGGCGATGATCAGGCCCAGGTTGTAGGGGAGGTCCCTGAAGACGAGGGCGGCCAGCCCGGCGACGACGGCGGAGACGTATTTGGGCGGGCGGGCGGAGTTGCCGGCCCGCAGGATGGCCACCAGAAGAGATATGAAGATCAGCGGCACGGCCAGGGATATCGGCCAGCTCTCGGGGATGACGGAGCCCGCCAGGTAGCCGAAGACGCCCGCCGCCTGCCAGGAGACCCAGGTCGGGAGGCCGGAGCCCAGATAGAAGGGGACCCTGCGGTGGCGGAAGCCTTTTTTGTGGAAGTTGACGATGCTGACGGCGAAGCTCTCGTCGGTCAAAAGATAGCTTCTGGCCAGCGTCTCCCCGGCCGACTTGGAGGGCTTGAGCTCCCGGGCCATGGTGGCCCCGTAGATGAGCATCCGCAGGTTGACGGCCAGACAGGTCAGCACCAGCACCAACAGCGCCGCCCCCGTGTGCCAGAGGTTGACGAAGATGAACTGCGAGGCCCCGGCGAAGACCGTCAGGCTCATGCCCATGGTTTGGATAAGACTAAGCCCGGCGTCCCTGGCGGCCGCCCCGTAGATGACCCCGAAGGGGGCGACGCCCAGCATCAAAGGCGCGCAGGCTGCGAACCCGGCGACGAAGGCCTGCCGGGGTGTGGACGCGGGGATAAGCGTTCCTTCTTCTTTTTCTTCTTCTTTTTGTGGTTGTTCTTGTTGTGGTTGTTCGCGTGGTTGTTCTTGTTGTGGTTGTTCTTGTTCTTGTTTTTGTTGTTGTTGCTTGTGCTGATGATTTGATGAGATCGGGGAGGGCGACGTCTCCCGGACAGGTTCGGTGGAAGGCGGTGGGGGCGTTCCGGCGGCGGGGTTGGCGGGCGGGTCCTCCGGGGCCGGCAAGTTTTCAGGGCCGTCCGCGGAGCCGGGGCCCGTCGGCGGCGCGTCGTCGGGGGCGGCCATCAGCCCAGAACCAGCCGGTCGGAGATCTGGTTGTCGCCGGAGGTGGCGGAGTGGAAGTGCTGCAGCAGATCCTGGACGGTCAGCCGGGCCTTGTCGCGCTCGTTGAAGTCCAAAATGATGCGCCCGT
Organism: Deltaproteobacteria bacterium; assembly: GCA_031264015.1. GTDB lineage: Bacteria > Desulfobacterota > Desulfarculia > Adiutricales > Adiutricaceae > JAIRNQ01. The sequence goes on along the minus strand of JAISET010000184.1, from coordinate 9,076 downwards.
GGTGGAGCATGATCAGCCTGTTGCCGTAGGAGATGGCCTGCTGCATGTTGTGGGTGATCATGAGGGTCGTCACGCGCCCCTCGTCGACCAGCTGGCAGGTCAGATCCATGATCAGGCTCGCCGTCTTGGGGTCCAGGGAGGCGGTGTGCTCGTCCAATAACAAAAGCTTCGGGGTGAGCAGGTTGGCCATGAGCAAAGTCAGGGACTGCCTCTGGCCGCCGGACAAAAGGCCCACCTGGTCGGACAGGCGCCCCTCGAGGCCCAGATGCAGCTTGGACAAGGACTCCCGGAAGGCCTCCCTCTCGGTCCTGGTCACCCCGGCCCGGAAGCCGCGTTTTTTGCCCCGGCGGCTGGCCAGGGCCATGTTCTCCTCGATGGTCATGGAGGCGCAGGTGCCGGCCAGGGGGTCCTGGAAGACCCGGCCGATCAACGTCGCCCTCCTGTGCTCCGGCCAGAGGGTGATGTCCCGGCCGTCCAGGGTGGTGCGGCCGCTGTCGGGCGGGGCGCTCCCGGAGATGCAGCGCATGAGGGTGGTCTTGCCGGCCCCGTTGGAGCCGATGATGCAGACGAACTCGCCGGGGCCGACCGCGAGGTCCAGGCCGTTCAAGGCGAGGACCTCGTTGACCGTGCCCCGGCCGAAGAATTTGATCAGCGAGGACGTCTCAAGCATTTTTCTGATTGCCGCCCCTGCTTTTCAGGCGGCTCTTGACAAGGGGCATGCAGAGGGCCGCGACCACCAGAGAGGCGGTGATGAGGTTGAAGTCCGAGGGGCTGAAGATGTCCAGCGACAGGGCGGCGGCGATGGCCAGGCGGTAGATGACCGAGCCGAGGACCACCGAGACGATCCTGACGGTGATGCGTCTGCCGCCGAACAAAGTCTCGCCGACGACGATGGAGGCCAGGCCGGCCACGATGGTGCCCACGCCCATGGAGACCTCGGCGGCCCCCTGGTTCTGGGCGACCAGGGCCCCGCACAGCGAGACCAGGGCGTTGGAGAGACCGACGCCGACGATGATGGTCACCGAGGTGTTGACGCCCAGGCTGGTGATCATGCGCGGGTTGTCGCCGGTGGCCAGCAGGGCCTGCCCCAACTCCGTGCGCATGAGCCAGATGAGGGCAGCCACCACCATGGTGACCAGCACGATAAAAAGGCAGCTCGAGGTCAGCCAGGGGCTGACGCCCAGCGCCGCGACCAGGGGGGACACGGAGTCGAAGACCGTCGGGCTGTTGATCAGGGCCACGTTGGGCCTGGCGCCCATGATCCTGATGTTGACGGAGTACAAGGCCGTCATGGTCAGGATCGAGGACAGCAGGTGCAGGATCTTCAGCCGGGTGGTCAGGATGCCCGTGACCATGCCGGCCAGAAACCCCGCCCCCATGGCCGGCAGCAGGGACAGCCACGGGCTCATGCCCTGGGTGATGCAGACCGAGGAGACGGCGGCCCCCAGGGGCAGGCTGCCGTCGACGGTCAGGTCGGGGAAGTCCAGCACCCGGAAGGTGATGAAGACCCCGAGGGCCATGAGGCCGTAGACCAGCCCCTGCTCCACGGCTCCGCAAAAGGCGATGAAAGTCACTTGATTACTTCTTGCGCGCGCTCCAGGACCGTCTGGGGGATGGTCTGGCCGATGGCGGTCACGAACGCGTCGTTGACGACCAGCTTGAAATCCTGCTGCGTCTCGGCGGGCAGGTCGGCGGGCTTGACGCCGTCGTTCAATATTTTCAGGGCCATGCGGCCGGTCTGCCGGCCCAGCTCGTAGTAGTCCAGAGACAGGGAGGCCGTGCCGCCCTTGGCCAGGGAGTCGGCCTCGGCGGGGTAGAGGGGGATCTTGTGGGTGGAGGTGACCCGCAAAACCGACTCGTAGGAGGAGATGACGGTGTTGTCGGTGGGCAGGAAGATGGCCTCGACCTTGCCGACCAGGCTCTGGGCCGCCTGGTAGACGCCCGCGTTGTTGGGGGTGATGGCCTGGACCAGGCTCAGCCCCAGCTCCTCGCAGGCCTTGGCGACGGCCTCCACCTGGACCACGCTGTTGAGCTCGCCGCGGTTGTAGATGACGCCCAGGCTCTTGATGTCGGGCTGGATCTCCTTAATCAGGGCCACCTGCTCGGCCAGGGGCGAGATGTCGGAGGTGCCGGTGACGTTGCCGCCGGGCTTCTCCATGCTCTCGATCAGCTGGGCGGCGACGGGGTCGGTGACGGCGGTGAAGAGGATCGGGACGTCCTTGATCTTGTTGGCCACCTGCTGGGCGCTGGGGGTGGAGACGGCCAGGATCAGGTCAGGGTTCTCGCCGATGATCTGGCTGACGATCTGCTGGGAGACGGCCGTGTTGTTCTGGGCGTTGTGGACCTTGAAATCCGCCTGCAGGCCGCTCTCGGTTATGACGTCCTGGAAGCCCTTGGCCGCGGCGTCCAGCGAGGGGTGCTCGACCAGCTGGTGGATGGAGATGACGACGGCCGGGGCGGGCTGCGCGGCCAGGACGAGGGCGCAGGCGAAGAGCGCCAAAATGAGCTTTTTCATAAAAATCCCCGAAAAAGGCCTCCGGCGGGAGGCGGTTATAAAATTTTGCTCCCGCCCCCCCGTCAGGGACGAGGGGGGCGGCCTCAGAAAAAAACAAAGTCGGGGGCGGGGCCTTTCCCCGGCCCGCCCTCCGGCCGCAAGCCGCCCCGAGGCCGCCCCGCGGACGGCGGGGGAGCCAAAAAAAAGGCGGCGGGCGGGTCGCTGAAACAGCGGGCCGCGGCGGCGGCCAGGCGCCAATATTTAATTAAGACGGATGAATGTCTGCGATAATTCCCTCAGGAGCGAGCCATAGACGAGACCTGCGGGGGACGGAGCCCAAAGCGAGGCGAGTATGGTATGCGGGAAAATATACCCTAATGCCCTGGCAATAGTCAAGGATCCGAGGCCCCCGGCGGGCCGCCCGGACGGCCCCTCCAGGGCTTTTTTCAGGACTCCCGCGCGGAGGCGGAAAAAATCGTCAAATTATGAAAACAGGCTCCTGTTAGGGAAACATGTTTGGACTGACGGCGAGTTTGTTAAATTTTTATTATGAAAAGCTCATTAAGTTTATTTGTTGACATATAATTAGTCATAACGGTCACACAAGATGACGCCAGGGACATCCCGGTCAAAACCGGCCGCCCGCCGCCGCCGGGACCGTCCGCATGGCCGGCGCCCGGGACCGACGCCGACGCGCCCGCCCGGCGACGACGCCCGGGAGCGGCGCCCGACCGCCGGGGGGGCCGTCGTCCCGGCCGGCGGGAGGGGCTACTGGCGGACGTGGGAGAACAGGTAGAGGCTCAGGAGGAAGAAGAAGCAGTTGGGGAGCCAGGCGGCCAGGACGGGGGGCAGGAGGCCGGCGTATCCCAGGGAGCGGGCCACCTCCTGGGCGACCATGTAGAAAAAGGAGATGACCAGGCCCCAGACCAGGCCCAGGGCCACGCTGCCCCCCTTCTCGCGCCAGAAGCCGATGGGCAGGCCCACCAGGATCATGATGAGCGAGATGAAGGGGGAGACGAGCTTCAGGTGGAGGTCCACGGTCTGGCGGACGGGGTTGAAGCCCTCGGCCTCCAGGTTGCCGATGGTGTCCAGCAGGCCCTTGATGTTCATCTCGTTGGTGTTCTGCTCGGCCCGGCGGCCGATGCCCTCCGGGGGGACGGGGTGGCCGGCCAGGAAGACCTCCTCGGAGGAGGAGTAGGAGTAGGCCAGGGGGCGGCCGGGGCCGTCCTGGGCCTGGTAGGTCTTCTCTCTGACCCCGAAGAGCCGCAGGCCGTTGGGGGAGAAGAAGCCCCGCTCGGCCTCGAGGCGCCGGGCCAGATCCAGGTCGCTGTCGAGCATGATCAAGGTCACCCCCTGGGCCATCTTCTTGGACTCGTCGTAGGAGCCCAGGTGCTCGAAGAGGCGCACGTCCTTGAGCCAGACGTCCTCGACCGCCTGGCTCTGGACGTCGGAGCGGCGGTTGCGCACCTGGACTTCCCAGAGGGCGTTGGTGTAGCGGCTGGTCAGCGGGGTGACCAGGTTGCCGATCAAAAGGACCAGAAAGCTCAAAACTAGGCCGCAGCAGACGAAGGGCCTGGAGAGGCGCACCAGGCTGACCCCGCTCCCCTTGAAGGCGACGATCTCGGAGTTGCGGGCCAGAAGGACGAGGCTGATGAGCACCGAGGCCAGGGCGGCCACCGGGGCCAGCATGACGGCTATGGCGGGGATCTGGGCGACGAAGAAGAGGGCCACCTGCCCGACGGGGATGTCCTTGGTCAGGAAGTCGGAGATCTTCTCGATGAAGTCGACCACCAAAAAGAGCGTCACGAAGCCCAAAAGGCAGAGGCCCAGGTGCTTGAAGAACATCCCTGCCAGGTAGCGGGAGATGACGCTCATCGGCCCGCCTCCCCCCGGCCCGGGCCGGCCGTCGGGTCGCCGGGGTCGGTTTTGTCGATAATCGCGCCCTGGCCGTCGTTTTTGCCGGCGTTGTTATTGTTGTCGACGCCGTTGTTTTTGCCGTTGCCGTTGTTTCTCAGGCGGTTCCAGAAGCGCTTGGCGGCCAGGTAGGGGTCGCGGGCGGCGGTTCTGTTGAGGCCCTTCAAAAGCCACAGGGCGACCAATAAGGCGATGATGCTGGGGCTCCAGACGGCCAGGAAGGGCGGGAAGACCTCGGTCTCGCCCAGGGTCCAGCCCATGGAGAACAAAGAATAATAGACCACGAAGATGGCCAGGCCCACGGCCAGCCCGAAGTTGCGGCCCCTGGTCCGAAAGCTGGCCCCCAGGGGCATGCCGATGACGGCCATCAGAAGGGCGGCCGCGGTCAGGGACAAACGACGGTGCAGCTCCATGACGTAGACCTGGGCGTAGGGCCGGCCCTCGGCGGCCAGGGTCTCGGCGTGGGCCAGAAGATCCAGGGTGGGCATGTCCTGGCGGCCCACCGAGGCGGTCCCGGCGTCCCCGAACTCGGACCCCGGGGAGACTTTGAGCTCGTAGACGTCGAAGAAGATGCTGTCCACGGACTGCCTGTCGGCGTAGAAGCGGTCGATGACCCCCTCGTAGAGTCGGAACAGCAGCAGATCCTCGTCGGCGTCGATGTCCAGGACCCCCCGGCGGGCGACGATGACGGTGTTCTCGAAGTCCGAGCGGCGGTCGTTGATAACGACGTTGCTCATGTTCTCGGAGCGCCCGGGCAGCTGGCCCACGTAGATGGTCAGCCCCGGAAAGTCCCGCACGAAGACCTGCTCCTTGATGGCCAGGTCGGCCCGGGCCTTGGCCAGGGTCAGGATCTCCACCTTGAAGCGGCTGTTGGCCTTGGGGGTGACGTAGAGGTTCATGACCCCGGTCGCGGCCGCGGTCAGCGCGCCGAAGACCAGAACCGGGGCCAGGAGCTGGTGCAGGGACAACCCGGAGCTCTTCAAAACCGTCAGCTCCGAGTCGGCGCTCATGCGCAGGAAGGTGGTCAGGGAGGACAGGAGGGTGGCCATGGGCACCGAGAAGGCCAGAAGCTTCGGCAGGATCAGGGAGAAGATGCGCAGGATGACCCAGATCCCGACGCCCTTGTTGAGGATCAGGTCCGTCAGGCTCATCAGCCTGGCCATCAGCAGGACGAAGGTGAAGACCAGCAGGTTGACCAGGAAGGAGGGGAGTATCTCAGTCATGATGCTGCGGTTGATGATCCTGGGTCGCATGACTCTCCCGCGGGCCCCGGTCGGGACAAATTATCCCGGCCGCCCGGGCCTCCGCCAAACAGCGCCGGTCAAGGCCGGCCCGGACGCTGGCTCCCCCCGCGTTTTCTGCCGCTCGGGAGGAAAAGACGGCGGGGCTGATAAAAAAAATGACGGACAAACAAACATAACGGAACAAAGAGAACGGACAAACAAAACGGGACAAAGAGGACGGACAAACAAAGCCAAAAAACTGACCGGCGGACAAACGAAAGCCGGCTTCAGGCCGGCCGCCGGGGCGAACGGAGTCCGGCCCGGGTGAGATCTTTTTTTCAAGCTGAAGAACGACGGTCAAAAATTGCAAGCTGGTTGGACAAGCTCCAATCGAGGCGGTCAAAATCCGAACTTTTTCTCTCAGCCGCCCCTCTGGTAGCGGTTGACCATGCGGTTGTGCTCGGCCAGGGTCTCTGAAAAGTGGTGGGTGCCGTCGTTTTTCGAGACGAAATAGAGGTAGCGGCCGGGGGCCGGGTTGAGGACGGACTTGATGGCCTCCTCCCCGGGGTTGGCGATGGGGCCCGGGGGCAGCCCGTCGATGACGTAGGTGTTGTAGGGGTGCCTGGTCTCCAGGTCGGCCCGGGTCAGGTTGCCGTTGAAGTCAGGGATGCCGTAGATGACCGTGGGGTCGGTCTGCAGGCGCATCTTTTTCTGCAGGCGGTTGAAGAAGACGGAGGCGATCAGAGGCCTCTCGCCCGCCGCCCCGGTCTCCTTCTCCACGATCGAAGCCAGGGTGACCACGTCGCCCATGGACATGCCCCGGGTGGAGGCCTGGGAGTCGTACTTCTCCCAGACGCGCCAGAAGTGGTCGGTCATGGCCTTGACGATGGACCTCAGCGGCGTCCCCTTGGGGAAGCTGTAGGTCTCGGGGAAGAGGTAGCCCTCGAGGCTGTCCGAGCGGAAGCCCAGCTGGCCGATGAAGTTTTTGTCCCGGCACAGGGCCAGAAATTCGCGGGCCTGGCCCAGGCCCGCCCGCTCGACGCTCCCGGCGATGTCCCGCATGGTCCAGCCCTCGGGGATGGTGAAGGGGTAGAACTTGAAGTTGCCCCTCTCCAGGCTGGAGATGACCTCCCAGACCGAGAGCGACGGGTCGACCACCTGCTCCCCCGCCTTGATGTTGACGGGTTTTCTCAGTTTGGAGCGGATGCGCGCGGCCCAGAGGAAGGCCTCGCTGGAGCGGATGACTCCCGCCTTGGCCAAAAGATCCCCGGTCTGGGCGATGGAGTAGCCCTGGGGGATCTCCACCACCACCTCCCGGCTGGTCGTCTCGGGGGCCAGAAAGTTCTGGCTGTACCTGATGATCCAAAAAAAGCCCAGCAGGAGCCCGATGAGGACGACCAGGCCGACGATCCCGACGACGCGGCCAGCGGCTCCGGGCCCGGTGCGGACCTTCCCGCTGGGGATTTTGATCGTCTTCATGGGCATGCCCTTGTGCTTGTCAGACATAAGGCCGTCTTTTCGCCGCGCCGGGCCCCCGATGTCGGAGGGGCCGGGCGGGTGGTTTTTCTGGGGTTTCCAGTGGTTTCTATCGGTTTTCCGGGGTTTCCCCGGGTTCCGCCCGCGGTTCGGCGGCGGCCGGCCCGGCCTCTTTGGCCAGGCGGTTCCGGTCGGACAGGTAGCCGTCCAGAATCAGGGCGGCCGCGGTCATGTCGACCACCTGGCGCCTGTCCCGGCGGCTGACTCCGGCCTCGTCGAAGACCCTGTCGGCCATGGCCGTGGTCAGGCGCTCGTCGTAGGTCTCGACTGTCAGGTTCAGCCGGGATCTCAACTCGTGGGCCAGGGACATGACCCGCTGGGCCTGGACGCCGTTCTCGCCCGTGGTCAGTTTGGGCAGGCCCAGGACCACCAGGCCCGCCCCGCGCTCCTCGGCTATCTTTTTGACGGCCTCCAGAAACAGGCCGTGCGGCTTGCGGCTGAGCACGGTCAGGGGCTGGGCGGTCAGGCCCAGGCCGTCCGTGGCGGCCACGCCCACTCTTTTCTCCCCGACGTCCAGGGCGATGATTCCAAGCTCGGCCAAGGCGGGTCCTCCCTTTGAAGGTGGACGATTTTAGCACTATTGACTCTCCCAAAACAAGAGTTTTAGAGCCGAAAAACAACGGGAGCGGCGACCGGACGTCGTTTTATCGCTTGGTTTAGGTACTTTTGGCCAGGACGCCGCGTCCCCGGCAGGGATTTAGGCCGGTTTTCGGCGGGTTTTCGCCGGAAACGCCCCAGAGCGGTCGTTTAGTGGTGGAATAATGATAGTTGCCGTGGTATTATAACAGGTGAAAATTAGTTAGTTTAGCTCTTAAAAATTGTAACTTGTATTAAGGAACCATTATGGCTATGAAAGGCGATGCGAGGGCGGTAACGGGATGCGACGGCCGGAACAGACTCGAGGTGGAGCGGAGTGGACATGACGGGAAGGAAGCGGCTCCGGGGGGCGACCCGAGGGCGGCTAATTCCGGGGACGATGAAGGCGGGAGCGGGGAGGGACGGCGACGGGAGGAGCCGTCGGCCGTCCCGGGGATTTTTTTCAGCCAGGGCGGCAATGACGGAGCTTTTATACTTTGCAGCATATGATTAAAAAGTAGTCGTTTTGTCCTGTCTGACTGAAGTAATAACTTTGTCGGCCGCCGCCGTAGAGATTTTTGTTGACGTCGCCACCAAGTTGCCAGCGGGTCGCAAGAAATTTTATGGCCGGGTTACCTGCCAGTCTCCACCCGACTGAGAACTATTTCGACGGTGTCTTTGTCCTGACTCTGAAGGGAAGCCGCCGAGTTTTATGTCCGCCGCCCGCTTGATAATCGGCGGACGCGGGCGGATGCGGGGCAAGTTGATCAACACCAAGAGCAAAGCGGTTTGAATTTATTGGTCAATCGGTAAAAAGCCCCTCATTTTTCCAGAAAGCTAAACCATATACTGATCAAACGGTAAAAAGTCCCTATTTTTTTCTTAGGGCCAAATTCAGCACTATATATAGTGACTTTACAAGACCCTCCCGGCCTGCCCGCTCTTTGGGGCTTGCCGGAGGCGACGCGTCGCCTCCAGGCAGTTTATCCTCGCCGCGCGACTCCGGCGGAGGCCCGGTTGTCGCCCGGCCTGGCCGCGGGGCCTTTGTCGGAGGGGTCCGAAGACGGTCGCGGCCTCCCCTTCCCGGGCGGCAGTCAATATAAGAATGAGACAAATTTGAAAATCGCGATAATATGAAAGTCTGGATAAGTGGATGAGAGTAAACTGAAAAGATGATCGGAGTGAAAATAAAGAAACAGCGCAAGTTTCCTATTTTACTACGCTGAAGTCTGCAATAGTGTCAACAGCCTACCAAGTGTATGGTCTTATCTTTATAAGTTTTGGTTTCCCAATATATTTTTTTGTCCCATGATCTTACTAAGCTCTTGTCGAA
>JAISET010000145.1 GCA_031264015.1 Deltaproteobacteria bacterium | reverse complement strand
ATCACGTCTTTCTTTGGTGACATTGGCAAACCCCAGAAAATCGTGACTTTTTTAAAAGGAGGGGAGCTGGCTGAAAAAATAGAAAATCTCTACCAACTCAAAAAACAATATAGTTAGGCAAACGCATTATTGATAAAAAAAATTGATTTATCAAGTGGTTACAGATTATTCAAAAAATAACTTGTAAAGTACCGCTAGCCAAATCTAAATCAAAATGTTTAAAACATAATATTTTGGTTTTAAGTTTAGGAATTCAAGTATCCTTCACAATTATAGTATTTTTCCATTGCGTCAAGTAAACTTTTTAAGAACGCATATGTTTGATCTTTAATATCTTTCAAGTCTGATAAGGATAATGCTCGTCCACAATCGGCAAACGACAAAGTTCCGTGAGCAAGATCATTTCTTTTTCCCTTAACATCTTTCAAGACTGAACCACCCCTACAACTACTGTCAGGATGTAACTGCATACCGTGTGATTTACACACTATGCGAATTTTATCCGCATCAAGATTACCCGCAAAGTTCAAGTCATTTATATTTAACTCAATTGATTTCGATGACATTATGGAATTCACTATTTCCACAGTTCTTTTCTTGAATGAATTAAAGTGTGCATTACGCTTAAATACTTGCCCTAATTTATTAGATATCCAAAGATTTTGAATATCATCGCAAAGATTCGAATAACCAATTTTTTTTGATTGAAGCTTGCTGTATATTTCTTCTATGCCATTTATCAAAGTAGATTCGACAAGGTTATAAATCATAAGAACAGCATTAGCCTTCAAAATTTTAAAAAAAGTATTTTTTTTATGTTTCTCGCTTGATTCATCTAAATCATTAAAGCGTTGCTCATGCTCATCGGCTTGTTCGCCAGAACTTTGAAAAAAATTGGTCTGAGAGTCCAAAATCTCAAGCTCATGAAAAAATAAATCAATTTCTTCAGTGCGGGAGTTGTAGGTGTCACGGGTTGATCTCATTACAGTTCCTTGATGCTCCTAAAAAACCTGTGAAGGCAACTTCACGTCTGACCTGTCATCCCATTAAACGATTGTTATTACTGCATTTTTTTTAATGTCTTTATTTCCTGATCAACATATCTCGGGGCTTATCTGAGGGGCATCTTCCTTTCCAAATAAAAGCATATTTTTTACGTATTCTATCCGATCAATCAAACGTTTCTTATCATTACTCGCATGTGTAGTTGTATGATATTTGAATTTCTTGCCATTATCGGTGTAGATATCAGACCAATCAGTAGAAATTGCAGGTTGCAAATTACTTTTCTCTCTCAATGCTAACATGACACCTACAGATATTGCCTCAAAACGGGCACGAGGAACAAACTTGCCTTTCTGAGAACGCCTGAAACCGTTAGGGAAATACTTATTAACAAAGTTCAGCATCGCATTAAATTCTTCTTCAAATGTTTTCTTGTTAAATTGATTTTTATTCCTCTTAACATAACTGTCCAAAAATTCGCTGACATTATGTTCAAATAATTTATAATCGTTCACATATGCGAAGAAACGCGTGATAAGTTCAATATCTTCATGGCGAGCTTTAGTGAGCTCGCTCATCGGGCATAGCTGTTGAAAAAGAAGATTTTTCGAACACTCTTCCATAAATTCCATAAACTCACCCCTCAACGCACCACGACGAGTTTCCGTTGGATTCAACGACAATCCGGATGTATTAATCCGATTGAATATTTCTTGCCTGACATCAAGCGATGTCCCCTCCTCCAAAACGATGATACGCAAAGTTGTTTTGTTGAATTTTCGCTGAATCGGCAACGGTAAACAGTCGAAAGTCAAAGAATTCAATTCGAAAAGTTTTTTTAAATCCGTCAAAACCAAATCGTTATTTAAGAACTCTTCCAACGTGGACGTGCGCTGTGCGCCGTCAACGATATCACAACGCCCGTCATCGTTATCCGAAAAGAACATAAACGGTATGGGATACCCAAGAAGTATCGATTCTATAAATCGACACTTACGTTGATTATCCCAAACGAATTTCCGCTGATAATCGCTATTGATAAAAAACTCTCCTTTTTTAAATTGCGTGACCAAGAAATCAATCGCGTAGTCACGGGTATTATAATCAACCTCACTTCGTAATTGATTAATTTGGTTGATAATGCTCTCGTCCTTGGAACCCGAATTGATATCCGCACCTGTTTCATTGCTGTTCATTGACGTTAGCCTCCGAAATATGAATTTTAATACTCTCACCAATGGCTCTTCCGAGCTCAACAGGAACGGCATTGCCAATATGGACACCGACTTTACGTCTGTTAAACGCCCATTCCGGGTCAACGAATGAGTAATCAGGCGGGAAAGATTGCAACAAAGCCCCCTCACGCAAAGTTAGGGCTCTGTCCTGTTCTGGATGCCCGAACCGACCGTTTCCATAACCAAAAAACTGCGTTGTGATTGTCGGCGATGGTGCATCCCAAGTCATGCGTCCGTAAATAGATGTATACGTTTGACCTGTACTTTTTTTATGGCACTTCAATTGGAGACTATCGTCCCAATCGTGCCACGTCCCGCCCGGTACTGAGCTACGAATCCTCCGAAGATTTATTGGGGACAATTCAGATGCCGAATGCAGTTTATCTTCAGTGTTTTCAGCACCTGCGACTACATGGGGCAAATCACCTATACACTCTCTAACGGTAGGATAATTGCCATCATTATGTATCGGCTTTATCAGAGATAAATTGCCAAAAAGGGATGCTAACAACACCAGACGACGACGATTTTGAGATACGCCATAATCAGGACAATACGCTACGCTGTGACTAACATTATAGCCAAGCCGCAAGAGAGCACAGTGAAAGTCGGCAAACACCTTTTCAGTAGCTAACTCTGGAACGTTTTCAATCGACACTATTTCCGGTCTAATGTGTTCAACAATGTCAGAGAAAGAATAAATTAATCTCCATTTATTGTCACACTGCCAATCGTCATTTTCGCGACCGCCGTTTTGCTCACCTTTACGGTACCGCTTGGTGTACTTTGAAAAGGGCTGACAAGGAGCACAACCCACCAACACACGAATGCCATCGGCAGGGTACAACGCCGCTATTACTGCAGGGGAAAGGGATGACAGATCGGCACATATAAATCGAGCGCTACCGTTATTGTATTCATACGCATGTCTACAAGATAAATCTAAGTCGATGCCAGCTAATACATTTAGTCCTGCAAGAAGGAGGCCGTGAGTCAAGCCGCCGATTCCACAAAACAAATCCACTACTGTTGCAGTTGCCCCCCCCCCTGTTTTGCCGATTGGCATTAGTTCATTCGCTCGCTTTATGTTCATTTCGCAGTTCTCGCTGAAAGTCGCGACCCTCTTGTTCCTTGCTTCACGCTTAAAGTTCTTGGTTAATGCTATCAGATCGCATACTTGAGAATCGTTTTCGACAATAACGCATTTAAGCTTATCGTATCCGATTTTCTCAGCATTCAGAGCTAAACAAGTCTTCTAACGCCTCGCCATCTGCGATGAAATATAAATCTACCTTATCCTCGTTCTTACGGACCATAATGGGGTCAATCAAGCATGGCCAAGCTTTTTAGCTTGAGAAGCAGCGAATAAACGACGCTGTCTTTCGTTGATCAACCGGTAAAAAGTCCCTATTTTTTTCTTAGTGCCAAATTCAGCACTATATATAGTGAATTTAATTAAGGGAAAATACAAGATATAGTAGTTAAATGTCTTTAAAATGAACAGACTGGGGTTTTTACCTGTTGATCTTTCGTTAAGGTGCGGGAAGATTTCATCGATACTTTGTGCTAATTTATCTCTATCTACAATATCCATTGCCTACCTCCTGTCAAGGTCACTAGAGGTAGGGTAACACATTGAATTCAAAATGTAAACATTTTTTTTACAGACCCTAAATAGCTGGTTTTCCATTCTTAAGTCATCCGATTTCAAAAGCAGTGACCTAAGTAGCTGGTTTTCCATTTTTAAGTCATCGTATCCAGGGCTCGGAGAAATATTATTTTGACACGCATTGGGATCATGTCCAAGCTGAGCAACGTTTTGCTCTTGGTTAGAATCTCTACTATAGCTCTCCTCACCCTTCAACTTGGTCAAAGGGTCAAAAGTCTGTATTTGAGGACCATGAGAAATAGGATTTAAAGGAATAATTTTTGGGAGAGGACAGCTAGAGAGTGGCTCAAGAGGAGCCTCAGAGGACGTAAAACCTTTTCTTATAGGTTTAATTCGAGGGCTAATAATTGAAATTATATGGCAAAAATTAAATTTGTCAAGCCTTAGCGTTTAATTTTTTCTCTTGCCATAAAAATTTGACATTGAAGGTGATAAATTAGCCCTGGAGACAGAAATCTTGATGGCAATTTTCATCCCAGAGTAGGTCCTGGACTCGGGTCCAGCCCCAACCCTGGCAGGGGTCACCAGGGACCCCGTGAACGCTTACGGGGGGCGGCCATTTTTTTTTACGCCCCGTGTGTGGCATAAGCTCGTATTTTGTTGACGTCCGATGTGTTTCGGGCTAAAATTTAAGCGCTTGGTCGTTAGAAGTTGATTTTTTACCGGCAGGATCACTCAAGTTTTTCCTATTGTCCTGTCCGCCAGCTTTTTGTAAGTTCGAACGGCCAGCCCGCGCCCGGGTCCTTTTTTTATCAGCCAGGCGGCGGCTCCCGTCATGCGTCCGACGACTGATTGTCCGACGGCCGGCGGGGGCGCCCCGGCGATCGGACGGACATGACCACCATCTTTTTCACCAACACCGGCTTCGACCGCGACGCCAACGAGGACGCCGTCCTGGCCGGGGGGCTCTACGGGGGAGGCGCCTTGTCCATGGACGCCCCCATGGTGGCCACCGAGCCGGGGGCGGTGCTGGCCGTGGCCGACGGCATGGGCGGGGGGCCGGGCGGGGCCCAGGCCGCCGCGGCCGTTTTGGAAGGTCTCAGGCGCCTGCCCCCGGCCGTCTCCGGGGCGGACGACACCGGCCGCGGGCTGATTTTGGAGAATCTTTACGACACCGTCGGGGAGTACGACCGCATGGCCCTCGAGCGTCCCGACCTCCGGGGCATGGGCGCCACCGTGGCCGGAGTCTGGCGGCTGGGGGACAGCGCCCTGGTCTTCAACTGCGGCGACTGCCGGGTCTATCGTCAGAGGCGGGGCTTGTTGGAGATGCTCACCCGGGACCACTCCAGGGTCTACGGGCTGTACCTGGACGGCCTGATCGACTTCGAGGACATCAGGACCCACCCCCAGAGGCATCTCATCACCAGCGCCGTGCAGCAGGGCAACCCCCAGGTTGAGCTTTTTACCAGGCTGGTCAGGCTCGACCCGCTGGACGTGTTTTTCATCTGCTCCGACGGGGTTTGGGAGAGCCTGGACGACGACTTTCTGGAGGAGTGTCTGGCCGCGGACAGTCTGGAGGACGGGGCGCTGATTTTGGCCGACAGCCTGGTCGACGCCAACTGCGGCGACAACGTCTCCTTCCTGCTGCACGGTCCGGATGATTGCTAGCCGGCGGGGCGGCGGGGGTGGTCGCCCCGACCGTCGCTTTTTCAGCGTTTGATCACGCTCCGGGCGACGTCCGAGACTGACAGGCGGGATCAGGAAAGGCTGGGGGTCGGGGCCGGCCGCGGTCCGGCGGCCGGGCGGAGGCTGCCGGCGCGGCGGGCGGCGGGATGACGGCCGTTTTTTTCGGAGCCGTCCCCGGCTGGTGGCGTCAAATCCGGACGATTATTTTTGCGAGCGTTATTTTTAAAAAATTTCGGCGGCCAGGCGACCGCCGAAATTTTTTCCAACTATTTTTTCCTCGGAGGCGGGCCCGCCTGGCCGGACGCGCCCGCCCGCCCGCCCGGGACGGCGCCGGGGTCGGCGGCCAGCCACCAGGCCAGGGGCAGGGCTATCTGGGTGTTGGCCACCCAGGTGAGGCTGAGCATGTCGGAGACCTGGGTGCCCGGCTGGGAGACGTGCCCCCGCCAGAGCTCCTCGAGCTGCGCGGCCTCCCTGGCGACGGGGGAGCCGGCGGCCCCGGCCAGGAGAAACAAAATGGAGGTCAGGCCCTGGGCGTCGTTTAAATAAAGAAGCTCCATCTTGGCCTGGTAGTGGATGTCGGTCCTGGCCGCCACCACCTCGGCCCTGTTCAGGAGGTCCTCGACGATGTTGTCAAGCTCGTCCTTCCGGGGGGCGCTTAGCACCATGCCGCCCAGAATCGTCGTCAGGGTGCAGAGGCGGTTGGACCAGAGGACCTTTTCCTCGGCCTCTATGGCGGTCGCGGTCAGGTGGCCTTCCTCCTTTTGCCGGGTCTTGGCCTGGTTGAAAAATTCCCGCAGGTCGTCGGCGGCCTTCATGTCCAGGGAGCGCAGGGCCAGCCTGGCCGCCAGCCGGGCCGCCGCCTCGAAATAGAGCCGCAGGGCCAGACCCTCCCTGGCCGCCCAGGAGGCGTCCCGCTTGTTCCAGTCCTGGTCGAACCGCCGCAGGATCTCCTCGGCGTCGAAGCGCTCGTTGCCCTCGTCGGCCAGGGTGGCGGAGGCTAAAAAAGCCCGGCCCGAGGCCCTGAGCGCCAAAGCGGAGATCTGCTTCTGGTCGTCCACCCCCTCGAGCTCGCCCTCGAACTCGTGCTTGAGGAAGTCCAGTTTGAGCTCCAGGTCCCGGCGGGTCTGCTCCCGGGCCATGACGACGCCCGGCGTCAGGCACGGGACGGCCAGAAGCATGGTCAGGACCATGGCGGCGACGACAAGCCGGATGGTTTTCGCCCCGAAAAAACGGTTTGTTTTCAAGCTGATAAAAGCGTCTGACCGCGGGCGGAAAGAACGGCCGGTCCGGGGGGCCCGGCGGCCGGCCCGGGCGACGCGGACGGAGGGACGGGTCGAGTTGTCGAGCAGCATGTGAAGTCTTGCAACCATGACGCGACGCCGGTCAACTTTCGGGGCCCGGGGGCTCCGGGGCTCCGGCGGGCTGAAGGCGGGGGCGCCGCCGCGGGCGCGGAACCGCGCGGACGGTCGCGCCCAAAAAAAAAAGGAAAAAATCTGTCGGAAGCTATTCAAAAAATCTGTCGGATGCTATTCCAAGTCTAATCAGGTTTAATTTAAAGTCCGGGCAAAATTGTCTTCAAGCGTCGGTCTTTATGTCCGCGCCCCCGGGACCGGCCCGGGGGACGCGGGAAAAAGGGTCGCCGAAAGACCCTCGGGCGCCCTCAGGTGCCGAACTGCCAGG
Source organism: Deltaproteobacteria bacterium (assembly GCA_031264015.1). GTDB lineage: Bacteria > Desulfobacterota > Desulfarculia > Adiutricales > Adiutricaceae > JAIRNQ01. The sequence continues at coordinate 14,401 of JAISET010000145.1, read as the reverse complement.
AGGCCAGGTACTTGCTTTGCTCCTCGGTCAGCGCGTCGATGGAGTAGCCCATGGCCTTGAGTTTCAGGCGGGCGATCTCCTGGTCCAGGGGGGCCGGGACGGGGAAGACGTCCAGGGGGAGCCGGCCCTTGTTTTGGTTGACGTATTCGGCGGCCAGGGCCTGGTTGGCGAAGCTCATGTCCATGACGCTGGAGGGGTGCCCCTCGGCGGCGGCCAGGTTGACCAGGCGGCCCTCGCCCAGAATGTAGACGGCGGGCCCCCCCTCGATCTGGAACTCCTCCACGAAGTCGCGGACCGCCCGGCGGGTCTTGGCGATCTTGGCCAGGCCGTCGAGGTCCAGCTCCACGTTGAAGTGGCCGGAGTTGCAGACGATGGCGCCGCTCTTCATGACCCGGAAGTGCTCGGGCCTGATGACGTTGATGTCGCCGGTCACCGTGACGAAGAAGTCGCCGACCTTGGAGGCCTCGGCCAGGGGCATGACGTCGAAGCCGTCCATGATGGCCTCCAGGGCCTTCAGGGGGTCGACCTCGGTGACCACCACCCGGGCGCCCATGCCGGAGGCCCGCTTGGCCACGCCGCGGCCGCACCAGCCGTAGCCGGCCACCACGAAGACGGAGCCCGCGACCAGCCGGTTGGTGGCGCGGACGATGCCGTCCAGGGTGCTCTGGCCGGTCCCGTAGCGGTTGTCGAAAAAGTGCTTGGTCATGGCGTCGTTGACGGCCACCACGGGGTACTTGAGGGCCCCCTCGGCCGCCATGGCCCGCAGCCTGATGACCCCGGTGGTCGTCTCCTCGGTGCCGCCCAGGACGCCCGCCAAAAGCTCCGGCTTCTCGGCGTGCAGGGTGGAGAGCAGGTCGGCCCCGTCGTCCATGGTGAGGTGCGGCCTGGCGTCCAGGACCGCGTGGATGTGCTTGTAGTAGGTCTTGTTGTCCTCGCCCTTAATGGCGAAGACGGGGATCCCGTCGTCCTTGACCAGGGAGGCGGCCACGTCGTCCTGGGTGGACAGGGGGTTGGAGGCGCAGAGATAGACCTCCCCGCCCCCGGCCTTGAGGGCGCGGCACAGGGAGGCCGTCTCCGTCGTCACATGAAGGCACAAGCCGAGCCTGAGGCCCTGGAGGGGTTTTTCCTTGGCGAAACGGGCCTTGATCAGGTCCAGAACGGGCATGCTCTGGGCGGCCCATTCAATCCTGTCCTTGCCCTTGGCGGCCAGGCCGGGGTCTTTGATGTCGTGATTCACTGGCGGTCAGCTCCTCTTCGCTGGGTCGGGGTTTAAAAAAGCCTTGGGACCATTGCCGGCAAGGCGGATGTCAATATGGGGGAAAAAAATCTTTTTTCGCTCGTTTTTTCCCCGCCGCCGTCCTGACGGCCGGCCGGTCGTCGGGGGCGGGGCGGGGCGGGGAGATAAAAGATCGTTAGAATCGAGGCGGCGGGAGCAAAAAGTCCCCGAAAACAGGGCGGGGCGGCCTCGAGCCAAAAAAAGAAGCCTAAATTCGGCGGCCGGGCCCGGAGGAAATTAGGCTTGGCGGGGGTTCGGGACGGCCGGGCATGCTTCGGCCGGCTCCCCGGGGCGGCCGGCTCCGCGTTTTTTCCCGGGGCGGGGAGAAAGGGGGGCGCGGGCCGCGAAAAAAGCCCGCCGGGGCGGGACGGCGATTAATTATAGCCCAACCCGCCCCCGAACTCCAGCAAAAAGCAAAGTTTTCGGGGTGTTTCCGGCGTCGGAGGCCGCTTGGAAAACTTTTTGGAACCTTTCCGCGCCTGTCCGGGGCGCCGCGCGAAAAAGTTGTTTTTATGGAAGGGAGGGGGGTTTTTGGCGCGGGGGGGACTTTTTTGGAGGCGGGGGGACTTTTTTGGAGGCGAGGGGACTTTTTTGGAGACGAGGGGACTTTTTTGGAGGTAAGGGGAGTTTTTTGGAATGAAGAGGACTTTTTTGGAGGAGAGGGGAGTTTTTTTGGAATAGAGTGGATTTTTTTTTGGAGGCGAGAGTTTTTTTTAAAAAAGAGGGTGGAAATTTATTGAAGGTGAGGGGAGTGTTCCATAGGAAAATATAGCTTAAAAAGTATATATAAAAATAAAAATAGCATGTCTAAATGGCTTGCATCTCTATTTTTCTATAAACTTGGTCCCTATAAAGTCTTTCCCTCTAAATTCCCCGTCATGATCCCGTCCGCCGATAAATTTCCCGTCATGATCCCGTCCGCCGGCTTTCCTCCAGCACCCTGACCATCTCGGCCAGGGCGGCGTTGAGGGGGGCCGGGACGCCGATTTTTTCCCCCAGGCGGGCGACCTCCCCGTTGATGGCCTCGATCTCGGTCCTTTTGCCGGCCAGCACGTCCTGGAGCATGGAGCAGGTGTTGCCGGCGGTCCTGCGGCAGATCTCGGCGGCCAGGGCGACGGGGTCGGGGGTCTCCAGGGCGACGCCCAGGGCCAGGGCCACGTCCCGGGCCTCCCCGGCGGCCGAGGCCAGCAGTCTCGCCCCGGCCTCGGACTCTATCAAAGCCCCGTTTTTTAGGTTCAGGACGGCGCAGGGGGCGTTGACGGCGGCGTTGACGATCAGCTTGGTCCAGATCTGCCCCAGGACGTTGGAGGTGGCCGAGGCGTTGAGGCCGGCGTCGTTGAGGAGGGCGACTAATTTTTCCAGCCTGGGCGTGGGCCCGCCGTCCAATTCCCCGGCTGTCGTCGCCCCGAGGCCCGCCAGAAAAATTTGGCCCGGGCCGGTCCTCGCGGCCCCGAAAGAGGTGGTCCCGGCGATGATTTGTTTTCGGGGGACGAGTTTTTCCAGCTGCTCGACGTTGCCCAGCCCGTTCTGCAGGGTGGCGACCATGGTGTCGGGGCCGACCAGCGGGAGGTTTTCCTCGAGGGCCTCGAAGGTGGAGGTCGCCTTGACGAAAATGACGACCAGGTCCTGGGGGCCCAGGTTGGAAGAATTGGTCGCCGCCGACAGGTTGTCTTTGTAGACCCGCTCCTCCCCGCCGGGCCGGCGGACTGCGAGCCCCCTCCCCATGACGGCCTCCACGTGGTCCTGGTGGCGGTCTATGAGGCTCACGCGGTTTTCGGCCGACAGGCGGGCCCCGTAGAGGCTGCCCATGGCCCCCGAGCCGACGACGGTGATGTTCATGAGAAATGGTGCTCCCGGCGCCCTCTCCCTTATGGCTGGCGCTCTTTGACGTCGGCTGATTATACCGCGAAGGGGCCCGCCGGACAAAAAAGGCGGGGGCGGGAGGGGGGGCGTCCCCCGGCGTCCCGGCCGCGATTTTTGGGAATTTGCGGATAATTTAGAAATTTTGGCCGCTAAGTTTTGGCCCCGGGGCTGATTTTTGCTATAATGTCAACCGCGCGGAGTTTGTCCGGGCGGCCCCTCCGGTTTGTCCGGGCGGCCCGGCCGCCGGCCTGAATTTTGCTCTCTCTCGTCCGAATTATTTTTTCCGTCATTTTTTATCGTCGCCGCCGGTCCAGTTTAATCCCCCGAAAAGACCCGGAGAGCGGGCCCTTTTTTTGCCGCAAAGGTGGTTCCAGATGTTGCAAGCCCTGTTGGGAGCGGAAAGTCTCGCCAAGGACAAAAAGTGGGAGGAGTCCTACAGAGCCTTCAATATGGTCCTGCTGGCCGAGCCGGAGAACATCCGGGGGCTCATGGGCTTCGGGGTGGTCTGTTTCGAGACGCGCAAGCTGGACGAGGCGCTGGAGGCCTTCTCCACCATCCTCAGGCTCAAGCCGCATCACGTCGAGGCCCTGAGAAGCCAGATCCTGGTCCTGGCCGCGTCCAAGATGGAGGACGAATGCCTCAAGGCCCTCGCCGCCTACATGGTCGGCCGCGACGAGGAGGACACCGCCCTGGCCTTCGCCGCCCAGACCTACAAGGAGCTGGGCAGGCTGGACGACGCGGCCAGGATGATCGACCAGGCGCTGATTCACGCCAAGTTCGGCCGGGAGGTCAAGTACCGGGACATCAGGGCGGAGATCACCGGCCTGCCCAAGCCCTCGGCGGTCAGGGGCAGGGTGAACATCTGCTGCTGCTGCGCCCCGGGAATGGACGGCTTCATTTACGACATCATCAGGATGCTCGAACCCTACTGCCGGACCGTCACCTGCGTCTCCGCCAGGCCCGAGGACCACTTCCGGGCCGTCGAGGGGGCCGACTTCGTCTGGCTGGAGTGGGGCAACCAGCTGACCCAGCTGATTCTCTCCCAAAAGAACCTCTTCCGCTTTCGGGACATGGGCCGGGGGCGCTACAGGCAGGTGGCCGTCAGGCTGCACAGCTACGAGATCTACGACGGCCTGGTGGAGAAGATCGACTTCTCCATGGCCAGCGACATCGTCTTCGTCTCCACGTTCATGAAGGAGCTCTTTTTAAACAAGAACATCGCCTCGGCCGCCAACCGCAGGCTGCACGTCATCCGCAACGGGATCGACGTCAAGCGCTTCTCCTTCGTCCCGCGGGAGCCCAAGCCCGGCGGGGAGGCCAAAATTGCTTTTCTGGGGTTCATCTCCTACAAGAAGGACCCCATGCTCATGCTCCACGCCTTCTCGCACCTGGCCAAAACCCGCCCCGACCTGACCCTGCACGTGGCCGGCACCTTCCAGGACAAGCGCTACGAGATCGGCATGCCCCACTTCATCGAGGCGGCGGGCCTCGGCGACCGGGTCAAGTTCTACGGCCACATCTCCGACGCCGACAGGTGGCTGGCCGACAAGGACTACATCCTCTGCTCCAGCCTCAACGAGAGCCAGGGCGTGGGTCTTCTGGAGGCCATGAGCCGCGGCTGCCGGCCTCTGATCTACAACTTCCCCGGGGCCATGGACTTATACCCCGCCGAGTACCTCTGGACCACCTTCGACGACCTCGACCGGCTGTTCGAGTCCGGCCCCGACCCCGCCGACTGCAGCGCCATGGTCGCCGAGTACTACTCCAAGACCAGGGAGGTCCGCAGCTGGCTGGGCATCATCTTAAACGAGCTGCGCATGCAGGAGCAGCCGCTGCCCTTCAACCGCCCCGATTCCGACGAGAATGTCGTCTGCCCGACGCCGCCGTTCGGGACGCCCCTCGCGTAACCGCGGCCCCGCCGCCAGGACCCGGGCCCCCGACGCCGAGCCTTCGACCCCGGCGGCCCCCGCCCCCCCCGGGCGTCGGCCGCCGCATATTTTCGCGCCCGAAAGAGACGTTCCCGCGGCCGGGAGGACTGCCGCCGCTTGTTTTTCGCTTTTTCCCTTTCCTTTCCTTTCCTTTCCTTTCCTTTCCTTTTCATTTTCATTTTCCTATTCCATCCTTTCATTTCCCATACCCTCATTCCGTCGCCTTCATGAATTTGTCGCGACGCCCATGGAAGTTATTTTTGTGTCTAGCTTGAATCACATCATTTTTTCATGGTCATATTTTTTAGTATTTGAACGTTTCATTGTCTGGTTGTGGAAAAGCTCGTGATATTTGTCCATGTCGGAAAGTTTTCAGCCGGCGCCGCCGCCGTCCGCTGTCGCCCGCCAGACCGGGGTCGGCCAGGCCCGCTTTTTTGGTGGTGAAAAAGGTTTTTTCACCCTCGGGATCTTTTTCTCCCGGACCCTCCGGGAATGCCGGTCCCCGCCGTTTTTCTTGATTTTTGTCCTTGGGTGTTGCTATATTGAGCCTCGGCCCGCCTCTCTTCCGGCCGCCAGGGTCGGCTTGTCCCGGCCTGCTTGTCCGGGCTTCTTCGGCCCCCCGCCGCCCCCGCCCCCCGAGTCCGTCGGGGAGGGGTGGTTTTGTCGTTTGCACGCCAAAAGGGTTTGGCAAGACAATGCCTTTAAAGTATGGTCTCGGGCTGGTAAAAGTTGCGGAAACATGCGTGAAAACCATAAAGACATAAGTGAGAGTCGCTTGAATAAATTTTCCTGACCATGGCTTTTTTCCAGTTCCCCGAGTTTTTTCGGGACTTCGACTTCTTTTGGCGGGCTCCCTTTTTTGGGGCGGGCTCGGACTTTTTTTCCGGGCCGGCGACTTTTTTCGGGTTTCCGACTTTTTTCGAGTTTCCGGCTTTTTTCTCCGGAACTGTCTTGGCTCCGATTTGACGTCCCCTGCGTTCCCCCGGCCGATTTGCTCCGGCCGGGGCGGCTTTTTTTGGGTTGTGACGAATGACGACGACCGACGACACCGACTCCCCCGCCGCCGTCGACCCCGGGCGGGCCAGCGCGACCGGGGCGCCCGCCCCGGGCCGCCCGTCCGGCCATGACGGCTCCGACGGCTCCCCCCTGGCGGCCCTGACCTCCGACCTGACCGGCAAGATCGGCCTGACGGGTCTGAGCCGCCCGGCCTTCGCCAGGCTGCTGGCGGGGCTGATGGAGGGCGAGCTGAAGGGCAGGAGGGTCCTGGTGCTGGCGGCCACCCCCGTGGAGGCCGAGGATTTCGCGGGGGATCTGGCCTTCTTCTGGGGCGGGGGCAGCATCGTCCCCCTGCCGCTGGTGGAGTCCAGGCCGTTCATGGACCAGGTCGTCTCCCCGGGGCCCATGGCCGAGCGTCTGCGCGCCCTGCACACCCTGGCCGAGCCGGTCCGGGGGGCGGGCGCCGAACAAAAAGGGGCCGTGGTGGTGGCCTCCATGGCGGCGGCCATGGCCAGGGTGCCGAGCCCCGAGGTTTTGTTAGGCAGGACCCTGGAGATAACCGTCGGGCAGACCATGGACTTCGAGGACCTCAACCGCCGGCTGGCCGACGGCGGCTACCACCGGGTGGGCCAGGTGGAGTACCCCTGCGACTACGCGGTCCGGGGCGGCCTGATCGACGTCTGGCCCGCCGGCTGCGAGCGGCCGGTCAGACTTGATTTTTTCGGGGACGACGTGGAGTCCATCAGATCGTTTCGCGCCGACGACCAGAAGTCGGTGGGGGCCCTGGAGCGGGCCGTCCTCACCCCCGCCGCCCCCGCCCCCAGGGACCGGGCGAGCCTGGAGAGAGGCGCCGAGGCCCTGGAGAGTCTCGCCCGGGAGAAGGGCTGGCTGGGACTTTTGTGGGAGCGCACCGTCGAGTTTTTCCGGAGCGGGGCCCTGGTGGCCGACACCGACAACTGGGGCCCCCTGTGGAGCCCGGTCGGGGCCACCGTCTTCGACTATCTGGGCGCCCCCGGCCGCGTCGGCAAGGCCGGCCCCGGCGGCGGCGACAAAAGTTTTAATTCCGCCGGCGGCGGCCATAAAAACAACAATAATTCCGGCTCCGACCAGGGGGGGCTGCTCTTCGCTTTGGAGCCGGGGAGGCTCAGGGAGGCGGCCGAGGCCTGGTGGCTGAGGCTCCACAACCATTTCCAGAGGCTGGAGCTCGAGGAGCGGCCGCACCTGGAGCTGGCGGAGCTGTTCCGGGGGCCGGATTATTTTAAAGACCTGCTGGCCTCCCCGGGGTTTGGGTACGTCGGGGTTGGGGAGCTGCCCGTCGCGGGTGACGGGACCTACGACCGCCTCGTCGACTTTCCCTGCCAGACCAACGACGACCTGCGGGCCCGGGCCGCCCCCGGCGGCCAGGGCTCCGGCCTGCTGGCCCCCATGGTGGCCCGGGTCAGGAGTTTGCTCGACCGCGGGTTCCGGGTGGGGCTGGTCCTGCGGACGAGGGAGCAGTTAAAAAGGCTCGCCGAGCTCCTGGTCGAGTACGACCTCTCGGTCAGCTCCCGCGAGGCCCTGATGAAAATAGACGAGGGCTCCTCGGGTCTCGACATGCTGGTGGGGCAGCTCTCGGCGGGCTTCGTGGCCGACTACGACCGGACGGCCTTCATCTCCGAGGAGGACGTCTTCGGGGCCAGGCTCAGGGCCAGAAGACGCGCCGCCGAGGAGTTCAGGGGGCTCAAGGGGTTCGCCAGTCTGAAGGACCTGGCCGTGGGGGACTTCGTCGTCCACAACGAGCACGGCATCGGGCAGTATCTGGGCCTGGAGAGCCTGGTCTTGTCCACCGGCCAGAAGGGCGACTTCCTGCACCTGGTCTACAAGGGCGGGGACGTCCTGCACGTGCCGGTGGAGCGCTTCGCCTCGGTGACCAAGTACGTCGGGGCCACCGACCGTCCGCCGCTATTGGACAAATTAGGCTCGGGCTCCTGGGAGAAGCTGAAATTAAAGGTCAAGGACAATATCAGGGAGATGGCCGAGGAGCTCGTCAAGCTCTACGCCCAGCGGGAGGTCACCCCGGGCCACGCGTTTTCCGAGCGGGACCAGGATCTGCGGGAGTTCGAGGCCGCCTTCGCCTACGAGGCCACCCCCGACCAGGAGAGGTCCATCGACGAGGTCCTCGGCGATCTGGCCGCCCCCAGGCCCATGGACCGGCTGGTCTGCGGGGACGTGGGCTACGGCAAGACCGAGGTGGCCATGCGGGCGGCCTTCAAAGTGGTCTGCGAGGGCAAGCAGGTGGCCGTCCTGGTCCCCACCACCATTCTGGCCGAGCAGCACGAGCGGAGCTTCGTCGAGAGGTTCAAGGACTGGCCCGTCGTCGTCGGGAGCCTGTCGCGCTTCAAAAAACCCCCCGAGCAGAAAAAATTGCTGGCCGACCTGGCCGCGGGCCGCCTGGACATCGTCATCGGGACCCACCGGCTTTTGCAGAAGGACGTCCAGTTTCACGACCTGGGCCTCCTGGTCATCGACGAGGAGCACCGCTTCGGGGTCAAGGACAAGGAGCGCCTGAAGAGGTTCCGGGCCCAGGTGGACGTTTTGTCCATGTCCGCGACCCCCATCCCCCGGTCTCTTTCCATGTCCTTAAACGGCATCCGGGACATGTCGGTGATTGAGACGTCGCCCAGGGACCGCCTGGCCGTCAAAACCACCCTGCTGCGGGGCAGCGACGAGGCCGTGGCCGAGGCCATCGACGTGGAGCTGGCCCGGGGAGGCCAGGTGTTTTTGATCCACAACCGTATTAAAGACATCCAGTACTGGGTGGACCGCCTGAAAGTTTTGATGCCCCTGACGCGCTTCGGCGTCGGGCACGGGCGCATGACGTCCAGGGACCTGGAGCTCGTCATGGAGAAGTTTTTAAACCGCCAGATAGACGTCTGGGTCAGCACGACCATCGTCGAGTCGGGTCTGGACTTCCCCTCCGCCAACACCATCATCATCGACCAGGCCGACCGTTTCGGCCTGGCCCAGTTATATCAGCTGAGGGGCCGGGTGGGCCGGGGCTCCGTCCAGGCCTACTGCCATCTGATGGTGGACGACCCGGACACGCTGTCCGGAGACGCCCGCAAGCGCCTCAAGGCCCTCCTGGACCACTCGGATCTGGGAAGCGGCTACCAGATCGCCCTCCACGACATGCAGATCCGCGGCAGCGGCAACATTTTGGGCGCCGCCCAGTCCGGCCAGGCCGCCCTGGTGGGTTTCGAGATGTACTCCCAGCTGATGGAGCAGGCCGTCCGGGAGCTGAAAAACGAGCCCCCCGCCGACGACGACTACGAGCCCGACGTGGTCACGGGGCTGCCCAGCTACCTGCCCGAGGCCTACGCCCCCGACACCGAGGCGCGCCTGGGCCTGTATCGCCGGCTCAGCTCCTCGCGGAGACTCGACGAGGTGACCGACATCTCCTCCGAGATGAGGGACCGCTTCGGCCCCCCTCCCCCGGAGGCCGTCAACCTCCTCGACCAGATCAAGATCAAGATCCTCCTAAAAAAAATCCGGGCCCGCGGCCTCGAGGTGGGCCCCGACGGCTTAATCATCAACTTCGGCGCCGAGGGCCCCCGGGATCCGGCCAAGATCCTGACCCTGGCCACCTCCAACCCCAAAAACAAGCTGGCCCCCGACGGCCGCCTGTTTGTCTCCCGCTCCGACTACCGGGGCCAGGGCCGCCTCCTCAAGCAGGTGCGGGAGTTCCTGCACCACCTCTAGAACGCCCGGGCGGCGGCCCAAAACCTGGCCGTCCTTCAAAGCGCCGCCGCCCGAAAAATTTGTTTCAAAAAAATCGCCGCCGCCTGACAGGTCTTGCGGAATTAAAATTCCCGACAATAATCCGCCGTCTCCCCACCTCTCCTCCATCCCTACATCCATCCATCCCTCCATCCGGCGATCCGGCCGTCCGGCCGCCGCCCCAAAAAAACTTTTTCCCCCCGGAAATCCGCCTCAAAAATCCGCCCCCAAAAAATTCATCCTGCCACCACCACCACCTCCTCCTCTTCCGCCGCCTCTTTTTCTTCCTGCCTCCTCCGCCTCGCATGTTTCTTCCGACCCGCCGTTGAAAAAATCATCCCCCGCTCATCCAGGCGGGCGGTCGCCGCGCCGTTCCCGGACGGCCCGGCCGGATTTCGGAGGTTTGGGAAGGCGGGCCGGTCGGTTCGGCGGGTCGCTTTGGCGGAGGTTTGTGTCCGGGCGGGGAGGGGCGTCGCGCCGGGGAGGGGTCGGGAGGGACGTCGCGCCGGGAAGGGGAGGGGACGGCGCGACATGCCTTAAAGCCGCTTTTTTGTGTCCCTGACGGTTCTATCGAGATGGCGGGTGCGGGGGTTGTTGCCTATATTTGTGAATAATAGCCTATGAGCGTTATTTTAACGTTCCGGTCCTGTTTAATGAAGAAAAACGCTCACATATGCCGTTGAATTATCGGCTGAAAGGTGCTAGGGTATTTTAGCTTCGCGTCGGCCCGGGCCGAAAGAGCCGGGCTCCGACGCTGTCGGCGGCATATTTTCTTCAATTGTATTTTCCACCGCGCCGCCGTCGACCTCTTTTCCCCCTCCCGCCCGCGGCTTTTCCAGAGGGATTGGAGCCGAGCTTGAAACACAAGCGCCTCAAAATGTTCGTCATCCTGCCGACACTTCTGCTGGTCATCCTGGCCACGGGGGTCTACGGCTTCCAGCGGCACTACAGCCGGCAGCTGTGGGACCCCCAGACGGCGGCCCTGGTCAACGGGGAGCCCCTGCCCCGCTCGGCCATCGAGGAGGTCATCGTCTCCGGCTACCACCTGCGGCAGGACAGCCGGGAGAGCGGGAGCGCCGGCCAGGAGAGCATCAGGCAGATTCTGGACCGCCTCATCGACGAGGAGCTGGTCGGCCAGGCCGCCAGAAAGGCCGGGGTCAGGATCGCCGAGGCCGAGGTGGAGGAGCAGCTGGAGGCTTACAGAAAGTCCTTCGGCTGCCGCGGCGACGACCGCCGGGCCGTCTGCCAGCCCGCCAAAAGCCCCTCCGGCGTCTCCCTGGCCCGGGCGGTCGAGAAGCAGCTTTTATACCGGGCCATGGGCAGGCTGGTCTTTCAGAGGGAGGCCAGGCCCTCGAGCGGCCGCTGGAGGACCTTCTGGCGGGCCTATCTGGCCGGGCACTACCTGGCCGCCGCCTACAGGGTGAGAGTCCTCCTGGTCGAGGATCTTGACGACCCGGCCAAATATCTGACGGTCAATAGAAAAGTCCGGGACATCGAGACCATGGCCGAGGCCGCCCGGGCCGCCGGTCTGACCGTCCGGGTCACCGAGCCCATGAGCATCGACCTCAAGGCCCCGGCCACCCTGGAGATGTTTCGCTCCGCCGGCCTGCAGGAGCAGTTTGTCAAGGCCATGTCCGGGGACATAAAGCTCACCGACCCGGTGAGGCTGAGCGACTCCTGGGCCGTCTTCGAGGTGCTGGGCCCCGTCAGCCCCCTGACCCCCGAGCAGCTGGCCGCCGCCGGCCGCGCCGCCTACGAGCGGGAGGTGGGCGAGGAGGCCTTCAGAACCTGGCTGGCCGGCCTGAGGGCCGAGGCCGTCATCGTCGTCAACCCCAATCTCTTGGAGAGCGCCGAGGAGGGGGGCCTGGCCGACGTCTTCAGCCCCAGGGTCCCCTGGGCCGAGGGCCTGGGCTGGGACATGCCGTCCGACGGCGGCGCGGGCGACCCGGGCCGCGCGGGGGACGACGCCCCCACCTCCCAAAGCGGGGGCCGCGACTGGCCCGTCCCGCCGGCCGACCCCGCCCCGCGCCCCATGGAGAATCAGGCCGCGCCTTGAGGCGGCGGGGTCCTCCAATTTTGGCGGGTTTGATCCGGCGGACCGCCCGCCCCGGAATTTCAACCCCCGGTTTGAACCGGCCACATAAAACCAGCCCCCCGGAGTCAGTCCGTCGGATCCGTCCCCCTTGGATCCCGCCCCGAAAAGCCGGCCTGGCCTTTCCCGACGAAACCGCCCTTCGGCCGGCCTTGCGGCTTGTCAACCCCGTTTTCGAGAAAACTTCGGACGTTCCGTCAGGTCTTGAACTTTTCCTTGACTTCCCGAAAGGCCTCGACGAGCTTCGGGTCGAAGCGCCGGCCGGACTCCCCCTCGATGACCCCGGCGGCCTGGCCGCGGCTCATGGGCTCCTTGCGGGGCCTCCGGGAGACCGGGGCGTCGCGGACGTCGGCCGCGGCCGTCAGGCGCCCCCGCGGGGGTGTCCCGGGGCCGGAGAGACAACACGGGCAGCCGGGGCCGTCCCGTTTCTCGCGGCGGGCCGTGGCCGGGGACCTCGCATGGTCCGGAAAGTGATGGCGGTCGCCGGGCATGGTCCCGCAGATCTTGTCGATAATGTCCGCGCCGATGACGGCGCGGCCCCTCATGGCCTCGAACTCGGCCGCGGCCGGCGGGCCCGGCTTTTTCAGGATGGCGTCGCCGACGGCGATTTTGCCCGGGTCGCGCGGCCTCGCCGACTGTAAAAACAGACCCGGGTCCCGGTCCCGCGGCTGCCCGGCGCGGATACCGGTGTCTCCCAACCCCCCCCGGCAGGAGCTCCGGCCGCTTGGCGGTCCGGCTGGCATGCCCCCCGGCGATGCCGTCGCGGCCCTCCGCCAGGTCCGCCGCGGCCTCCATGACCGCGCCCCGCGGCCGGGCGGCCTTGGCGGTCTCCCGCTCCGCCACGAGCTTTAAATTGTCGTTGAGGAGCTTGGGCTCCAGGCTCTTTTCCTCGAGGTCCCTTCTTTGCCTGCCGAGCGTCAGGCGCGCCTCCGCCCTCTTGCGCGGCGCGACGGCCTCGAAGGGCTTGGCGACGCGGTCCGCCGCCCCCGGGGACAGGCCCTCGATCTCGCTCGGGCTCCCCTGGTTGGAGGTCGGGAAGACGACCGGGAGGCCGGCGTCCCCGGGCGTGTTTTTCAGGATCCGCGGGGCCTCCGGGCCGGTCGTCTCCGGCATGTTGACGTCCGGCGGGATCAGAGACGGCCTGACGACCCCCGGGAGCTCGAGCATCTTCCTGGCCGAGGGCGCCGCGAAGACGTCGCCGACGTCCGCCGGGGCGGTCTTGGCGCTCTTGAGGTCGGCGGGGGAGCCGTCCGCCGCCATGACGTCGACCGGGTCGTCGGAAGCCGCTAAAAATAAACTCCGAAAAATCGTCGTTGGAAGAGGCGCCGGCGGGCGGGGGAGGCGCAGGCCCCCTGGGGACAAAAAAAATCTGCGAAAGATCTGAAAAACGTAACCGTTCAGGTGCCCCTGTTTAGAGAGCCTTTTTGGATGAAGAGTGCCCTGATGAAGAATCTTTAAAGTTTAAAAATTTGTTTAGAATACTTTATGTGCGGGTAACGAATTTCTTTTGAGAGCATTTTCATAAGAAAAATCGCTCTGTTGAGTTTTCTTTGAGAGGGCACCTGAACAGTTACGCAAAATTTAGCTTACTTTTTATATAAGAATTATGAATTGAAGTAGCGGAATCCCAAAATTTAATATGTTGCGTTTTATTTATAAAGTTATTTTCAACAATTATCCCAATGCTAAACATTGCTCTTGTGAGTGCTACATAGAGTTTAGCTTTTGTAACAAATTTAAGTGAAACATTATGGCCGTTTAGCCACTTTAACATCTCGGTAGTTGGATAAATAAGAACATGTTGATCTTCAACTCCTTTAGAATCACCAAAATTCATCACTTTATTTGGCGAAATAACATTTTTCTGACTGCTCCATCTTAATTGAAGAGGTCTTGTCAATTTACAATAATCTTGAGCATCAGACTCACGTACAAAAAAAATCCCTGAATGTTCACATGTGTGAGTTAAATTAGAGATACAAACTGGAAAATCTGAATATAATTTTGAAGACAGAGAACATATTTCAGCCGAATTCCTATATGAATTTTTTAAGGTAATTTCATCGATTTGACATAGTTTTTTGCAGTCATTGTTAATAAAATCTCTTATTTTCCCATCTTTATATTTTTTTAGCTTTGAATCATAATGGGTGTTATAAACTGTTTGGCGTGGATCGCCAACCATTGTTAATTGTATTTTACTTTTCAACAATAATTTTAATAATTCTAAATCCCATCCTACCATATCCTGAACTTCATCAATATACATTAGGCCAAAAATATCTTCTAGCCTAGAAATGACTTGTCCACTTGATTTCTGATTACATCTAATGCCAAGTTTTGCAATTTTATCAGAATAAACTTTTTTATTTGAAAAATAATGATTGTCAAAATCCATTTCTCCCCAGTATACTGGAGTATCATTTTCCTTTCTGCAATATCTTATTCCTGATTTTGATTCACAATAAATCATTCCTTCAATACGATAAT